>ONTV01000201.1 GCA_900320855.1 uncultured Lentisphaerota bacterium
CGCCCATGCACGCGACGTCGCCAGCCTGGTTGCCGTCGGATGTGCCGTTCCCCGTATTCGGCACGCGGCCGTCCGCGAGCGTGAAGCCGACGAGCCGCGCACCCGTCTCCAGCTAGGCGCACCGCACGGCGTTGGGGCCGCGCCCGTAGGCGTCCGTCGCATTCGTGTCCGCCGCGCCGACGATGCGCGTCAGGTCCGCCCCCTCGTCCGCGACGAGCGTGACGCCCGCCGGCAGGACGACGCGGCATTTCCCGGCGTTCGCATCCGTCGACGGCACGGCCGTCTCCGCGTCGTAGGCGCCTGCCGCCGCGTGGACGCAGTCGCCGGGGAGCATCAGGCCGGACGTCGCGATCTTCGCGAGCGTGCGCCACGGCGTCTCGGACGTGAACCCGTCGTTGGCGTCGTTGCCGGCCGTCGCGTTCACGTACCAGTTCGTCGAGAACAGGAACGCGAGCGTCGCGGACGGAATCGGCGCGCCGTCGTCCGCCAGCGCCGTGTCCGGCGCGAACGTGTAGCTCGTCCCCTCGACCGGCTCGCCGTTGACGAGGATCGCCTCCAGCCGCCGCTTCGTCGAGGGCGTGAAGTCCACCGTGACCGATTCGCCGACTTCCACGACGGTCGCGCCGACGTGCGTCGCCTCGCCGAACGCGGGCGTCTCGACGACCAGCACCGGCACCGGCGTGAAGAGGCCGCCCGCGACCGTCTTGCCGCCCTTGTAGTTGAACGGCACGCCGTTCACATCCGTGGCCGGCTCCTTCCAGTAGTCGGCGTCCACCGGCACGGGCGCCGTGACGAGCGACGAGTCGCTGCGGAGACGCAGGTCGTCATGCGCGAAATCGACAAAACGCGGCTCGCGGGCGAAGTAGCTTTCGCCCTCCGTGCCGCCCGTGAGCTTCTTGCCGTTGTCAAACGAGTAGCAGACGCCCGTGAAGCCCGTCACGTTCAGGTCAGTCGTGCAGCCCGTCGCCTGAAGGGCCGAGCAGATGAGCGTCGCGTCCCCCAGCACACTGACGCCGTTCGTCGAGGAAATCGTCGACTGGCGCACGGTGTTGTCGGCAGCCAGGACAAGGCCCGTATGCCCGTAGAAGACCGAACCGCGCACCGTCGCGCCGCGCAGCGCGCCGCCACTGAATGCCGACGTGTCACGGAAGATGTCGCGCGTGAACGTGCCGCGCATCGAAATGCCGCCGCGATAGGCAAGACCACCAACCAGTTCGCAGTCGAGAACCTGCTTCGACCCTACGCCGTCGCCGCAGAAGACGAGTCCGCCCTGATACTGGCGACTCGACGAATCGCTCGTGTCTCCGCTATCGGCAAAGCCGTTCCGCAGCGTAAAGCCTTGGATGCCGACCAAGCACATCGACGAATTGGCGATGTAGACGCACCGCACGGCCTTCGGGCCGCGGCCGTCGCCGCCCGCCGCGACCGAATCCGCATCCGGCGCGCCGGAGATGAACGAGACGCCGCGTCCCGCACCCTTGAAGCGAACGAGCGTACGATAGTCCAAGATCGCGAGGCGGCTTTTGCCGTTCGCGCCTTCCGCCGCGTCGTCCTCGGCGTAGTCGCCCGCCGCGCAGTGGACGAGCGTACGCTCCGTTGGGGAGAGAAGGTCTACGGCCTTCGCAAGCGTCTTCAGCGGCGCGGCGAACGACGTGCCCGCGTTTTCGTCAGAACCGTTGTCGGGATCGATCCAGTATTCTTTTGCGATGGATTCCGCCGTGTTCGTCACGACGACGCCCGTCGGCGGCACCGCCACATAGAGTGACTCGTCCATTTCGGGGAACTGGTAGCCGCCCTGCTCGGTCGCGCGTTTAAAGCCGAAGTAGGCCTTGCCGGCCGGCGGACGCGCCTGAAAGACGGCGTGGGATGTCTCGGAGAAGGCGTACAGCCCGCCGACCGAGCCGGCGTAGCCGCTGCAGACGACCGTGTTCGCGCCGTCGAACTGCACGGCGCCGCCCGCCGCGACCGCTGTCTGCGCGTAGCAGCCGACGGGCGTCGCGCCCGTCGTCGCGAACGACGATCCGTCCAGCGAACGATAGAGCTCAACTGCCGCCGGGGCGTCCGGGAACGCCTGCGCGATCCACGCGGCGTCGCCGGCCGTCGCCGCGTCCGTGCCCGCGCGCAGGCGGAAGTCGCCCCTGAGCGGCGCGAAGAGCGGATAGGCAAGGCCCTCATGGCAGTCCGTGGCGTTCGTGAACGGCTGGCGGTCGAAGACGCTGTTCTTCGCCGTGCCGTTTTCGTCCTTGGCCGTGAAGCTCGCCGCGCCCATCGCCGAGACGATCGTGTTGAAGACCGTGTTGTTCAGCGAGCCGCTGTTCAGGTGAAGCGCCGCGCCGTCCCCGTCCGCGAACGTGCAGTTGACGAACGTCGAGTTGTCCGCGCACGCGCCGGGCATCTGCAGGATCAGCGAGCTCAACACCTTGATGTTGCGGCCGAGCGACGCACCCGAGCGGCCGTGTCCGTCCGCAAAGCGGCAGCGGACGTAGCGGCCGTAGCGCACGAGGCCGCCGCGCACGCCGTAGCAGTTCGTGATCACGCAGTCCGTCACGTA
>ONTV01000081.1 GCA_900320855.1 uncultured Lentisphaerota bacterium
AGGTTGAGCCCCATGTAGACCGCCACCGGCCAGAGGTAGCGGAGGATCTCCGGCAGGTCCATGCGCCAGGACGTGTCGTAGGGGTGGGGGGCGAGGCGGCGGCGGAGCGAGCCGAAGGCGAGGAGCGAACAGGCGGCGGGCGGCGTCGTCTGGCCGAGGACGTAGCCCGAGAGCGCGCGCACGGGCATCGCGACGAGGAGCGTGACAAGTCGGATTGGCGCGGAGACGAGGTTCTGCACCGTGATCGTCTTGAACATCTTGAGCCCCTGCAGCGCGCTCGTGAAGAGGCTCGCGACATTGCCCGCGAAGCCCGCCGCAAGGACGAGCGCCGTCAGCGAGCCCGAGACGACGCGCAGACGCTCGTAGAAGAACGGCACGACCAGGTAGGCCGCCCCGATGCAGACGGCGAAGAGCGCGGCGGATGCCATGTCGCGTAGACATTGACGTACTTCGCGAAGACGGTCGCCAGCACGGCGAGCGGCACGGTGAAGAGCCCCGAGAGCTGCTGGAGCGGCAGGACGGCCCCCAGCTCCTCCGCCCCGACGTACTTCGGCACGAGCCAGAGCCCGATGAACGCCTGAATCGCGTCGCCCGACCGGCAGGCGACGAAGATCATCAGCGAATACCACCAGAAATCGCCGAGACGGGCATGGAGACGCTTGAGCATGCAGACCCGAATTATACCAAATTCCCGGCACGCCGCCGCGCACTCCGCCCAGACTTTGCTATAATGTGCGGCATGGAGAAGACGAAGCAGACCCTGGGCGGGGCGCCCCATGCCGCGCCGAACGTCATTGAACTTACCGACGTCCGCAAGACGTTCCGCGACTTCTGGCTGCGCCCGACCGTCAAGGCCGTGGACGGGCTCTCCCTCTCCGTGCGCAAAGGCGAGGTCTTCGGCCTCCTCGGGCCGAACGGCTCGGGCAAGTCGACGACGATCAAGATGATTCTCGGCCTCCTCTCGCCCAGCGGCGGAAAGATCTCGCTCTTCGGGCGCCCGCCACGGGCGGCCGAGGCGCGCCGCCGGCTCGGCTACCTGCCGGAGCTGAGCTATCTTCATCCCTTCCTCACCGCGCAGGAGACGCTCGGCTACTACGCCGGCCTGTCGGACCTCCCCCGCGCCGAGGCGAAGGCGCGGACGCGCGAGCTGCTCGCGATGGTCGGCCTCTCCGACGTCGCGAAGCGTCCCGTCGGCGGCTTCTCGAAGGGCATGGCGCGCCGGGTCGCGCTCGCGGCCGCGCTCATCGGCAAGCCCGACCTCCTGGTCCTCGACGAGCCGACGTCGGGGCTCGACCCGATTTCGACGAAGGAGGTGAAGCTGCTCGTCAAGGCCCTCCGGGCCGGCGGCATGACGATCCTCACGACGTCGCACCTCCTCGCGGACGCGCAGGAGATCTGCGACCGCGTGATGATCCTGAACCACGGCGCGTGCGTCGCCGAAGGAAAGGTTTCGGAACTGGGCACGAGCCTTGAGGACTTCTTCCTCGCGAAGGTCGACGACGCGAAGGACTTCACGCTGGCCCCGTTCCTGGCGGGCTGACCGATGCGCGCGTTTCTCTCAGTCGTTGGCCTGGAGCTGAAGGCGCTCGTGCGGTCGAAGGCCGCGCTCCTCCTCCTCGTGGCCGCCGTCGCCTGGACGGCCGCCTTCCCCTCGCTTGTCACGGGCGACGGCACGGTCGCCGGCGCGCGCGAGCTCGACATCCACTTCTCGCTGGGCGGCGTCTTCGCGCTGCTCGTCGTCGCGCTCCTCGCGTCCGCGACCGGCTCCCTCGCGCGCGAGCGGGCCGAAAAGCGCCTCCAGCTGACGCTCGTGCGGCCCGTGGGCCGCGTCGCGCTCATCCTCGGCAAGGTCGTCGCGCACGTCGTCGTCGGCGCCGTCGTCCTGGCCGTCGCGTGCGACATCCTCGCCGCGCGCGTCGATCTCGCGACGCCGTGCCGCCATGTGCTCGCGCCGATCCTCCCGTCCGTGCAGGAGGAGGCCGAGCGGATGTACGCCGTCTACCTGGCCGACACGAACACGCCGGCGGCCGTGCGGCACGCGCCGAAGGCGACGGTGCTGCGCCTGCTCGCGAACCGCGCGATCGACCGCTACGAGACGGTGGCGACGAACGCCGTCGCGCGCTGGCGCTTCGCCGCGCCCGGCGACGCCGTGCGCTTCCGCTTCACGAACACCTTCGAGATGCGCCAGGACGTCTGCGGCGTCCTGCGCTCGGGCGCGGCGGCGAGCGTCGTCAGCAACACCACGCAGGCGGTCGTCCTCTTCCCGTTCCGGGGCGAGTCGGCGGAGCTGTCCTTCGAGAACCGGGGCACGAGCGCGCTCATGTTCCGGCCGCGCCGCGACATCCAGGTCCTCCGGACGGCGGATGCGTTCGCCTGGAACCTGCTGCGGGCCTACGTCGTGCTCGTCGCCGTCCTGGCGCTTGTCGTCTCGCTGGGCCTTCTGCTCGGCGCCTGCCTGAGCCGGCCGGTCGCGCTGTTCGTCGCGTTCGTGACGCTTGTGGTCGGCGAGATGAGCCCCAGCGTCGTCGAGCAGTATCCGGACGAGCTGGAGACGAACCTCGCCGACCGCGTCGGCCTCGCGATCACGCGCGGCGCGGCAGCGGTGACGCGTCCCGTCTCGGCCGCCTCGCCGCTGGAGGCGCTGGCGAAGGACGAGTGCGTCGAGCCGGCGTCCGTCGCGGGGCTCGTGTGCGCGAACCTCGTCGTCGCGCCGCTTCTCCTCGCGCTTCTGGGCGCTGCGCTCCTGCCGCGCAAGCAAGACGACTTGGTTTAAGGAGTCAGTGGTAAGGAGTCAGGGGCAATGGAGCAAGTGGCAAGTTAAGTGGCAAGAGGCAAGTAATAAATCGAAAACCGAAAGATGTAAATAGCAAGGAGTAAGCATGAAAATTCAATTCGTTCAGACTGTGTCGGCTGTCCGCTGTCAGCTGTCCTATCCCCGGCATCGGCCGTCTCCCGTCTCCCGTCTCTCGCCCTTGGCCCCGCTGTCGGCTGTCCTTTGTCTTCTGTCCTTTCCCGCCGTTCCCGCGTCGGCGCACGCGGGCCTGACGCCGGTCGGCGTCGGCGACGTGAAGCTGAAGGGCTATCTGGGCGCGCGCCTCGACCAGATGGTCGAGCGCCATGTCGGCGGCACGGACATCGACTACATCACGGCGCCGTTCCTTGAGAAGACGGAGCGGAAGAACTGGTGGCAGACCGAGTTCTGGGGCAAGTACATGCACGCGGCCGTTCCTTATGCGCTCTATTCGGGCTCGCCGAAGATCGCCTCGGACATCCGGCGCGGCGTCGCGCGCATCCTGTCGAGCCAGGAGCCGAACGGCTACATCGGGAACTACCCGGACGAACTGCGCTGCGGCGAGGGCTGGGACGTCTGGGGGATGAAGTACACGCTGCTCGGACTGCTTCACGACTACGACTTCGTCCACGCGACGGGCGGCAAGAATGCGGACGCGGCGGCGGCGCTGTCGGCGGCGAAGCGGCTCTGCGACTACGTGATCGGCGAGATCGGGCCGGGCGGCCGGCGCGGGCGCGAGGTCTGGCAGACGGGCAACTGGTCGGGCTACGCGAGCTCGTCCATCCTCGAGCCCGTCATGTGGCTCTACCAGCGCGTCGCGGCGGCGGAGGGCGAGGCGGCGGCGCAGAAGTACCTGGACTTCGCGGCTTTCCTCGTCAAGGGCCTGCGCGAGCCCGAGGCCGGCCCGCGCCTCGTCGACCTCGCCCTGAAGGGCGTTTCGGTCGCCGACCGCAACGGCTACGGCAACGTCGCCGAGAAGCACGGCGGGTATGTCATGAAGCACAACCGCTGGAAGTCGTACGAGATGATGAGCTGCTATCAGGGGATGCTCGACTACTACGAGGCCCTGAAGGCCAAGGGGCAGGGCGGCGAGCCGGTCGAGGAGCTGTTCCGGGCGGCGCTGTTGACGGCGGAGGACATCGCGCGCGAGGAGATCAACCTTGCGGGCGGCTGCGCGAGCAGCGAGGCGTGGTTCCACGGCGCGCGGAAGCAGCACCTGCCCTATCTGCGCCTCCAGGAGACGTGCGTGACGACGACCTGGATGCGCCTGTGCGAGAAGCTGCTCGGCCTGACGGACGACCCGAAGTGGGCGGACGAGATTGAGCGCACGTTCTACAACGCCTACCTCGCGGCGCTGAAGGCGGACGGTTCGGAGTTCGCGGGCTACACGCCACTCACCGGAAACCGCTACCACGGGCAGCACCACTGCTACATGCACACCGACTGCTGCACGGCGAATGGCCCGCGCGGCTTCCTCTGCTTCCTGCGCGAGCTCTTCAAGTCGGACGGCAAGACGGCGACGTTCAACTTCTACGCCTCCGCGCTCGTGAAGGGCTTCGACATGTACGCGCTCTATCCGCGCGCGAACACGGCGCGGATCGTCAGCCACACGACGGGCCGCCTGGACGTGCGCCTGCGCATCCCGGCGTGGAGCGCGAAGACGGTCGTCAAGGTGAACGGCGCGGCGCAGCCGGGCGTGAAGCCGGGAACCTACTTCACGCTCGCGCGCGACTGGGCGCTCGGCGACGTCGTCGAGATCGCCTTCGACATGCCCGTCGTCGCGCACACGCTCGCGCACCACGTCGCGTTCACGCGCGGCCCGGTCCTCCTTGCGCGCGACAGCCGCTTTGCGGACGGCGATCTCACGGAGCCGCTGCGGCGCGGCCTGAAGGACGGCCAGCGCATGCCGACCTTCACGGCGGTGCGCGCGCCCTCGGACGACATCTGGATGACGTTCACGGCGACGCTCCCGATCGGCTCGCACCACGAGAACCCCGAAGGCCAGCTGCCGGGGACGGTGACGTTCTGCGACTACGCCTCTGCCGGCAACACCTGGCACCGCGACAACTACTACCGCACCTGGTTCCCGGTCGAGTACGGCCCGGCGGAGTGACGCGGCCATGGCGAAGGGCATTCCCGAGGCGACGGTCGAGGAGGTCAAGGCGCGGATCGACCTCGCGGACCTGATTGCCTCCTACGGCATCGACGTCCGGGTCGCGGGCGCGTCCAAGAAGGCGTGCTGTCCCTTCCACCACGAGAAGACGCCGAGCTTCCACATCAACGAGACGAAGGGCTTCTACCACTGCTTCGGCTGCGGCGAGAGCGGCGACGCGATCAAGTTCGTCGAGAAGATGGACGGCCTCACGTTCATCGAGGCCGTGAAGAAGCTCGCAGCCCAGTGCGGCGTCACGGTCGAGGAAAAGGTTGACCCGGAGGCCGGGCGGCGCAAGCGGCTCTACGCGCTTCTCGCCGAGCTGACGCAGTTCTACCACCGCTGCCTCCTGCAGGCGAACGAGGCCGAGCCGGCGCGCGCCTACCTGACGGCGCGCGACCTCGGCCCGGAGATCCAGGACGCCTATCAGATCGGCTATGCCCCGAACGGCGTCGCGAACATCCTGCGCTGGGCGGAGAAGTACAAGTACACGCCGGAGGAGCTGGAGGCGGCGGGCGTCATCCGGCGCGGCGACCGCCCCGGCGACCTTGGCTACCACCGCTTCGGCGGGCGTCTCATGTTCGCGATCCGCGACAAGCAGGGGCGCGTCGTCGGCTATTCGGGGCGGCAGCTCGTCGCGAGCAAGAGCTCCGGCAAGTACGTGAACTCGCCCGAGACGCCCGTCTTCAGCAAGAAGCGCATCCTCTACGGCTTCGACAAGGCGATGCGCGCGATCGCGCAGGACCGCAAGGCCCACGAGGTCATCGTCTGCGAAGGGCAGATCGACTGCATCCGCCTGCAGACGCGCGGCTTTCCGAACGCCGTCGCCGGGCAGGGGACGGCGTTCACCGAAGACCACGTCGCGATGCTCCGCAAGGTCGCCGATCTCGTCACGCTCGTCTACGACGACGACGCGGCCGGGCACGCGGCGACGATCAAGTCCGCGCGCCTCTGCCTCGCGGCGGAGCTGCCCGTGCGCGTCGTCTCGCTGCCGGGCGGCGACGACCCCGACTCGTTCCTGCGCGCGCATCCGGCGGAGGACTTCCGCCGGCTCCTGGAGAACGCCGAGTCGATCATGTCCTTCCAGGTGCGCGCCGAACGCGCGAAGGAGCGCGACCCCGGTTCGGTCGATGCCGTCGCGCGCATCACGCGCGAAGTCCTGACGACCGTCGCGGCGTGTCCGAGCGCCGTCCTGAAGGCGGCGATGACGGGCGAGGCCGCGAAGCTCCTCGGCCTGCCGACGGCCGCGCTCGCCGAGGAGCTCGGCAAGGTCAAGGCGAGCGAGCCAAAGCGTCCGCCGCGCCCCGCGCCGTCCGAGGAGGCGGAGCCGGACGATGCGGACGAGTTGCCCGAAGACATGGATTCGGAGGCGAACGCGGCGCCGTCCGCCGCCGCCCTGTCGGGCGAAGACGCGGGGCAGGCGCTCCCACCCCCGCCGGAGGAGCGGGCCCTGTGCGCGTTTCTGCTCGCGAACGAGTATGAGAAGCCGC
Organism: uncultured Lentisphaerota bacterium; assembly: GCA_900320855.1. Lineage (GTDB taxonomy): Bacteria > Verrucomicrobiota > Kiritimatiellia > RFP12 > UBA1067 > UBA1067. Next base: position 6,434 of record ONTV01000081.1, read on the forward strand.
TGGACGGCGCGCTTGGCGAGTTCCTGCCGGCCTCGGTCTTCACGCACGCCTTCACGGCGCGCTTCGTCGAGACGTGGCGGCAGGAGTGCGCGAAGGGCGAGGATCTCTTCGCGGCGTTTGCGGACGGCCTTCCGCCGCGCGAGCGCGCCTGGTTCGACGCGATTCTGCTGGACGCCGGAAAGTCCCAGGCGAGCGCGCTCGCGGCGACGGACATCTTGAAGGAGTTTGTCCGAACGCTGTGGGCCGAGGCCCTGCGGCGGCGGCGCGGCGCGTTGCCGGCCGTCGGCGATGCGGCGGTGGAGGCCGAGCGGCTGCGCCTTTCGATGGATGTGAAACGGCTGGCGACCGTCCGCTGGCACACGGTCAAGGACCTCGTGCGGGGCTATCGGGAATCGGCGTCGGCGAAAACGGCTTAACTTTACAAAACAAGGTGAATAGGCTAAATAAATTGCCGATTAGGCGCGGCTGGGCATTGACGGCGGACAGGGGATTTGCTATACTCCCTCACCTCATGAAAAAAATCTGGCTGGTACTGGCGGTTTTGCTCGGCGTGACGACGGCGGGGGCGTTCCCGGAGATTCCGCGCGAGAGCGCGAAGGCCTTGCGCGTCACGAAGGGGCGCAAGTTTTCCGAGGGGCTCGTCTTCGTCAACGGCAAGTTCGTTCCGCCGCCCTACTGCGTCGAGCGCTGGGGCACGGGCATCCGCATCAACAAGGTTCCCGTGACGGGGCAGGTCATCGACTGGACGGAGTTCCTGAAGACCCAGCCGGGCTACAGGCCCGAGGCGCCCGCCGCCGCGCCCGCGTTGCTCTCTTCCGTCCCTGCTCCTCTGCCCGCGTCCTCTGCCCCTGTGTCCTCAGCGCAAGCTGCGGAAGACTTCAGCGACGCCACCCTGGACGATCTCTTCGACGACAACCCGCCGCTCAAGCCGAAGGAGACGGCGTCTGCGCCGGTTGTCGCCGCGACGTCGCCCGAGGCGAAGCCCGTGCCGGCGTGGGAGGGCCCGTTCGTCAAGAACGACGCGGCGAAGGCCCTGATCAAGCAGGTGAACGCCGCGCGGCTGGAGATTGACCGGACGCTCCGCAGCGGCGGCTTCATCTGCTTCGGCGACAACTACGCGCGCATCGTCGGCGACTCCCGCGCGGCGGCGAAGCTCCTGGAGGCGCTGCCGGAGATCCAGAAGAAGGCCGAGACGGTCGCCGACTTTCGTGCCGCCGTGCGGGCCGCGAATCTCGTCTACCTTCACGAGCTCGTCTGCGACGATCTCTTCCGCAACCGCATCGACTACCGCCGTCTCCTGGAGCACCGCCAGAAACTCCAGAAGGAGGCGGAGTGGAAGAAGATGATGGAAGCGCCCAAGCCCCTGTTCTAACCGTTTCCCGAGTCAAAAGGTCTTCTCAGATGAACACGCTCGCAAAGAAACTCAATGCGACGCTTGGCCCGGCGGCCGATTTCCTGTCCGCCGAAGGCAAGCGCATGTACTTCCCCTATGGGGGCATCCTCGGCCAAGGCGGCGAGGCGAAGGGCTGCGCGATCAACGCGACGATCGGCATGGCCTTCGAGGAGGACGGCTCGCCGCTCGTGATGGACTGTTTCGCGAAGAACGCGCCGCTCGGCCGCAAGGCGTTCCTCTACGCCGGCAGCTTCGGCCTTCCGGCCCTCCGCGAGCAGTGGCGCGCAATGGAGCTGAAGAAGAACCCGTCGCTGAAGGGCGTGCGCGCCTCGAACCCTGTCGTCACGAACGCGCTCACGCACGGCCTCCGCCTCGCGGCGGAGCTCTTCGCCGACCCGAAGGACGAACTCGTCACGCCCGACCTCTTCTGGGACAACTACGAGCTCATCTTCCAGGACGCCGTCGGCTGCAAGGTGCGCCATTTCAACACGTTCAAGAAAGGCGCGTTCGACGCGGCGGCGCTGAAGGCGGCGCTGCTCGCGCCCGGCGCGAAGAAGATCCTGATCCTCAACTTCCCGAACAACCCGACGGGCTACACGGCGACGTTTGCGGACGCGAAGAGGATCGTCGCCGCCGTCAAGGCCGCCGCGCGCGCCGGAAAGAAGATTGTCGTCGTCCTCGACGACGCCTACTTCGGCCTTGTCTACGAGCCGGGCGTGCACGGCGAGTCGCTGTTCGCGGACTTCGCGACGCTCCACCCGAACGTCCTCGCGGTCAAGCTCGACGGCACGACGAAGGAGGACTACGTGTGGGGACTCCGGGTCGGCTTCGTCACGTTCGCGTTCAAGGGCGCGACGGACGAGCAGCTCAAGGCGCTTGAGGCCAAGGCGGCGGGCAACGTCCGCTCGGCGATCTCGAACGTCTCCTCGATCGGCCAGCACCTCGCGATCGCCGCGTATGCGGACAAGGGGTACGACGCGCAGAAGAAGCAGAAGTACAATGTCCTGCGCGCGCGCTACGACGAGATCCGCCGCATTCTCAAGGCGCATCCGGAGTACGATCGGCTCTTCGAGGTCATGCCGTTCAACTCGGGCTACTTCATGTGCGTGAAGCCGCGTGGCGTCGATGCCGAGAAGGTGCGTCGCCGCCTGATCGAGGCGTACTCGACCGGCACGATCGTCCTGTCGGGCCTCATCCGCCTCGCGTTCTCGACGATCCCGAAGGCGAAGCTCGCGCAGCTCTTCGCGAACGTCGCGGCGGCGATTGCGGACCTGAAGGGCTGACGGCGTTGCGCATCGCGGCCTACGCGAAGGTCAACCTCACGCTGGAGGTCTACGGTCGGCGTACGGACGGCTTCCATGCGCTTCGATCGCTCGTCGCGCCCATTTCGCTCGCCGACACGCTGGAGATCGAGCCGACGGCGGAGGACGCAATCGTCACCGACACGGGCTACGGCGAGAAGGACTTGATCGTGCGTGCGGCGCGCGCGCTGCGCGCGGCGTTCGCGCCGCCCGGTTCGTCCCTGGGCGCGCGCGTCCGCGTCGTCAAGCGCATTCCGGTGGGCGGCGGCCTCGGCGGCGGGAGCGCCGACGCGGCGGCGGCCCTGCGTGCGCTGAACGAGCTGTGGGGGCTGGGGCGGTCGGTCGAGGAGCTGGCCGCGCTCGGCGCGTCGGTCGGCAGCGACGTCCCCGCGCTGGTCCTCGCCCAGCATGTCCGCGCGCCCGTCTGGATGGAGGGGCGAGGCGAGCGCGTGCGCGTGGCGGAGGCGTCGGCTTGTCCGCCGTTCCCGTTTCTCGTCCTGGCGCATCCGGGCGTCGCGTCCGCGACGGCCGAAGTCTACGCGCGTTGCGTGCCGCGCACGGCGCCGGCGACGGGGGCGGTCAATGACCTGCAGGCGGCGGCCTGCGCGCTCCATCCCGAAATCGCGTTTGCGCTCGCGGCGCTCGTCGCCGCCGGTGCGCACGAGGTGCGGATGAGCGGCTCCGGGTCGTCCGTCTTCGGCTTCGCGGAGGACGAGCCGTCGGCGCAGGCCCTCGCGGCGCGTCTGCGCGCCGTGGGCTGCACGGCGTGGGTCACGGGGTATGTTGGAGCTTAGGGGGCGAGTCAATGTCGTTGTGACGGTTGACACGCCGCTCCATGAAAATTCCGCATAAAATTCTCATTTTGGTCTTCGCCCGCTCCCGACCCGCATTCCCTCCCGCGTCCGGTTCCGTCAGGGCGCCGGCGGCGGGCCGTCCC
>ONTV01000102.1 GCA_900320855.1 uncultured Lentisphaerota bacterium
GCGCGGTCGAATACGCCCGCGCTATCTCCGTTTACGATCGAAGACCGCTTCCAAGCAAAGTTTTTTCACTTTCCCCCTTGACGCAATACATACTTGACCGGGACGACGTCGATCTCCGGATCGGCCCGGAGGCGGAAGTACTCCTCGACGAACGCCTTGTCGCTGCGGACCTTGTCCGTGAAGTAGCCGACGCGCTCCGCACCCCTCGGCTTGAGCGGCTGCTCGACGAGACGGATCGTCCGTCCGGTCAGGGCGCGGACGCCGCCGACGATGATCTCGCGCGTGGACGGGAAGACCTCCGGATGGCAGTTGAACGCGAGCATCGTCCCCTTGCCGTACTTCGCCCGCACCGCCGCAGGCGTGCCGTACATCGGCCCGACCACCGGTCCGACCTGCGCAAGTTCGCAGTTCATCGTCGCCAGCACCTCCAGCTCCATGCAGAGCGGCACGGGGTCCGCCGGCTGCACCACGGGACCGTTGTGGTAGCGAATCTTCCAGTCGCCTTCGCGAATGCCGAGCCAGTCAGCGCCGCGGCGGTTGAACTTCACCGTCGCCGTGACACCGCCGCGGTTCGGGGCGACCACCCTCTTGAGCGGCAGCATCTTGAGGCGTTTGCCGAAGTCCGGCTCCTCGTTGAGCGCGATGGCGATTCCGCAGCAGGTGCCGAAGTACGCGCCACCGTTCGCGACAAAGGCGCGCAACTTGTCCGCGCCCTTGTCGCCCATCGCCGCATACTGCGGTCCGCCCCAGCCGCCCGGCATCACGAGGAGCTCGCGGTCGTCGAGCGCCCCGTCGCGGATGTCCTGTCCGCTCACAAGCTTCAGTTCGGCGTCCGGCGAATCGCGGAAGATCTCCGCCCAGCGGAGAAGTCCCGTACCGCGGCACCCATCGTCGACATAGAGCGCGACCCTGAGCGGCGCCGCCCCGAGAGTCCCAGCCGCCAGCACCATCACCAACGTTACAAACCTTCCAAACATTCCAAACCTCCCAAACATTCCAAACCTCCCAAACATTCCAAACCTCACTCCACTTCCTCGGTCGCGAGGTTGCAGGCGTCAAGCGATACTTTGTGAACCAGTAAATCGTGCCGGTAGAGCCCCGGCGGATTGGGAATTTCGCCGCGGAGGATGCGGGCGAGTTCCTGAAGCTGTCCCGCATAGCGGTCGTTCGGCGCCTTGAATGAAATTCGGTTGATGCCGTCGTGATAGCCGGCCGCCTTCGCTGGGTTGTTCACCTTCTTGAGATACATCTTGATCTCAAGCTTATCCACCCGCGCGAGACCCTCGTTGAGTCCCGTCGTGTGCTTCACGGTGCGGAAGTCCTCGATCGGCTCGAGCTCCATCGACCCGTTCGTGCCGTCGATGCGGATGTGCCGGCAGGGTTGCGTGCCCTTCGAGCAAACACGAATCGTCACATTCGCGCGCGGATACTCCATGACCGTCAGCGAATGCGTCACCGCCCAGTCGGGATCACCCGGCGCAGGCTTGAAGATAGACCAGGTCTTATCCGGAAGCGCATCGTCGAAGATCGGCATCGCCCATTCGATGACGTGACACGCCAGCAGATAGGCCGTGCCACCCGGATAGTACGAGGCGTACTCGGGATACTTCGGATAGCCGTAGTTGTGGTCGAGGTCCGCGTCAATCGAATAGATCTCGCCGAGGACGCCGCTCCGTGCGATCTCCACCATCTTGTTAATCGCCTCGTTGGAACGGAACATATAACCAATCTGAAGCGGTACGCCCTGCGCCTCGCAAATGCGAGACATCTTCATGAAGCCAATCTGGTCGGACCCGAGAGGCTTGTCCATATGCATCGGGATGCCGTGCCTCGCGATTTCCGTCGAAACCTCAACGAGATCGGAATTGGACGTCTCAACCACGATGAGATCAGGTTTCACCTCCTCGAAAACCTGCTGTGGCGTGAAACACGGATAGTTCGTGTAACCCGAAAGATTCGGCTCAACCATACGCATCGCCGTCGACGCGCGATCGTCCACCCAGCCAACCATCTCATAGTCGTTCGTAAGCTTCAGCACCGCATCCCACTTGCCCCGGGAATGGTTGTGGATGATACCCCAATGCACAACCCTCGCCTTGCGATTACCGATAGGCTTCCATTGCGAAGCCGGCGTTTCATCAACCGCCGCACAACCTGCAAGCGCCAACGCGGCCAACGCCGCCCACTTAGACAAACGGATTCCAACCATTGCGATACTCCTTCGTAACCCATTTTTCGGCCTTGGCGTCGTTCGTGACGTGATGGCCATCCCATTCAAGCGTCGTGCCCTTGCCGGCGAGCGCCGAGATGTTGCCGAGGCACACGGTCTTCGCGAGCGGCACGGAATACTCGAAGCAGTCGTTCGCCTCGCGCCGCTCGCGGATCGCGGCGTAGAACTCGTGGAAGTGGTGCGGCGTGACGCGGCGGTAGTCGAAGTCGTCCGGCCGGTCCACGCGCGGGATGCACCAGCCCGCCGCGCGCGGCATGAAGCGGTAGCCGCCGTGGTGCGTGAACCAGAGGTTCGCCTTCGTGCCCACGAAGAGGACGCCGTTCTTGTAGAACGGGTCCTTCTCGAAGCCGTTGGCCTTCTCGACCTCCAGCACCTTCGGCGGGATGTTGAGATGCTCGCGCCTGTACGGGATGCCGAACTTGTTGACGTACTCCTTCGCGTAGGGGATGCCCTCGTTGAGCCCGTCCCACCAGTGCATCGTGACGGCGTGGCCGAACTTCGAGGTCGGGTAGTGGAACTCGAATGCGTCGCGGTACGCCCACGCCCCCTCGAGCGCAAACTTCGCCTCGTGGCAGGTCACACGGTCGGGGTCCTTGAGCCCCAGCGCCCAGAACGCGACGTCCATGATGTGCATGCCGAGGTTGCCGATCGAGCCGTTGCCGTAGCCGATCCAGCTGTGCCACCCGTGTGGGTGCATGCCGTCCTGGTCGGGCGTCTCCGGGTAGAAGTCGCAGATCGGCGAGCCGCCGCACCAGAGGTCCCAGTCCATGTCCTTCGGCGGTGGGACCGCCGCCGGGCGCCGGTAGATCGAGTTGCAGCGGTCGTCATACGCCCAGACCTCCCTCACCTCGCCGAGCGCGCCCTCGGCGATGCGGTCGACGCAGTACTTCATCGAGGGGAAGGAATGCCCGTAGGTGCCGCACTGAGTGACGAGATGCGGACGCCTGCGCGCCTCGGCGAGGATGAGGTCGCATTCCGCCGACGTGAGGCAGAGCGGCTTGTCGAGGTAGACGTGGATGTCGCGGCGGAGCGCCATCACCGCCGGCAGGACGTGCTGGTGGTTCGGCGTCTCGACGACGATCGCGTCGATCTCGCCGTCCATCTGCTCGAACATGTCCTGGTAGGTCGAGAAGCGCCGCGCCGTCGCGAAGTTCGCGCGCGCCTCGGCGTCGCACGTGTCGGCGACAAGCTTCTCGAGGAAGGCGAGCCGCGCCGGGTCCGGGTCGACGATCGCGACGAGATCCTCGCAGAGGACACCGTCGATCATGCAGCGCGTCTGGAGGCCGCAGCCGATCAGCGCGACGCGGATCTTCGCGCCCTGGGCGATGCGGCGCTCGCGCGAGAGCCCGAAGCCCGCGCAGCCGACGTTGAAGAGCGGCAGGGCCGAAGCCGCGACCATGCCCTTGAAGAGATTCCGACGATTGATGTTCATGTCTTTCTCCTTGGTTGTTGTCTGTCTTTCCCGTTGTTGCCCGAAGTCCTTTTTTCCGCTGGCATCGCCCGAAACGGCCGTCCGCCTCCGCCGTCAGGGCGCAAGCGCATGGCCCAGCCGCCGGTCGATCTCGGCGCGCTGCGCCTCCGTGAGGACAAGGTCCGCCAGAGTCCAGCCGCCGCCCGCCTTCGCCTCGCGCGAGAGGGTGTTGCGAAAGACGCCGCGCCGCTTGAGTACGTAGAGGTTCCAGCCACGCATCTGCGCGGAGGGTAGCACGTTGTCGAGGTTTCGCAAGTACATGAACTTCGCGAACAGCTCGTCCGCGCGCGCGTCGTCCGCCTCCAGCGCCCGCCAGACGCGCACCATCAAGTCGGCGTACATCGGCCGCTGCGAGATGACGCCGCGCGTGCCGACCACGCGGTAGTGGTAGAGCCAGTCGCGCCCGCCCCAGCCCGTGAAGACCGTCTTCACGGCTGGCTTCGCCGCGGCCAGCTCGCCCGCCAGGGCGCAGATGCCCGAGCCCGTGCCCTCGACCTTATACCAGCCGTACGTCTCGGGATGGCGTACGGCCAGCCCGACAAGCGTCTTCGCGGACGGAAGCGGCGACTTGCCGTTGTATGTCTGGACGATAACCCGGATCGGCCTCTCGCCCGCGGCCGCGCGCGCCCGGAGCGCGGCGGCAACCGCGTCGTACTGCCGCTCGTAGGCCGCGTCGTCCGTCGCGTCGTCGCACATCCGGACGAGAAGCGCCGTCTTGAGCGCCGGATGCCGCGCGGCAAGGTCGGCGGCGACGCCGACGCGGCGCAGCGTGTCCACGAGATTCGTCCCTGGGCAGCACGGGCAGAACCAGGCCTCGCCGCCCGCGAGCGCCTGCGCGACCGCCGCAAGCCCCTCGCGCTCCTCCTCGGCCGTCAGCAGCGCAAGCGCGTCGTTCGCCGCCGGCCAGATGACGCCGCTTGCGCCGCAGTCCGCGACGAAGCGCGCTTCCTTCGCCAGCGTCACGACGTCCAGCGAGCCGTCCTCGGCATACGGCGTGCAGAGGAGCGGAATCGGGCCGCCGAGCGTCGCGGCCAGCAGTGCCGTCAGCATCATGCGACCTCCCATCCCTTCCGGTAGGCGTGCCGCGCATGGGCGTCGGCCGCCGCGTGGCCCGTCTTGGTCCCGTCGAAGGCATATGTGCCCTTCCCGGCGAAGACGACCATGTTCGCGAGCATGAGCGTCTTTGCGAGCGGGACCGAGAAGTCGAGGTCGGTGCGGATCTCGCCCGGAGCGCCGCGCACCGCGCGGTTGCCGATCGGCTTCCACTGCGGCCCCGACACGTCCGGGCTCGTCGAGCATCCCGCCAGCATCGCCGCCAAAACTCCCATTGCAAGTCTCGTTGTCTTCATCGTTGTTCTCCTATTGAATTAACCTTCCAAACCTCCCAGAGCTCCCCACCACTAAAACCTCATCCTGACGCCGATGCCGCCGTGCGTCCAGTCGTTGTGCGCGCAGGCGTAGCCGAGCGCGTCGTTCGCGGCGCGCGTGTCCGCCCCGCAGACCTCGTACTGCTCGACGAAGGCATACGCCGTCACCTGTTCGCAGACCGCCCAGCCGGCCTCCACCCGGAACGTGAGCGCGCCGCCAACCGCCCCGCCGTCGCCGAAGACACGCACCTCGTTCCGACGGTTGCCGCCCTCCCAGTAGACGGACGGCGTCACGTAGAACGCCCCCGCGAACGGGCACTTCCGCCGCACGCCGACCTTGGCGTAGATGTAGTCATTCCCGACGAAGCAGCGGCGCAGACGGTAGAACGGCACGAGGAAGGTATTCTCAAGCGACTGCTCGACCTGGACCCACTGGTACGTCCTGTTCGACCTCTCGTTCGCGAAGCCGCGATAGAGCGTCCAGGAATACGTCAGGTCGTTCGCGAGCGCCCACCCGTCCGCAAGCGCGAGGCGGCAGTCCCACGTCGGGCCGAACTCCGTGTGGTAGAGCGCGCGACGATGCACGTCGGCGCGGCGGTCGGTGAGGGACGAGACGTCCCAGTTCCGCACGCCGAAGCGCCCGAACGCGCCCGCGTCATAGCCGGCGCGCACGCTCGTGACCTGCATCGGACGGTCCTCGACGATCTTGCCGAGCGACTGGTAGGACGTCCGCACTTCGGGCGCAAAGTCCACGAAGAGCGGCGAAACCAGGGACGCGGCGATAAGGAGGACTGTCATTGGCGCGTATTATCTCAAATTCCGCGGCTCTCCGATTGTACGGGGCGAAAGGAAAAGTGTATAATTCGCGCATGAACTTTCGTAGGAGATACACAGCAAAGACGATTGACCCCGCGCAGGTCAAGGCCTGGCAGGAGGCGTTCTTTGCGGCCGGCGGCCCCGCACTCCGCCTGATGGCGGAGATGTCGGAGAACGTGCCGAACGTCTCGCTGACGCTGAAGAACGCCGACCTGCGCATCATGTTCACGAACAGCTACAACGTGCGCGTCAGCGGCTGGCGGTCGCTTGACGACATGCTCGGCTACACACCCGAGGAGCTCTACCCTCCCGACCAGGCGGCCGTCTACATGGGGCGCGACCGCGAGGTGCTCGAGACGGGCGTGCCCATCGTCGAGCGCGTCTACGGCTTCGTCGCCGACCGCTCGACGGCGCTCAACTGCGTGACCGTGCGCCCGATCGAGGGCATCGACGGCACGCGCATCGGCACGGCGATGACCTACTACCGCGCCGACCGGAAGATGCGGGCGACGAACTGGTACGACCCGATACGCAAGTCAGTCGTCTACCTGAACGACCATTTCGCGGAAGACGTGACGGTCGAGGAGCTCGCCGCACTCTCACACTACTCCGTCGCGCAGTTCCGCAGGCTCTTCCGCGCGCTGACGCAGATGTCGCCGTCGGACTACATCCGGCACACGCGGCTCAACGCGGCGAAGACGCTCCTAGCGACGACCGACCGGCGCATCACCGAGATCGCGCAGGAGACGGGCTTCTTCGACCACGCGCACTTCATCCGCACGTTCAAGGCCGCGACCGGCCACACGCCCGCGCGCTATCGCGCCTGTGGCTTTCGGAAGTGAGCGAACGCGCGAAAGCCCTCGCCCCTCATCCCGGTACGCCGGGACGCGCGTTTCGTGGACGGGCCTGCGGCGATTATGGTATATTCCGCCCTGTTTGCCCCGCGTGGGGCAATGGCTGGCGCTAATGTTCACCTGGGGTGATGAAGGAAAGGGACCCTATGGGCTTCGAGGAGGGTCAGACCCTAATGGTGGGGTTCGGATGGTGTGGTTGCGGCAGCGAGGGGTGATGCGCGGTGTGTCGACGGCTATCGGTTCATATATTCGGTCTTTGCGCCCCTGACTTGGGACCGGATCCGTGAGATGCACGAGAAGTCGATTCACCTCGTTCTGAAGGAACTTGAGGACGAACGGCTGGCGGGCCGTGTGAAGAAGGGGATTTCGGTCGATGATGAGAAGCAGCAGAAGGCGAGGCGGAGGAATTTCGCCCGGTTTGAGCAGTCCCTGCCAGACCGTGTCCCGCATCTGCTGGAGAAGGGCAGTGACAAGGTGGCGTACGACATCCTGAAGCGGCTGGCGGACGGCCCGAGGCGTCCGGCCGAACTGCGCGCGGCTCTCGGAATCGCCAGCGCGAATTTCTTCACGGCCCGCTACCTGACGCCGCTTGCGAAGTCGGGCTACATCGCGGTTGCAGGAGGCGAGAAGAATCGCTATCTGCCCGGCAAGCAGTACAGGATTTTGCGCAAGGGAAA
>ONTV01000001.1 GCA_900320855.1 uncultured Lentisphaerota bacterium
CGCGGCCGCCGTGCTTGGCCTCCCACTTCGCGAGTTTGGCGGCCTCCTTTTCGGCGCGGCGCGCCTCCTTGGCGGCGAGCTTCTCCTGGCGGATGCGCTCCTTTTCCTCGGCGCGCTGGCGGCGCGCGGCTTCCTTCGCCGCGCGGGCGGCGGCGAGAGGGCCGTTAGGGGCGGAGTTAGGGGCGACTGAAGTCGCCCCCTCCGAGAAGGGAGAAGTTGCCCCCTCCGAGAAGGGGTCGACTTCTTCCTTGCTCCTTGCTCCTTTCCCCAGCGCCCAGCGGAAGAGGGCGGCGAAGAAGTCCGCGAGGTTTCGCGCGCCGACGGCGCCGACGAGCGAGAGGGCCAGGAGAATGACGACGAGGACGGCCGAGCCGAAGTCGCTCAGGAGCGGCGAAAGGCAGCGCGTCATGATGAGGTAGCCGATGACGCCACCCGCGTCCGCGAGGTTGAGGTGGCGGGCGAGGGACGAAATGCCGTTCGCGTGCGCGCCGAGGACTTGCAGGAGGCAGGCGACGGACGCGAGGAAGGCGGTGAACCAGATCTCGCGGCGGCCGGGGCGCATTCGGCGCCCGCGCACGAGGCAGAGCGCGGCGACGACGCAGACGATCGGCACAATCCAGATCGCGAGGCCGAAGACGCGGTAGCCGTAGTAGGCGAAGCCGTCGCCGAGCGCGCCGATCCAGTTGTGCGAGGGCAGGGGCGGGACGTTCAGCTCGGCGCGCGTGCGCCAATCGTAGGAGAGCAGCGCGCCCAGAGGAAAGAGCGCGAGCGGGAAGAGCAGCCAGGCGACGACGCTGCGCCGCGTCTCGGCGCTGTCAGGGGTGCTGGAGGGCGGGTTTGTCATGTGCGGATGCGCCGGACGCTCCGCCGACGGCGGAACTCTGCTTGACGGCGTGGTAGAGGACGATGGCGAGGACGAGCGCGAGGAGCTTGATGCCCCAGTTGTCCGTCAGGAACGCGAGGCGCTTCATGCGCGGCCTCCCTTCTTCAGGAAACGGGCCTGGACCTGGGCGAGCAGGCGGTTCGCCTTGCGCTCGCGGAACATGACCTTCGCGATCCAGCGCACGAGCGACGAAGCGCAGGCGGCGTCGCCCGCGTAGCGGATGAGCCGCCCGTTGTGGGCGACCGAAACGGCCCCCGTCTCCTCCGAGACGACGACGACGAGCGCGTCCGTCTCCTCGGAGAGGCCGACGGCCGCGCGGTGGCGCATGCCGCTGACGATGAGGTCCGGGTTGTTCGAGACGGGGAAGATGCAGTGCGCGGCGGCGAGCCGCCCGTCGCGCACCGTGACGCCGCCGTCGTGGAGCGGCAGGGGCGGCGTGAAGAGGCAGGTCAGGAGCTCGCGCGAGAACGTCGCGTTGAGCGGCACGCCCGTCTCCTCGTAGCTGCGCAGGCTGATGCCGCGCTCGAAGGCGATCAGCGCGCCCATGCGGCGGGCGGCGAGATGCAGGATCGCCTCGGCGACGTATTCGGGCGTCGCCGCGCCGTCCGGCCCGTACTTGCGCTTCTCGAGCGAGCCGAACGCGCCGACCTGGCTGAGGATGCGGCGGATCTCGGGCTGGAAGATGACGACCGTCGAGATCGCGAGGTAGACGAGCAGGCTCCGCAGGATGACGGAGAGGACGTCGAAATGGAAGACGAACGTGAAGAGCGTGAGTGCGGCGGCGAGCAGCCCCACGCCCATGAGGACCTGGCCGAAGCGCGAGCCGCGCGCGCGCTTCAGGATCGCGTAGATGACGATGTAGAGGATCGCGATCTGCGCGATCGCCGACAGATCGACCCACTCAGCCATGTGTCGCCGCCTCCGCGCCGTCTTGCGCGCGCTGCTGTTTCGTCTCGTATGCCATAGGCGGAATTATACCAAAAAACGCGCGCGCTGCATTTGGGGTGTCCAGGCGGGCCTATTTCCGCTGGTTCTACTATCCGCTCGTCCTGCGCGCCGTCCAAGCCGCCTCGCGACGGGCGCCGCGAGGCGCAGGGGAACTTATGGTATAATATCTCCCCACAAGAACGAGAGGCACTTTGCCGAAAGAGAGACAGATGGCTACGAAGAAGAAAGACCGCCGCGTCGAGATGTCCGTCGAGGGACTGAAGGACGACTACGCCTGGCACCTGCGCTACACGCTCGCGAAGGACGACGCGCACACGACGCCGCGCGACCGCTACACCGCATTCGCGACAGCCGTCCGCGACCGAATCGTCGAGCGCTGGATCTCGACGCAGGAGGAGTACGGGCGCCAGAACACGAAGCGCGTCTACTACATGTCGCTCGAGTTCCTGATCGGGCGCCTCCTCGGCAACAACGTCATCAACCTCAAGGCCGACCAGCTCTGCCGCGACGCGCTCCAGGACTTCGGCGTCAACTGGAACGACCTGCGCGACTACGAGACCGACGCGGGCCTCGGCAACGGCGGCCTCGGGCGGCTCGCCGCGTGCTACCTCGACTCGATGTCGACCCTCGACCTCGCGGGCATGGGGTATGGGCTGCGCTATGACTACGGCATCTTCCGCCAGCGCATCGTCGGCGGCAACCAGGTCGAGGAGCCCGACCACTGGCTCAAGGACGGCTATCCGTGGGAGATGGCGCGCCCCGAGTACGCGCAGCACGTCCACTTCGGCGGGCACGTCGAGTGCCGCACCGAGAACGGCCGCCAGACCTGGCACTGGGAGCCGGCCGAGACGGTGCAGGGCGTCCCCTACGACCTGCCGATCGTCGGCTACCGCAACGCGGTGAACTCGCTCCGTCTCTGGTCGGCGAAGGCCGTCGACGACTTCGCGCTCGACAACTTCAACAAGGGCGACTACGTCAAGGCCGTCGAGACGAAGGTCCTCGCGGAGAACCTGACGAAGGTGCTCTACCCGAACGACAACACGTCGGCCGGCAAGGAGCTTCGCCTCCGCCAGCAGTACTTCTTCGTGAGCTGCTCGCTGCAGGACATCCTGCGCCGCTACCGCCGCCTCAACCCGACGTGGGACGCGCTTCCGGAGAAGGTCTTCATCCACCTCAACGACACGCACCCGACGCTCGTCATCCCCGAGCTCATGCGCATCCTCATCGACCTTGAGGGGCTGGGCTGGGACCAGGCGTGGGACCTGACGCGCCGCGCGACGGGCTACACGAACCACACGATCCTCCAGGAGGCGCTGGAGAAGTGGCCGGTGCCGATGATGGAGCGGCTGCTGCCGCGCCACCTGCAGATCATCTACGAGATCAACGGGCGCTTCCTCCAGAAGGTGAGCGCGCTTTATCCGGGCGACATCCAGAAGCTTCAGCGCATGTCCCTCATCGACGAGGGCGGCGTGCGCTCGGTGCGGATGGCGAACCTCTGCCTCGTCGGCACGTCGTCCGTGAACGGCGTCGCCGAGCTGCACACGAAGATCCTGAAGGAGAGCCTGTTCAAGGACTTCTACGAGCTCTGGCCGGAGAAGTTCCACAACGTGACGAACGGCATCACGCCGCGCCGCTGGCTCCTCAAGGCGAACCCGATGCTCGCGCAGCTCATCAGCGAGTCGATCGGCGAGAGCTGGATCACGCATCTCGACGAGCTCAAGGGGCTGGAGAAGTTCGCGAACGACGCGGGCTTCCTCGACGCGCTCGCGAAGATCAAGCGCTCCAACAAGGGCCAGCTCGCGGCTTGGACGCAGAAGAACCTCGGCATCGCGCTCAACCCCGACGCGATCTTCGACGTGCAGGTGAAGCGCCTGCACGAGTACAAGCGCCAGCTCCTGCTCGCGCTCTACATCATCGTCTTCTACAACCGCCTCCTGAACGACCCGACGTACGACCCGAAGCCGCGCCAGTTCATCTTCGCGGCGAAGGCGGCGCCCGGCTACTACATGGCGAAGCTCATCATCCGCTTCATCCACGGGATCGCGGGCGTCGTGAACGCGAACCCGAAGACGCGCGACCGCCTGCAGGTCGCGTTCCTGCCCGACTACCGCGTCTCGCTCGCGGAGAAGATCATGCCGGCCTCCGAGGTCTCCGAGCAGATCTCGCTCGCGGGCATGGAGGCGTCGGGCACGGGCAACATGAAGTTCATGATGAACGGCGCGCTCACGCTCGGCACCTACGATGGCGCGAACGTCGAGATCAACCAGGAGGTCGGCGACGCGAACATGTTCCTCTTCGGCCTGCGGACCGAGGACGTCGCGCGCCTGCGCCCGACCTACGTCTCGCGCGACTACTACCGGAAGGACCCGGAGATCAAGCTCGCGCTCGACATGATCCGCGAGAACGTCTTCTCGCTCCTCGATCCGGGGCTGTTCGAGCCGATCCTGCGGAGCCTCCTGGACTACAACGACTACTACATGCTCCTCGCCGACCTCAAGGACTACTGCCGCGCGCAGGATCTCGTCGACCGGACGTACCGCGACGCGAAGAAGTGGAACCGGATGTCGCTCGTCAACATCGCGCGCTCGGGCCGGTTCTCGTCCGACCGCGCGGTGATGGAGTACGCGAAGGACATCTGGCACGTCGAGCCCGTCACGTTCGCGTAGGGGGCTGCGGCGGAACGAATCGGAGAGTTGTCTTGAAATCTGAAATCTGAAATCTGGAATCTGAAATCCGAAATTTGAAATCTCAAATTTGAAATTCCTCTGAAAACACATGAAATGGACTAAATCGCTCATCCAGACGCTCCGGGAGAATCCCGGCGACGCCGAAATCGACTCCCACAAGCTCATGATCCGCGCCGGCCTCATGAAGAAGGTCGCGGGCGGCCTCTACTCCTACCTGCCGCTCGGCATGCGCGTTCTGAACAAGGTCACGAACATCGTCCGCGAGGAGATGGACCGCGCGGGCGCGCTGGAGATCGTCCTGCCGATCCTCCAGCCGGCCGAGCTCTGGGAGACGTCGGGCCGCTGGGAGGCGATGGGCCCCGGCATGTTCCGCCTGAAGGACCGCGCGGCGCACGACTACGCGCTCTCGCCGACGGCCGAGGAGGTCGTGACGGACGTCGTCAACGGCGTCGTCTCCTCCTACCGCCAGCTGCCCGTCACGGTCTACCAGATCCAGTGGAAGTTCCGCGACGAGATCCGTCCGCGCTTCGGCCTCATGCGCTCGAAGGAGTTCCTGATGAAGGACGCCTACTCGTTCGACACGTCGCTGGAGGCGGCGGACGCGAGCTACAAGGCGATGTTCGACGCCTACACGCGCGTCTTCGCGCGCTGCGGGCTCAAGGCGTATCCGGTCGAGGCCGACACGGGCGACATCGGCGGCAAGTTCAGCCACGAGTTCCACGTGCTCGCCGACGCGGGCGAGGACGGCATCGCGTTCTGCGACGGCTGCGGCTACGCGGCGAACCTGGAGAAGGCGGAGCGGCAAATAATCGAATCGCCGAATGGTCGAATGGTCGAATGCGGGCCGTGCTTCCCCGCGCCGACGCCCGCGAAGTCGATTGAGGAGATGGTCAAGTTCTTCGGCGTGCCCGCGACGAAGATGGTCAAGACGCTCGTCTACGTCGCGGACGGCAAGCCCGTCCTCTTCTGCGTGCGCGGCGACCGCGACCTGAACGAGGTGAAGGCGAAGCATCTCGTCGGGGCGAAGAAGTCCGCGCTCGCCGACTTCGAGACCGTGCAGAAGGTGACGGGCGCGCCCGTCGGCTACGCGGGCCCGGTCAAGCCGGCGGCGGACGTGCCGATCTACGCCGACCTCGACCTCAAGGGCGCGAAGGGCATGATCACCGGCGGCAACCTGCCGGACGAGGTTGACCTCAACGACGTCGACTTCGACCGCGACTGCACGATCGCCGGCTACGCCGACCTCGTGGTCGTCCGCGACGGCGACGTCTGCCCGCACTGCGGCAAGCCGCTCGTCATCAAGCGCGGCATCGAGGTCGGGCACGTCTTCAAGCTCGGCACGAAGTACACGGACGCCTTCAAGGCGACGTTCAAGAACGCGGAGCTGAAGGAGAACGTCATGGTGATGGGCTGCTACGGCATCGGCGTCTCGCGCACCGTGCAGGCCGTCATCGAGCAGTGCCACGACAAGGACGGCATCGTCTGGCCCGCGTCCGTCGCGCCGTACGAGGTCGTCATCGAGAACCTCGACCCCGACAAGGCCGAGGTCACGAAGGTCGCGGACGAGCTGGAGGCCGCGCTGGAGGCGAAGGGCGTGGACGTGATCGTCGACGACCGCGCGGAGCGTCCCGGCGTCAAGTTCAAGGACGCCGACCTCATTGGCTTCCCTGTGCGCGTCGTCGTCGGCGCGAAGGGGCTGGCGAACGGCGGCGTCGAGGTGAAGCGCCGCTGCGAGGACAAGTCGCAGACGAAGGTCGTGCCGCCGGCCGAGGCCGTCGCGGCGATTCTCGCCGCGCGCGGCTGAACGGCCCGCGCGCGCTCCGCCCCCGGTGAAGCTGTCCGTCCGAATCAGCCTGGCCGTGCTCGCGCTCTACGCGGGCGCGGCCGTCTTCGGCGAGGCGCAGTACCGGATCGCGCGGTTCCGGGACGTGACGCCAGCCTACAACCGCGTCGCGGCCGAGCAGCGCTTCCTGCCGCCGCTTGTCCCTGCGCCGACGACGGGCGAGCGCTATCTGCTGGGCACGGACAGTCTGGGCCGCTCCGTGGCGCTTCGGCTCGTGCAGGGCACGCGCATCGCGTTCCACGTCGGCATCGTCACGTCGCTCATCGCGATTCCGCTCGGCGTGCTCCTCGGCCTGCTCGGCGGCTATCTGGGCGGAAAGACGGATTCGCTCGTCCTCTGGCTTTCGGCGACCGTCGCCTCGATGCCGGGGCTGCTCTTCATTTTGGCGATCTCGCTCGTCGTCGGGCAGGGGCTCTTGGGCATCTACCTGGGCATTGGCCTCACGACCTGGGTCGGCACGTGCCGGACAATCCGCGCGGAGGTGATGAAGCACCGGGACCGCGCCTACGTGCAGGCGGCGAAGACGCTGGGCTACTCGCCGCTGCGCATCATGTTCCGGCACATCCTGCCGAACGTCGCGCACATAGTCCTCATCCAGTTCTCGATCCGTTTTCCGTCCGCCGTCTCGACGGAGGTCTTCATCAGCTTCCTTGGCATCGGCGTGCAGGGCGAGCCGAGCTGGGGAATCATGATCAACAACGCGCGGCTCCGGCTCTGGCAGGGCGTCTGGTGGGAGATGACGTTCACGACGCTGGCGATTTTCTTCCTGGTGCTGGTCTTCAACCACCTCGCCGACGCCCTGCGCGACCGTCTCGACCCCGCGCTCCGCGCCGAACGGGGGTGATCACGTCGTCAAGTCCGGCCCTTGGTTATGGTATAATTACGCGATACGCCTGCTGTCAAGGCCAATGCAGAGGAAATGAAGCAAGGAAAAAAAGGCATGAGAAAACTGATCGTCTGCGCGGTTGCGTTCGCCGCGTCCCTTGCCCCGGCGAGGGCGGAAGGAAATGTCTCCGACGTGGAGCGGGCCTGGACGGGCGAGTTGCCGTCCGCGTTCAAGAGCGGCGCGGCGGTTCCGGCCCTGGAGACGACGGGGCCGCGCGCGCAGCTCGTGGCGGGCGACTGGTCGCGCTTCGCGCGCGTCTTCGCGCGCCTGGAACGCGGCGAGCGCGTGCGCCTCGCCGTCGTCGGCGGCTCGATCACGCAGGGCGCGGGCGCGTCGTCGCGCGCGAACCAGTGGGCCTCGCGCTTCGCCGAGGGCTGGCGGCGGGCGTTTCCGAAGGCGACGGTCGATCTCGTCAACGCGGGCATTGGCGCGACGGGGTCGGACATCGGCGCCTTCCGCCTCGCGCGTGATGTCCTCGCGAAGGCGCCGGATGTGGTGGTGGTCGAGTTCTCCGTCAACGACGCGCCTGGCGAGGCGCGCGCGGCGTCCTACGAAGGCGTTCTTCGCCAACTTCTGAAGGACCCGCGCGGCATCGCCGTCCTTGCCCTCGGCATGGTCGGGCAGACCGGAAACAGCGCCCAGGCCTGGCACGGCAAGGTGGCGGCGCGCTACGAGGTTCCCTACGTGAGCTACCGGGACGCGCTCTACTATCCCTACGTGAAGGAGGGCGCGGTCAAGTGGACGGACATCTCGCCTGACACGATCCACCCCAATGACGAGGGACACGCCTATGCGGCCGCGCTCCTCAACTGGACGGTTTCGCGGCGCTACGCGGCCTGGCGGACGGCGGGACGTCCAAGCCCCGCGCTTCCGCCGCTCGCCGCGCCGCTTTACGGCACACGCTACGACCAGGGCCGCTTCGCGCTGATGCAGGACGCGAAGATCCTCGAGAACCGGGGCTTCTTTCCCCTGCGCGACGCCTGCTGGGGCGTGGGGCTCGCCTGCACGAACGCGAACGGACGTCTCGTCTTCGAGGTCGAGGGCGCGACGGTCGCGCTTCTCTACCGCTGCGGCAACAAGCCCTACAACTGGGGCAAGATCGCCGTGACGATTGACGGCGCGCGCGTGGTGGACGGCCTTGACTGCTTCCGCGACCAGTGGTGGTGGTACACGCCCTCGCTCTTCCTCTGCCAGAGCCGACCCGGCCGCCATGTCGTGGAAGTCGAGACGAAGGCGGAGAAGAACGCGGCGAGCGCCGGCTACGGCTGCCATCTCACGGGGCTGCTCGTTTCGGAGGAATAGCATGGGCATGAGCGAAGACGTCAAGGCATATGTCCGGGCGCGGGCGCAGCGCGCGCGCGCCGCCGCCGGCGAACTGGTGCGGCTTTCGGCGTGCGAGAAGAACGCCGCGCTGGAGCGGGTCGCCGCCGCGCTCGAATCGCGGCGCGGCGAGATCGCGGCCGCGAACGCGTGCGACGTCGCGCAGGCGAAGGCGGCGGCACTCGCGGAGGCGCTGGTCGATCGTCTGACGCTGACCGAGTCGCGCTTCGACGCAATGGTCGCGGGCGTCCGCACGGTGGCGGCTCTCCCGGATCCCGTCGGCGAGACGCTGGACGTGCGGGAGCGTCCGAGCGGCATCACGATCCGCAAGGTGCGCGTGCCGTTCGGCGTCGTCGCGGTCGTGTTCGAGAGCCGTCCGAACGTCTTCGTCGATACGGCGGCGCTCTGCCTCAAGACGGGCAACGCCGTCGTCCTGCGCGGCGGCAAGGAGGCGATCGAAACGAACCGCGCGCTGGCGGCGGCCGTCCGGGACGGCCTGGGCGACTTGGCGGAGGCGGTGCAGTTCATCGACATTCTCGACCATGCGGCCGTGACGGAGCTTGTGCGGGCCGTGGGACTCGTCGATGTCGCGATCCCGCGCGGCGGCGAGCGCCTGATCCGCGCGATGTGCGAGGCGGCGCTCGTGCCGGTGCTGAAGCACTACAAGGGCGTCTGCCACGTCTACGTGGACGACAAGGCCGATCTCGCGATGGCGCTGTCGATCCTCGACAACGCGAAGACGCAGCGGCCCGGCGTCTGCAACGCGGCCGAATGCCTGCTCGTCCACGAACGGCTTGCGCCGATCTTCCTGCCGATGGTGCGGGCCTGGGCGGCGGACAAGGGGGTTTTGCTCCACGAGGGGACGGACGGCGACGCGGCGGTTGACTGGGAGCGGGAGTTCCTGGCGCTGGAGATGAACGTCGGCATCGTCCGGGACGTCCGCGCGGCGGTCGCGCACATCAACCGCTACGGGTCGCATCACTCCGACTGCATCGTCACGAACGATGCGGCGCGCGCGCGGGAGTTCCTGCGCGACGTCGATTCGGCGTGCGTCTACCACAACGTCTCGACGCGCTTCACGGACGGCGGCGAGTTCGGCATGGGCGCGGAGATCGGCATCTCGACGGACAAGCTGCACGCGCGCGGCCCGATGGGGCTGGAGGAGCTGACGACCTACAAGTACCTCGTCACGGGCGACGGGATCGTGAGAAAGTAGTAAGGAGAAAGGAGTAAGGAGTAAGTGAGGAAGGCCTCATTTTTTCTCGTGTCTCTCGTGACCCTCTCGTCCCTCGCGTCATTTCCGGCCGTTGCCGTCGATGATCCGTCGTCGGCCCCAGCTTACCTTGGCGCGGCGGGGACGCTGACGTTGCCGCAGGGCGGGTCGCGCCTGCGTCGGTTGGGCGGCGCGGCCGTGCGCGGTGGCGTCTACCTCTCCGACTTCTGGGCGGTCGAGGGCGACGTCGCGTGGCAGGAGAACGCGGCGGGGCTGGGCGTCGATGCGCTGGTGCACGTGCAGGCCTGGTCGGGCTATGGCGACCTCTTCGGCTATTCGGCGTTCGATCCGTTCGTCACGGCTGGGGCGCGCGGCTGGCTCGTCTCGGACGGCGACGGGCAGGTCGGGCCGCAGATGGGCCTGGGCGCGTTCTATCACCTTGACGACAACTGGTCGCTGCGGGCCGAGGCGAACGTGACGCTTGGCGTTGAGACGCGGGTCGAGGCGATCTACACGATTTCGGTTGGCGTTCAGTATGGCTTTTGACGAGACTTTGGAAATTTCAAGACAAAGGAGCAAGCAAAGAAGATGGCAGGCAAACTGATTGACGGCAAGGAACTGGCGAAGAACCTGCGCGGCGAGATCGCCGCCGGCGTGACGGATCTGAAGGCGAAGGGGGGCGTGACGCCCGGCCTCGCCGTCATCCTCGTGGGGGAGAACCCCGCGAGCGTCTCGTACGTGACGGCGAAGGAGAAGGCGTGCGCCGAGGCGGGGATGTACTCGCGCGAGATCCGCCTGCCCGCGACGATCTCGGAGCAGGAGCTCCTGGACGAGATCGCGCATCTCAACGTCGATCCGGCGATTCACGGCATCCTCGTGCAGCTGCCGCTTCCGAAGGGCTTCGACGAGAAGAAGGTGATCGACGCGATCGCGCCGGAGAAGGACGTGGACGGCTTCACGCCGGTCAACGTCGGCAAGATGCTCATCGGCGAGACGTGCTTCCTGCCCTGCACGCCGCACGGCATCATCAAGCTCATCGAGTTCTCGGGGATGGACCTGCGCGGCAAGCACGCCGTCGTGATCGGCCGCTCGAACATCGTCGGCAAGCCGGTCGCCGTCCTCCTCGCGCGCAAGGAGACGAACGCGACCGTCACGCTCTGCCACACGGGCACGCCGGACGTCGCGGCGTTCACGCGCACGGCGGACGTCGTCGTCGTCGCGACGGGGCGGCCGAACACGCTGACGGGCGACATGCTCAAGCCGGGCGCGGTCGTCATCGACGTCGGCGTCAACCGCATTCCCGACGCGACGAAGCCGAAGGGCTTTCGCCTCGTCGGCGACGCGGACTTCGCGAGCTGCGCGGCCGTCGCCTCGGCGATTACGCCCGTGCCGGGCGGCGTCGGGCCGATGACGATCACGATGCTGCTCTGGAACACGCTCGAAAGCGCGCGGCGGACGGTTGCGTTGCGCCGTGGCTTTTGATATAATCACCCGAAATTTCAAAAAAGGAGAAAACGCAATCATGTCGATGACAAAGGGCTTTTCGAACGTGTTCCGCATTCCGGAGCTGCGCAAGAAAATTTTCATTACGCTTGGGCTGGTGTTCGTCTGCCGCCTCATCTCGCAGATTCCGACGCCGGGCGTTGATTGGCGGACGCTTCAGACCGTCCTCGAGACGGCCAAGCAGAGTGCGGCGGGCGGCGGCCTTCTCGACTGGTTCGACGTCTTCACGGGCGGCGCGCTCGGGCAGTGCGCAATCGGCTTCCTCTCGATTTGGCCCTACATTTCAGCGCAGATCGTGATCCAGCTCCTCTCGTCCGTCATTCCGGCGCTTGAGAAGCTGAAGAAGGAGGGCGAGTCGGGCCGCCAGCAGCTTGCGCAGATCACGCGCTACCTTACGATCGTCCTCTGCGTCGTGCAGTCCTGGGGCATCGCGACGATGCTCAGCCATCCGGGCGCGCTCGGCCCGGCGTTCGCGGGCGTCGAGATCGTGGCGAATCCGGGCCTCGGCTTCCAGCTGATGACCGTGATCGGCATGACGTCCGCCGCGCTCTTCGTGATGTGGCTGGCCGACCAGATCACGACCTTCGGCATCGGCAACGGCGCGTCGCTCATCATCATGATCAACATCACCTCGCGTCTGCCGGAGGCCTTGATCCGCGCGTGGGAGCGCTACTTCGGCCTCGCGGGCGTCCAGGCGTCGGCCCCGATCGCCGAGCTGCCGATCGTCGTCCTGTTCTTCGTCCTCGTCGTCATGGGCACGGTCATGCTCACGCAGGGCGTCCGGAAGGTCGCGATCCACACGACGCGCCGCAGCGTGTCGGGCGGCAACACCTACGGGATGCAGCAGACGTTCATGCCGCTCCGGGTGAACTACACGGGCGTCATGCCGATCATCTTCGCCCAGCCGCTCCTCCAGATTCCGAGCGCGATCCTCATGAAGTGCACAGACCCGACGTCGTCGGGGATTTCGGGCGCGCTGAACCGCTTCGCGCAGGATCTCTCGAACCCGACGCCGCTGCACATGATTGTCTATGCGGTGACGATTCTCTTCTTCGCGTTCTTCTGGGTGGCGACGCAGTTCAACGCGATCGACATCTCCGAGAACCTGAAGAAGGACGGTTCGTACATCCCCGGCATCCGTCCGGGCCGCGCGACGGCCGAGTATCTCGACGACATGATGACGAAGATCACGCTGATCGGCGGTTCGGGCCTTCTCGTCGTCGCGCTCATCCCGATGATCCTCATGGGGTGGATGTCGATTCCGTGGGCGATTGCCTCGTTCTTCGGCGGCACGTCGCTCCTCATCATCGTCGGCGTCGCGCTTGACACGCTGCGTATCATGGAGTCGCATCTCCTCGTGCGCAAGTACGACGGCTTCCTCTCGCACGGCACGCTGCGCGGCCGCGGCGGGGTCTGATGTCCGGCGCCGCCCGCGCCGCGTCCGCGATGACCGCAAAGATCCTGGTTGTCGAAGACGACTTGACCATCCGCACGCTTCTCGGGATGGCGCTTCAGGGCGCGGGCTATCGGGATGTCCTCATGGCGGGTCGGGGTGACGACGGGTTCGCGACGGCGGCCCGCGAGCATCCCGACCTCGTGCTTTTGGACGTGATGCTGCCGGGGCTGGACGGCTTTTCAGTCGCGCGGCGGATTCGCGAGACGCCCGACTTGGCCGCGACGCGCATCGTCATGCTGACGGCGCGCACGGAGCCGGAGGACATCTGCCGAGGTCTGGAGGCCGGCGCCGACGACTACGTGACGAAGCCCTTTGACCGACAGGTCCTGCTGGCGCGCGTCAAGGCCGTTCTCCGGCGCGGGCTCCCCGTCACGGAAGGCGTGGACCTGGACGGATTGACGATCGACGAGGCGGGCCGCCGCGCGACGTTGCGCGGCAAGGCGCTAGACCTTACGGGCGGCGAGTTCGATCTCCTGGTGCGGCTGGTCGCCCATCGCGGGCGCATCTTCGCGCGCTCGGCGGCCGAGCGCACGGTTGACGTGCAGGTTGCAAAGCTCCGCCAGAAGCTGGGCCCGTGGGCGAAGCACATCGAGACGGTGCGCGGCATCGGCTACCGCGTCGGCTGAGGGGGGGGGGGATGCCCATGAAAGGCGATCGATGGGGCTGTGTCGGGCCGCTGCTCGCGGCGCTCGCGTTCCTCGCCGTGCTCGCGGCGTTCCTCTGGCAGCTTGTCGTCTACCAGCGTAACGTCCAGTCCTGGTCGGAACAGGAACTCCAGTCGCGGGCCGACCTCGCGGCAATCGTGCTCGCCGAACCCCTGCGCACGCTTGACTTCAAGGCCATCCAGGCCTTCGGCGACAAGTGCAAGGCGGACGGCCTTCGCCTTCGGATCTGCCACGGCGACCTCTTTTTCGTCTCGCCCCGAGAGGACAGGGACGGCTTTTACGACACGACGGGCGGAGCGGACGTCCCTTGCATCTTCAAGGTCACGAAATCGGGCAACTACCGAATTGGCGTCGGGCGTCCTTCGATTCACATGCTACTTCCGTTCCTAGGGGCCTTGACCGTCATCGTCCTTGCGGGGTTTTTGGGCGTCGCGGGCGTCATCGTCTTCTTCGTCGTGACCTGGCGGCAGCGGATGCGGATCCGCGCGCTCGCGAAGCTTGAGAAGTTCCGGCGCGAGTTCATCGCCGACATCTCGCACGAGATTAAGACGCCGCTCACCGGCATCCTCGGCGCGGCCGACCTGATGGACGCCCATGATCCGCTCGCCGCGATGACCAAGAAGGAGGCCCGCCGGCTTCAGGCGCTTGTGCAGGAGATCCTGGACCTTGCGCGGCTGGAGCGCGACGGCGAGACCGTGCGCCTGGAGGAGGCCGACCTCGCCGATCTCGTGCGCGCGACGGTCGAGCGCCTTCAGCCCAAGGCCCGCACCGCCGGAGTCGACCTTGCGGTGGACGGGACGTCAGCCGCGTCTCTTCGGTGGGCGTGCGATCCGCAGCTTTTGGAGCAGGCGCTCACGAACCTGGTCGAGAACGCCCTCCGGCATTCCGGCTCGCCGACCGTCCGCGTCTCGTGCGCGCGGATGGGGTCTGAGGCGCGGCTTGTCGTCGCGGACGCGGGGCGCGGCGTTCCGCCCGACGAGGCCGAGCGGATCTTCGAGCGGTTCCACCGGGTCGATTCGGCGCGGGCGGCGGAGACGGGCGGCGCGGGGCTGGGGCTGGCGATTGTCCGCCGCATCGCGCGTCTCCACGGCGGCGACGTCGTCTGCGAGCCCGTCGTGCCGCATGGCGCGCGCTTTGTCCTGAGAATCAAGTGAGAGCAAGTCTTTTGGGATGCGCGTGGACAAGAAAAAGGAAAGCGGAGGAAGAGGAGATGAATGTGCGGATAGACGAATCGTGGAAGCGCGTCCTGGCGGACGAGTTCGAGAAGCCGTATTTTGCCACGCTCGTGTCGTTTGTCCGCACGGCCTACGCGAAGGGCGTCTGCTATCCGCCCGCGAAGTTCATCTTCAACGCCTTCGACCGCACGCCGTTCGACAAGGTGAAGGTCGTCATCCTCGGGCAGGACCCCTACCACAATCCGCGCCAGGCGCACGGACTTTCGTTCTCCGTGCCGAAGGGCGTCGCCCTGCCGCCGTCGCTCGTGAACATCTACAAGGAGCTTCAGGACGAGTTCGGCGGCGACTTCCTCTCGCGCGACGGCGACCTCACGGGCTGGGCCGAGCAGGGCGTCCTGCTCCTGAACGCGACGCTGACGGTCGCGGGCGGCGACTCGTCCATGGCCGGTTCGCACCAGGGGCGCGGGTGGGAGACGTTCACGGACGCCGTCGTGCGCAAGCTGGCCGAGGGGCGGAAGGGGCTCGTCTATCTCCTTTGGGGCTCCTACGCGCAGCGCAAGGCCGCGTTTGTCGATCGCGCGACGAGCCTTGTCCTCGCGACGGCGCACCCCTCGCCGCTTTCGGCCTATCGCGGCTTCTTCGGCTGCGGACACTTCAAGGCGTGCAACGACTACCTGGTGGCGCAGGGGAAGGAGCCGATCCAATGGTGAGACGCGGGACGGCGGCCCTTGTTGCGCCCTATGCGGCCTGGATGGTGTTGATGACCGCGCTGCCGGCGACGGCGGCGATGTACGCCGTGCGTGGCGGCGTGACGGCGGCGCTCCTCCTGGTCGGCGGCGGGTTGGGGCTTTACCGTCCGACGGCGCGCACGCGGGCCGGTTGGCTGCGTGCGGCGGGCGTCGGCGTGCTGGCGGGGGTCGCGGTCTTCGCGGTCTGGATCGCGCCCGACGTCCTGTTCTCGTCCGCCGCGCCGTCTGGGCCCTCGCCCTACGCGCCGGAGGTCTGCGGCTGGGGTCTGACGCTGGCCAAGCTTGCGGCGAGCGCGTGCGTGATTCCGGTCGCGGAAGAGCTTTTCTTTCGGCGGTGGCTCGTCGATTTCGCGGGCTTCTGGTGGATGGTCGCCCTCTTTGCGGTCGAGCATGGCGAGCGGTGGCACGTCGGGGCGGTGACGGGCGTCGTCTACGGGCTTCTCGCGCGGCGGTTCGGACTGTTCGCGGCGATTGTCGCGCATGCTGTCACGAACCTTGTCCTTGGCCTCTACGTCGTCCGTTGCGGCCAGTGGCAGTTCTGGTGACTGTTTTTGCCGGTGGCGGTCGGCGTTGCGCATCTTATGCTATAATTCATCGATTTAAGAGAGACAGGGACAACCGAGAGATCCGATGAAAAGCGTTTCCGAAATCTTCATCCGCCGTCCGAAGCTCGCGTGGGCGGCCATGATCGCCCTCACGCTCTGCGGGGCGATCTGCCTTTTCCGCACGCCGGTCGCCGAGTATCCGCAGATCGTGCCCGTGACGATCACCGTCTCGTGCACCTACACGGGCGCGAGCGCGACCGACCTCGACGCGTCCGTCGGGCAGATTCTGGAGGACGAGATCAACGGCGTCGAGGACATCTGGTACTACAAGTCGTCGAAGTCGTCGAAGGGCCTCTACACCTGCTACTGCGTCTTCCGGCCGGGGACGCCCTCGAACGTCGCGCTCATGAACGTGCAGAACGCCGTCAAGCGCGCCGAGACGCGGCTGCCGACGGAGGTGACGCAGAACGGCATCACCGTCAAGAAGTCGCCCGAGGACCGCATGGTCATGTACTGCTTCGTCACGGACGGCCGCGAGATGGACATCATGGAGCTCTCGAACTTCGTCGAGAAGCAGGTCGCCGACGCGATCTCCCGCGTCGAGGGCGTCGGCCAGGTCCAGACGTCCGGGCGCACGTACGCGATGCGCATCTGGCTCGACCCCGTGCGCCTCGCGGGCCTTGACCTCTCCATCGACGAGATCAAGGACGCGATCCTCGCGCAGAACGTCCAGGCGGCTGCCGGCTCCGTGGGCGGCGAGTACGCGAACCGCTACCTCAACTTCAAGCTGAACGTGAAGGGCCGCCTCAAGACGAAGGAGGAGTTCGAGAACATCGTCATCCGCTCGAACCCGCAGACCGGCGCGCAGGTGCTCGTCAAGGACGTCGCGCGCGTCGAGCTCGGCTGCAAGGGCTACACGATCCGCAGCCGCTTCAACGACCAGCCGACCGTCTACTTCGAGGCGTACAAGGCGCCGGACGCGAACTCGGTCGAGACGGCCGCGCGCGTGAAGAAGGAGGTCGACAAGTGGATCTCGCGCCTGCCGAAGGGCGTCGAGGCCGTGCTGGTGGACGACTCGACGGCGTTCACGCTCGTCTTCCTGAAGGAGACGTTCAAGACGCTCGTGATCGCGCTTCTCCTCGTCGTCGCGATCACGTACCTCTTCCTCCAGGACGCGCGCGCGACGTTCGTCCCGGCGATCGCGATCCCGATTTCGCTCCTGGCGACGTTCGCCGTCCTCTACCCGCTCGGCTACACGCTGAACGTGCTGACGATGTTCGGCCTCATCCTCGTCATCGGCTCGCTCGTCGACGACGCGATCGTCGTCGTCGAGAGCTGCCAGTCGCTCATGCTCCGCGAAGGGCTGTCGGCGAAGGAGGCCGCGAAGAAGTCGATGTCGCAGATCACGGGCGCGATCATCGCGACGACGCTCGTCACGCTCGCGTGCTACCTGCCGCTCGTCTTCTACTCGGGGATGGTCGGCATGATGTACGTGCAGTTCGCCGTGACGATGTGCGTCACGCTCTGCTTCTCGACGGTTGTCGCGCTCGTCCTCTCGCCCGTCCTCTGCGCCTACCTGCTCAAGCCGCCGCGCGAGAAGCCCGCGCGGGTCTTCGCGCCGTTCAACTGGGCGATTGAGACGTTCCGCCGCGGCTACCTCCGCTTCGTCCTGTTCTTCATCCGCCACGCGCTCGTCACGCTCCTCCTCTTCGCGGCGTTCGCCGCCGCGCTCTGGTTCGTTTCCGGCAAGGTGCCGACGGCCTTCCTGCCGAAGGAGGACCGCGGCTACATCATGTTCAACGGGCGGCTCAGCGAAGGGCAGTCGCTGGAGCGCGCGATCGCCGTGTCGGACGCGATCTACGAGCGCATCCGCGAGATTCCCGGCGTCGTCTCCTGCACGCAGCGCTGCGGCTCGAACGGCATGTGGGGCTCGGGCGAGAACCTCTTCCAGATCTTCACGCGCCTTGAGCACTGGGACTGCCGCAAGACGGAGGAGAAGTCGATCGACACGGTGATGGCGCGCATCCGCGAGGTCATGGCGGACTTCCCGCAGGTCGACTACCTGCTCACGCAGCCGGCGGCGATCAAGGGCCTCGGCGGCAGCGCGGGCGTCGGCTTCAACTTCTGCTCGATCGAAGGCTGCGAGCCGGAGGAGCTCCTGGAGGCGGCGGACGCCTTCGTCCAGGCTCTCTCGACGAACGCGCTCGTCCAGGCGGCAAAGCACGGCTTCACCTGCTCGACGCCCCAGCTCGAGCTCAAGCTCGACCGCCAGAAGGTCGACGTCCTCGGCCTGACGCCGAAGAAGGTCTTCGCGGCCCTCCAGAACCAGCTCGCCTCCTACTACGTCAACGACTTCAACATCAAGGGCGGCGTCTACCAGGTCAAGCTCCAGAACGACCCGGACTTCCGCGTCGGCGTCGCCGACATCGAGGCCGTGCGCATCCCGACGGCGGACGGATCGACCGTGCCGCTCGCCTCGCTCGGCACGATCGAGTACGTCGGCGGCACGCGCGAGACGATGAGCTACAACAAGATGCTCGCGGCGTGGTGCGACGTCACGCCCGCGCCGGGCGTCTCCTCGTCGGACCTCATGCGCCTCATCGAGACGACGCCGAAGCCGAAGGGGTTTGACGTCGAGTGGGGCCCCGTCCAGTCGCAGGAGAAGGAGAACGAGGGGCGGCTCGCGATCCTGATGGCCTTCGCGCTCGTCTTCGCCTACCTCTTCCTCGTCGCGCAGTACGAGAGCTGGACGATTCCGATCTCCGTGATGCTCTCCGTCCTCTTCGCGCTCGTCGGCGCGTTCGCGGGCCTCTGGCTCACGAAGACCGACCTCTCGGTCTACGCGCAGCTCGGCTGCGTCATGCTGATCGGGCTTGCGGCGAAGAACGCGATCCTGATGGTCGAGTTCTCGAAGCAGGAGCGCGCGCGCGGCCTCTCGATCCTGACGTCGGCCTACAACGGCGCGAACCTCCGCTTCCGCGCCGTGCAGATGACGGCGTGGAGCTTCATCATCGGCGTCCTGCCGCTTGCGTTCGCCGCCGGCGCCGGCGCGGGCGCGATGAAGGCCATTGGCATCTGCACGATGTCGGGCATGCTTCTGGCGACGTTCGTCGGCATCGTCTTCGTGCCGGCCCTCTACGCCGTCTTCCAGCGCCTGCGCGAGCGGTTCACGAAGCGGCGGGGCTGATGCGTCCGCGCAACGGGCGGTTTTGGTATAATATCCGGCGAAAGGTTCTTTGACATGATGGCGACACGCAGACAGGCCCGCGAATGGGCGATTCAGATGTTGACGGCGGCGGACTTGAATCCCCCTCTTGACGTGGGGGCGTTCATGGCCTCCTACTGGGAGCAGATCCTCGACCTCGACGAAGAGGACGGCGGCCCTCAGCCGGCGCGCGGCAAGCTGAAGGCGTTTGCCGAAGAGCGTGTCGCCGGCGTCCTCGGGTCGCTCCAGGAGATCGACGCCCTCATCTCGTCCTTCCTCGTCGGCTGGGATCTCTACCGCCTCGGAACGATCGAGCGCGCGGTCTTGCGCCTGGGCGTCTGGGAGATGAAGAACACGGACGTCCCCAAGGCCGTCGTCATCAACGAGGCCGTCGATCTCGCGAACTGGTTCTCGGGCGCCAAGACGCGCACGATCGTCAACGGCGTCCTTGACCGGTATGCCAAGTCCCTCCAGTGACTTCATGTGGCGGGCGCTTGCGCTCGCGCGGCGCGGCTGCGGGCACACGCGGCCGAATCCGCCCGTTGGCGCGGTCGTCGTCGCGGGCGGCGCGGTCGTCGGCGAGGGGTTCCATCGCCGGGCCGGCAGGGCCCATGCCGAAGTCGCCGCGATCGCGTGCGCGCGTCGGCGGCTGGGCGCGCGGGCCGAGGCCGTCCTCGCGGAGGCGACGCTCTACGTCACGCTGGAGCCGTGTTCCCGTCCGGGGCGCGTCGGCGCCTGCACGGACGCGATTGCCGCCGCCGGCATCCCGCGCGTCGTCTACGCCGTCGGCGACCCGAACCCGACCAATCGCGGGCGCGCGACGCGCGTGCTGGCGGCGCGCGGCATCCGCTGCGAACGCTTTCGCGGCGACCGGCAGGTTCTTGCGGCGGCGCGCGACCTGATCGCGCCGTTCGCGAAGCACGTGACGACGGGCCTTCCCTACGTGACGGTCAAGCTGGCGATGTCCCTGGACGGGCGCATCTGCGACGACGCGGGGCAGGCCCGCTGGATCTCGTCGGCGACGTCGCGCGCGCACACGGGGCGTCTGCGGGCCGAGGCCGATGCGATTCTGGTCGGGGCCGAGACCGTGCGGCGCGACGACCCCTCGCTCCTGTGCCATCAGCGGCGCAATGACGACCTCGTGCGCGTCGTCGTCTCGAAGTCGGGGAAGCTGCCGCGCACGGCGCAGGTCTTTGCGGACGGAAAGAACGAGACGCTCGTCTTCCGCGACGCGGCGGAGGCGATTCGCGCGCTGGGCGCGCGGGGCTTCCTGCACGTCCTCTGCGAGGGCGGGCTGACGCTCGCGACGTCGCTCGTCGAGGCGGGGCTCGTGGACGAATGGCGGACGGTCCTTGCGCCCTGCGTCATCGGCCACCGTCCGATGCCGGCGGCGGCGCGCCTGCGGCTTGCGTCCGTGGACGTCTGCGACGCGGCGGCGGGCGACGTCCTCGTCTGCGCCCGCCGAGAAGACGGCCGCTGACGGGCGCACGAGTGCGAAAGGAGGAAGGGAATGATGCTTGGAAAGATTCTGAAGCTTGAGGTGCGCGGCGCCTCGCACGCGCGGGCGATCCGCTTTGCGCTGGACGGCTTCCCGAAGGGGTATGCGGTCGATGCGGCGGCGCTTGCCGCGTTCATGGAACGGCGCGCGCCCGGCCGCGACCGGCTCTCGACGCAGCGGCGCGAGGCGGACGCGGTGACGTTCACGGCGGGCGTCGCGCGCGGCGTGACGACGGGCGGGACGGTTCGCGGCGAGATCCGGAACACGAACGCGCGTCCGGCGGACTACGGCGTCGGGCGCACGGTGCCGCGTCCCGGCCACGCCGACTTCGGCCAGTGGATCGAGACGGGCATCATCCCGACGGGCGGCGGAAAGAACTCCGGGCGGCTCACGGCGGCCCTCTGCGCGGCGGGCGGGCTCTGCAAGCAGTTCCTCGCGGCGCGCGGCGTCGCGGTCGAGGCGACGGTCGAGTCGATCCACGGCGAGACGGACGCGCGGCGGCAGGTGCACGCGATCGAGGCGGCGCGCGACGCGGGCGACTCCGTCGGCGGCTGGGTCGTCTGCACGGCGACGGGCCTTCCCGCCGGACTGGGCGGCGCGCTCGCGGACGGGCTGGAATCGCCGCTCGCCGCCGCGCTCTTCGCGATTCCCGGCGTGAAGGCGGTGAGCTTCGGCGACGGGCTCAAGGCCCCGGAGATGCTGGGCAGCGAATTCAACGACGCCTTCGTGGTCGGAACGGGCGGCGCCGTGCGGACGGCGACGAACCGGCAGGGCGGCATTCTCGGCGGGCGGACGAGCGGCATGCCGGTCACGTTCCACGTCGCGCTGCGTCCGACGCCGACGGTCTACAAGGCGCAGCCGTCGGTCGATCTCGTGACGCGGCAGCCCGCGACGCTCGCGATGAAGGGCCGCCACGACCCGTGCATCGTCCGCCGCGCCGTGCCGGTCGTCGAGGCCGTCGCCGCGTTTGCGCTGGCGGACGCGATCCTGGCGGACGAGGCGGCGCGTCCGCGCATCTGCCTGACGCTCACGGGCGCGACGCTGGCGGAAGACCTCGCGCAGTACGAGTCGCAGCGCGACTTCACCGACATGGTCGAGCTGCGCATCGATCTCCTCAAGCCGTCCGAGCGCAGGAAGGCGAAGGACTTCCCGAAGCGCCTGCCGCCGGGGCTGCCGGTCATCTTCACGAAGGACATCGACCACACCGTCCTCTCGGACGGACGGCGCATCAACCCCGTCCACGACTTCACGGGACCCGTGAAGCACATCGACCGGAAGTGCCGCGAGCTTTCGGGAAAGGCGGGCGCGATCGCGAAGGTCGCCTGCCAGCCGAAGTCGATGGCGGACGTCGCGCGGCTCTTCCGCGAGACGAAGGACTTGACGGACGTGCCGCACGTCACGCTCGCGATGGGCGCGCAGGGGCTGGCGACGCGCGTCCTGGCGGGGCGGACGCGGTCGCTCTGGACGTACTGCTCGGTCGGCGGGCTTGAGTCGATCGGGCACATCTCGCCGGAGGAACTGGTGCGGACGTACCGCTTCCGTGCGGTTTCGCGCGAGGCGACGCTCTTTGGCGTGACGGGCTGGCCGCTCAAGAAGACGCGCTCGCCCGAACTCCACAACGCCGCGTTCGCGACAGAGGACGAGGACGCGGTGATGGTGCCGTTCCCGGCGAAGACGGCGCGCGAGGCGCTCGCCTTCATGAAGGCGATGGGGATGCGGGGGCTGGCCGTCACGATTCCGCACAAGCAGGCGGTCCTGCCGCTTCTGGATCGGGTCGATCCGCTCGCGAAGAAGATCGGCGCGGTGAACACCGTCTCGTTCGAGGGCGGCAAGTACGTCGGCTACAACACGGACGTCGCGGGCTTCTCGGAGGCCCTCGTCGCGTTCGCGGGCGACTTGCGCGGGAAGCGCGCGGCCGTCCTCGGCGACGGCGGCGCGGCGCAGGCCGTGAAGGCCGCGCTCAAGGCGCTGGGCGTCCGCTTCGAGGTCTTCCACCGCCGGACGCCGCGCGCGGGTTTCGACCTCCTCGTCAACGCGACGCCGGTCGATCCGATCCCGGACTACGTCTTCACGGGGCGCGAGCTCGTCTATGACCTCGGCTACGTGCCGGCGGTGACGCCGCTGATGGCGCGCGCGGCGGCGGCCGGCTGCCGCGTCGAGAACGGCTTTTCGATGCTCCAGGCCCAGGCGCGCGAGCAGCGGCGGATCTGGTCGTCCGGCTCCCGGCTCTGAGTCCCGGACGGTGTGGTGACGACGCGGCCGGGCGCTGTCTCGTTTTGGTATAATACGCCGTCGAGGGCTGGCGCGGACGGCGGAGGGTTCGTCGTCCGCGCGTGGCCTTGAATCTCCAGGAGGAATCCCATGGCCTTTTCGCGCGAAGACGTTTTGAAGTACCACAAGGGCGGCAAGGTGGCGGTCACGCTGCCGAAGCCGCTCCAGACGAAGGACGACCTGTGCCTGGCCTACACGCCGGGCGTCGCCCACGCGGTGAAGGAGATCGCCGCGAATCCGTCGTCCGTCTACGACGTGACGGCGAAGTCGAACCTCGTCGCCGTCGTCTCGGACGGCACGGCGATCCTCGGCCTCGGCGACCTCGGCGCGACGGCGTCGATTCCCGTCATGGAGGGGAAGGCCGTCCTCTTCAAGAGCTTCGCGGGCGTCGACGCCTGGCCCGTGCCGCTCAATGCCTGCCGCGCCGGCGGGGCGAACGTGGGCAAGACCGACCCGGAGCGCGTCATCGCGGCCGTGAAGGCGATTGCGCCGCAGTACGGCGGCATCAACCTGGAGGACATCGCCGCGCCCGCCTGCTTCGAGATCGAGGACCGGCTTGACGCCGAGCTCGACATTCCCGTCTTCCACGACGACCAGTGGGGCACGGCGGTCATTGCGCTTGCGGGCGTCATGAACTTCGCGACGCTCGCCGGCAAGGACCTGAAGGTGCTCAAGGTCGTCGTCAACGGCGCGGGCGCGGCGGGCACGCGCATCGCCGACATGCTCAAGGCCGCCGGCGTCGTCGATCTCACGATGTTCGACATCCGGGGCGTCCTCGCGACGACGCGCACCGACCTCTCGCGGCAGAACGCCGCCCACGCGCGCGACGTGCCCGAAGACCTGACGCGGCGTGCGGCCCTCGCGGGGGCGGACGTCTTCATCGGCGTCTCCGCCGCGAACGTCCTGTCGGGCGACGACGTGCGGGCGATGGGCGACTTCCCGGCGATCTTCGCGATGGCGAACCCCGATCCGGAGATCACGCCGGAGGCGGTCGCGAAGGCGCTCGCCGGGCGTCGGTACGTGATGGTGACGGGGCGCAGCGACTACCCGAACCAGATCAACAACGTCCTCGGCTTCCCGTACCTCTTCCGGGGCGCGCTCGACGTGCGCGCGACGACGATCAACACGGCGATGAAGGTCGCGGCGGCCCATGCGCTCGCCGCGCTCGCGCGCGAGCCGGTGACGGACGAGGTGAAGGCGCTCTATCCGAACGAGACGCTCGAATTCGGGACGGGCTACCTCATTCCGAAGCCGTTCGACCGCCGTCTGCTCGTCGAGGTCTCGTCCGCCGTCGCGGCGGCGGCGATGGACAGCGGCGTCGCGCGCCAGCGAATCGACCTTGAGGCCTACCGCGCCGCGCTCGCGTAGCGGGCGTGACGGGCGGCGCGGTCACCGCGAACGGAAAATATGGTATAATGCCGAAAATGGAAAACGCGGGGCACGGCCCTTGCGGAAACAACGTCCACAACGAAAGGAACAGACGGGCATGAGCTACGCGGAAGCGAAGAAACGGTATGCGAAGATTGGCATCGACACCGAGAAGGTGCTGAAGGATCTCGCGAAGGTCTCCATCTCCCTCCACTGCTGGCAGGGCGACGACGTCGGCGGCTTCGAGACGACGGGCGGCGCCTCGGGCGGCATCCAGACGACGGGCAACTACCCGGGCAAGGCGCGCACGCCGGACGAGCTCATGCAGGATCTCGCGTTCGCGCTCTCGCTCATCCCCGGCAAGCACCGCGTGAACCTCCACGCCTGCTATGGCATCCACACGGGCGAGGTCACGGACCGCGACCGGCTCTCGAAGGAGAACTTCGCGCCGTGGGTGAAGTGGGCGAAGAAGACGGGCGTCAAGCTCGACTTCAACCCGACGTTCTTCTCGCATCCGAAGGCGGCGGACGGCCTGACGCTCTCCAGCCCCGACCCGAAGGTGCGCGCGTTCTGGGTCGAGCACGGCAAGCGCTGCCTTGAGATCGCGGAGTACTTCGCGAAGGAGCTCAAGTCGCCGTGCGGCGTCAACTTCTGGTGCCCGGACGGCTACAAGGACGAGCCGTCGGACCGCCTCGGGCCGCGCCAGCGCATGGCCGACTCGCTCGACAGGATCTTCGCGTGCAAGTACGACCGGAAGGCGGTCGTCCCGTTCCTCGAGTCGAAGCTCTTCGGCATCGGCGTCGAGAGCTACACGGTGAACTCGCACGAGTTCGTGATGGGCTACGCGATGAAGGCGAAGATCCTCGCCCTCCTCGACATGGGCCACTTCCACCTCACCGAGTCGGTCGCGGACAAGATCAGCTCGTTCCTGATGACGTTCGGCAAGGTCGCGTTCCACATCTCGCGCCCCGTCCGCTGGGACTCCGACCACGTCATCCGCCAGAACGACGACCTCCGCGCCTGCGCGCAGGAGATCGTGAAGATGGACCCGAAGAACTTCATCATCGCGCTCGACTACTTCGACGCGTCGATCAACCGCGTCGCGGCGTGGGTCCTCGGTATGCGCAACATGCAGAAGGAGCTGCTCAAGGCGATGCTCACGCCGTGGAAGGACCTCACGAAGCTCCAGAACGCGGGCCGCTTCACCGAGCAGCTCGTCCTTCAGGAGGAGTACAAGAACTATCCGGCCGAGGAAGTCTGGGCGGAGTTCTGCGCGCGCGCGGGCGTCGTCGCCGACGAGGCGTGGCTCAAGTCCGTCGCGGCGTACGAGAAGGACGTCCTCTCGAAGCGGGGCTAAGCCATGGACGCGATGGCGGGCACTCTCGTCTGTGCGCTGGGCGGCATCGCCGGAGCGACGTTCGCGCTGCCGTTTCGCGGCGTGAAGGGCATGCGGTACGAATCGTACTGGTTCGTCTACGCCCTCGTCGGGCTCGTGCTCTTTCCGCTGGTGCTGGCGGCCGTGACGTGTCCGGGCGCCCTCGGAATCATTCGGGGCGCCGACGCGGCGACGCTGGGGCGCTGCATCGGCTTCGGTGCGCTCTGGGGATTCGGCGGCCTCACGTGGGGGCTGATGATCCGCTACCTCGGCATCGGGCTGGGGCTGGCGATCGGCTGCGGGCTCTGCTCGGCGACGGGGACGCTCATCCCGCCGATCGTGACGGGGCACGCGGCCGATCTCTTCAAGGACACGGCCGCCGTCGTGACGTTCGTCTCCGTCGTCGTTTCCCTCCTCGGCATCGTGCTCGTCGGCCTGGCGGGCCAGATGAAGGAAGGGGAACTCGACGAGGCGGCGAAGAAGAAGGCCGTCGCCGAGTTCGACTTCAAGAAGGGGCTGGTGGTCGCGCTCTTCTCGGGCATCGCCTCCGCCGGAATGAACTTTGGCCTTCAGGGCGGCGTGGCCCTTGAACGGGCGGCGGCCGCCGCCGGCATTGACGCGAAGTGGACGGGGATGCCGGTTCTCGTCCTCGTCCTCTGGGGCGGCTTTGTCGTCAACGCGGCGTGGTGCCTCTGGCAGAACGCGAAGAACGGCTCGTTCGGCGACTACGCCGTCGGGCTCAAGCGCGTCGCGCCGGTTGCCCTGGCGGCGCTGTCGGGGGTGATCTGGGTCTGCCAGTTCGCGTGCCAAAAGGTCGGCGAACCCGCCATGGGCGAGATGCGCTACATCTCCTTTGCCGTCGTGATGGGCAGCTGCGTCCTCTTCAGCTCGCTCCTCGGCGTCCTGCTCGGCGAATGGAAGGGCACGTGCGCAAAGACGAAGGCCGCGCTCGGCGCGGGGCTTCTCGTCCTCGCCGTCTCGATCGGCCTGGCGGTCGTCGCGAAGACGGTCTGAGATGAAGATACTCGCAGGTCTCGGCAATCCCGGCGCACAGTACGCCAACACGCCCCACTCCGTCGGCTTCGAGGCGGTGGACGCGCTGGCCGCCGCCGTCGGCGTTGCGTGGGAGGAGAAGCGGCCGTTCAAGTGCCTGATGGCGAAGGTCGTCCTTGCCGGCGTACCGACGCTGCTCGTCAAGCCGCAGACGTTCATGAACCTCTCGGGCGAGTCGGTCGCGCCGGTCGTGAAGTACCACAACGCGACGCCCGCCGACCTCCTCGTCGTCCAGGACGACATCGACCTCGCCGTCGGGCGCCTCCGCATCCGCATGGGCGGCAGCTGCGGCGGGCACAACGGCGTCCGGAACATCATCGAGCGGCTGGGGACGCCGAACTTCACGCGCCTCAAGATCGGTGTCGGCAAGGACCGGGCGAACGTGATTGCGCACGTCCTCGGCAAGTTCGACCCCGAAGCGCGCGCCGTCATGGACCGCGCGGTCGCCGCCGCCGCCGAGGCGGCCATTGCGATCGTGCGGGACGGCCCGGCGCGCGCGATGAACCTCTACAACGGCTTCGACGCGACGCGTCCGCCGCAGGCTTGAACTTCAAGGAGAGACTATGGCAGGCTTGAACGAAACGCCGCGCGCCAACCGCATCCACATCGCGTTCTTCGGGCTGAGGAACGCGGGGAAGTCCACGCTCGTCAACGCCTTTACCGGACAGGACATTGCCATCGTGAGCGACGTCGCCGGCACGACGACGGACCCCGTTTCGAAGGCGATGGAGATTTTGCCGCTCGGCCCGTGCCTCGTCACGGACACGGCGGGGCTTGACGACGTCGGAGACCTTGGCGCGATGCGCGTCCGCAAGACGCTGGACGTCCTCGCGACGACGGACATCGCCGTCTGGGTCACGGCCGCGTCCGCCGGATCGGGCGACGACGTGCCTGCCGACTTCCGGGCGGCCTGCGCGGCGCGCGCGGTGACGCTGCTCGTCTACCGGCGCGGCGATTCGGTCGAGGAGCTGAAGCGGAAGATCGCCGCCGTGCGCCTTGAGGACGACACGCCGGGCCTTCTGGACGGAATCGTCTCGGCGGGCGATCGCGTCATCTGCGTCTGCCCGATCGACGAGTCCGCGCCGAAGGGGCGTCTGATCCTGCCGCAGGTTCAGGTCATCCGCGACTGCCTCGACCGCCACCTCGCGTGCACGGTCTGCCAGCCGGCGGAGCTGGCGGACTGCCTTGCGTCCGCCGCCGACGCCGCGCGCACGGTCGTCATCACGGACTCGCAGGCGTTCGCCGCCGTCCACCAAACCCTCCAAACTTTCCAAACGTCCAAACGCCCCAACATCCAAACATCCAAACATCCAAACGCCCAAACGCCCAAACCCGTCCTCCTCACCTCCTTCTCGATTCTCTTCGCGCGGCAGAAGGGCGATCTGGACGCCTATCGCGCGGGGCTCGCGGCGCTGGCGGGGCTGAAGGACGGCGACCGGGTGCTGGTCGCCGAGGGCTGCACGCACCATCGGCAGTGCAACGACATCGGGACGACGAAGATTCCCAAGGCCTTGGCGAAGCTGACGGGCCGGAAGCTCGACTTCGCCTTTTCGAGCGGCGGCGGCTTTGCGCTTGCGCCGACGGACGGCGCACGCGTCGCGCTGGTCGTCCACTGCGGCGGCTGCATGCTGACGCGGCGCGAGGTGCTGCGGCGGATCGCGGCCTGTCAGGCGGCGGGCGTGCCGATCGTCAACTACGGCCTTCTGCTGGCGGCGGCGAACGGCCTGCGCGCGGCGGACGTGCTGCACAAGGCGGATTGACCGTGCTC
Source organism: uncultured Lentisphaerota bacterium (assembly GCA_900320855.1). Lineage (GTDB taxonomy): Bacteria > Verrucomicrobiota > Kiritimatiellia > RFP12 > UBA1067 > UBA1067. The sequence goes on from ONTV01000001.1 coordinate 28,412, forward strand.
GCGCGATTTTGGTATACTACGGCCCGTTTTGACCGTGAGAGTGTAGCGCGCGTGCGCGAGAGTATCGCGGGGAATTACCAGAAAAGGCAAAAATGGATCAGATTCGGATCAAGGCGGAGGCGCGTACCGAACAGGGTACGGCAGCAGTCCGTCGTTTGCGCCGCACGGGGATGATTCCCGGTTCGGTGATGAAGATGAAGAAGGGCGGCACGGAGCTCGTCAAGCTTCCGGAGCACGACTTCATGATGGCGATGCGCGGGCGGACGGGCAAGCAGGTCCTCGTCACGCTTGACATGGACGGCCGCGAGATTCCGGCGCTTCTGCGCGAGATGCAGAACGACGTCCTCAAGGGCACGCCCATCCACGTGGACTTCAGCGAAGTGTCGCTGTCCGAGAAGGTCCGCGTCACGGTTCCGCTCTCCCTCGTCGGCGAGGCGAAGGGCGTGAAGCTCGGCGGCGGCGTCCTCGAGCAGGTTCTCCGCACGATCGACATCGACGTCCTCCCGACGGACATCCCGGAGAAGTTCGACATCGACGTGTCGGCGCTTGACCTGGACCAGACGCTGTTCGTGCGCGACCTCAAGCTCGGCGACCAGTACACGGTCGTCACGCGCGGCGAGCTCGCGCTGGCGGTCGTCAAGGCTCCGGACGACGTGCCGGCGGCCGGTGGCGCGGCTGCGGCGGCTGCGGACGCGGCCAAGGCCCCTGAGGTCATCAAGAAGGGCAAGGAAGAGGAAGCCGGTGCGGCTGCCAAGAAGGAGGAGAAGAAGTAATGAAGAAGTACGATGCTCTCTACATCTTCGTCGGCGTCGCAAAGGACGATGCGGTCGAAGCCCCGCTCGAGAAGGCGTTGGCGGAAGTGACGCGCGTGGGCGGCAACGTCCTCGAGAAGGTCGTCCTCGGCGGGCGCACGTTCTCGCGTCCCATGAAGAAGCGCGACCGCGGCACCTACGTGAAGGTCCGCCTCGAGCTCGACCCGGCCAAGGTCGACGAACTGGTCAACCGCTATCACCTCGTCGAGGACGTCTTCCGCGTGCAGATTCTCGCGGTCGATGACCGTCGCGAGGCGAAGATCGCGCAGGAGCGCGCCGAGCGCGCCGCGATCCAGGCGAAGAAGGACGCGGCGGCCGCCGCAGCGCTCGCCGCCAAGGTCGAGGCCTGAGTCGGAAGGGGGTGCCGCGATGGCGTCTTTCAACAAAGTGATCCTGATGGGCAACCTCACGCGTGACCCGGACGTGCGCGTGACCGGGACGAGCGGCATGAAGGTCGCGCGGCTTGGTCTCGCCGTCAACGAGCGCCGGAAGGACCGCAACGGCAACGTGCAGGACTTCCCCGTGTTCGTCGACGTCGACGCCTGGGACAAGCTGGCCGAGCTTTGCGGGCAGTACCTTTCGAAGGGAAGCTCCATTCTCGTCGATGGGCGTCTTCAGATGGACACCTGGGAAAAGGACGGCGTCAAGCACCAGAAGCTCAAGGTTCGCGCGAGCACGATCAAGTTCCTGCCGAAGGGCGACCGCCTTGCGGGCGGCCCGAAGCCCGTCGTGGAGCAGACCGCGCCCGAAACGGCCGAGAGCGATCCCGCCGACATACCGTTCTGAAAATAATCGAATGGTCGAATGTTCGAATGATCGAATGGTCGAATGATCGGATGGTCAACGGACAGTAAGATCGAATCGTAAACCTTTAAGGAAAAACACAATGGCTTTCAAGAAATCCAACAGCTCGGCCGGCGAGGAGTTCGCCGCGAGGAAGCGTCCGCCGCTCCGCAAGGGCGACGCGATCGACGTCAACGACATCGAGACGCTCAAGTACTACATCACCGACTACGGCAAGATCCTGCCGGCGCGCATCACCGGCGTGACCTCGCAGCAGCAGCGCCAGATCCGCCAGGGCGTCAAGCGCGCCCGCAACATGGGGCTCATGGCCTAACGGGAGGAGCAGCGATATGGCACAGCACATCGAAGTCATGCTCATGGACAACGTGAAGAAGCTCGGCAAGGCGGGCGCGATCGTCAAGGTCGCCCCCGGCTACGCCCGCAACTACCTCTTCACGAAGGGTCTCGCCGCCGTCGCGACGGAAGCCGCGAAGCGCCGCCTGAAGAAGCTCGAGGCCGAGCGCGCCGTGCGCGCCGCCGAGGAGAAGAAGGCCGCGCTCGAGCTCGCCAAGAAGCTCGAGAAGCTCGAGATCACCGTCTCCGCCCACACGACGGACGGCAAGCGGCTCTATGGCGCGGTCAGCGTCACGGACATCCTGGCGGCGATCGAGGCGAACCGCGGTGTCAAGGTCGAGCGTCATCAGCTCGAGCTCGACGACGCGCTCAAGGAAGTCGGCGTCTACGAGCCGACGATCGATCTCGGACGTGGCGTCACCGTCAAGTTCAAGATCACCATTCTCGACGAGGAAGCGCCCGAGGCGTGACCAAGCTCGAGGAAAAATGGAAACTCACGCGGGAGACGGTCGGCAACGGCCGTCTCTCCGTAATCATGCCCCTTTACCGCCTCGCCGCCGAGGCCGAGGGGAATCTGCGCGCCGTCGCCGCGCTCTTCGAGCGGCATGGCGTCGAGGCGGAGCTCGTTCCGGTCGATGACGGCAGCGGCGACGGCACGGCGGAGATCCTGCGCGGCATCCGGCTGGACGGCTTTTCGCACGTCACGCTGAAGAGCGTGGTCTGTCCGCGCAACGGCGGCAAGGGGGCGGCGCTCCGCGCGGGCTTCGAGGCGTCGAGCGGGCGCTACGTGCTTCTGCTTGACGGCGACCTGGACATCAATCCGCAGCAGACGCCGCACTTCTTCGAGCAGCTGGTCATCCGCGCGGCCGACATCGTCGTCGGCTCCAAGCGCCATCCGAAGTCCGTCGTGCAGTACCCGTGGCACCGACGGCTCGCGAGCGTCTGCTATTTCGCGTTCGTGCGCCTGGCGTTCGGGCTTCGGATCACCGACACGCAGACGGGCATGAAGCTCTTCAAGCGGGAGGTCCTCGGCCCGGCACTCGACCGGATGCTCGTCAAGACCTACGCCTTTGACCTCGAGGTTCTCGCCATTGCCGCGCAGCGGGGCGCGAAGATCGTCGAGGCGCCCGTCGTCATCCGCTTCGGCGACAAGTTCGGTGCGCTGCGGGCGGAGACCGTCCGGCGGATGATGCTGGACACGCTGGCCGTCTTCTACCGGCGGCGGATTCTCGACTACTATTCGAAATGCCTCGTTCCGCCGAAGCTCGACCGTGCGCCGCTCGTCTCGGTCGTGATCGCCTGCCCGAAGACGAGCTGGATGCTGGACGAGTGCCTGGACGCCCTTCGGGGGCAGTCGTACGCGAACTGGGAGGCGATTGTCCTGCCGGACGCGGCGGAGGGGGGGCGGACGGCGGACGCGGGGCGCGTTCGCTTTCTCCCGACGGGAAAGGTGCGCCCCGCCGAAAAGCGCAACCTCGGCATTCGCGCGGCGAAGGGCGAGATCGTCGCGTTCATCGACGACGACGCCTACCCGGAGGCGCATTGGCTCGAATACGCCGTCAAGTACTTCGGCGATCCGGGCATCGGCGCGGTTGGCGGGCCGGGCGTGACGCCGCCCGGCGACGTGCGCCTGGCCCGGCTGGGCGGCCGCGTCTACGAAAGCCGCCTCGTCTCCGGCACCTACAGCTATCGCTATCGCGCGGGCGGCGTCCGGATGGACGTCGACGACTATCCGAGCTGCAACCTCCTCGTGCGCAAGGACGTCCTTGACCGGATCGGCGGCTACCGGACTGACTTCTGGCCGGGCGAGGACACGCTTCTCTGCAAGGACATCGTTGACCGGAGCTGGAAGCGGATCGTCTACGATCCGTGGGTCATCGTCTACCACCACCGCCGGCCGCTCTTCCGTCCGCACCTGCGCCAGCTCGGCCGCTACGGCTTTCATCGCGGCTATTTCTGCAAGCGCTTCCCGTCGAACTCGCGGCGGCTGTCGTATTTCATTCCGACGCTCTTCGACGCCTACCTGGCCGGGTTCGCGCTGCTCGCGGGGCTGGCTGCGCTCGGCTTCGTGCCGAGGCTGGCCGTGGACGTCTGCGGCGCGCCGCTGGCGCTTTACCTCGCGCTTGTGGCGGCCGCGTCGTTCAGCCTGCACCCCGTGGACGACCTGCTGACGGCCCTTGGCATCGTCCTGAGCCACGTCTGGTACGGCCTCCAGTTCCTGCGCGGGCTCTGCGCGGCGAAGGCGCCGTGCGAATACATCGGCGCCGACCACGCGGGCGGCGGCAATTTGGTATAATGTTGCGCTATGAAACTGATTGAAGAGCTGAAGGCTCGCGGACTCGTCGAGGCGCTGACGGATCCCGAGATCGAGAAGGCACTGGAGCAGCCGATGACGGTCTACTGCGGGTTTGACCCCTCGGCGCGTTCGCTCCAGGCCGGGAACCTCGTCTCCATCATCGTCCTCAAGCGCTTCCAGCAGGCGGGCCACAAGGTCATCGCGCTCGTCGGCGGCGCGACGGGGCTCATCGGCGACCCGTCGGGCAAGTCGGCCGAGCGCAACATGCAGACGGTCGAGCAGGTCGCCGCGAACAAGGCGGGCATCCGCGAGAACCTCGCGCGCATCCTCGACTTCGACGGGCCGAACGCGGCCGTGATGGTCGACAACTACGACTGGTACAAGGGCACGAGCGCGATCGAGTTCCTGCGCGACATTGCGATCAACTTCCGCGTGCCGCAGATGCTCGCGAAGGAGTCCGTGAAGAAGCGCCTGGAGGCGCGCGAGGGCGCGCTCACGTTCACCGAGTTCTCCTACCAGATTCTCCAGGGCAACGACTTCCTCCACCTCTACGACACGTACGGCTGCCAGATGGAGGTCGGCGGGGCCGACCAGTGGGGCAACATCACGGCGGGGACGGATCTCGTGCGGCGGATGCGCGGCAAGACGGCCTACGGCCTCACGTTCCCGCTTCTGCTCGACTCGACGGGCAAGAAGTTCGGCAAGTCGGAGGGCAACGCGCTCTTCCTCAACGGCGAGATGACGCCCGTCTTCGACTGGTACCAGTACTTCCTGCGCACGCCGGACGCGGACGTGATCCGCTACCTGAAGGTCTTTTCGCTGCGTTCGCTGGACGAAATCGCCGCGCTGGAGGCCGAGATGAAGGCGCATCCCGAATCGCGCATTCCGCAGAAGGCGCTTGCCGAGGAGATTACGCGGCTCGTCCACGGCGAGGAAGGCCTCCGGAAGGCCCAGGCGGCGACCGAGGCCCTGTACGCGAAGAAGACGGCGGCGGACGTCGCGAAGGCCGAGAACGTGCCGAGCGCGACGGTCGCGCTCGCGGACTGCGTCGGCAAGGCGGTCTTCGCCGTCGCGGCGGCGGCCGGGATGTTCAAGTCGAACGGCGAGGCGCGTCGGCTGGCCCAGCAGGGCGGGCTTTCGCTCAACGACGCGAAGGTCGACGAGAAGCGTCTCTTCGCGGCGGACGACGTGAAGGACGGCGTGGCCGTCCTGCGCTCCGGCAAGCGGAACTACTTCGTCCTTCGCTTCGCGTAGGGAGCGGCTGTCCGGGATCTGACGATGAAAACGATCGAGCGCTACGTCTTCGGCTCGTTTCTGTCGAGTTTCGCGCTCGCGTTCCTCGTCCTCTCGTTCGTGCTGACGATCGGGCTTCTCGTCCAGATCGTCGGCTTCATCATGGACGGCGTGCCGATGCCGCTCGTCGGCGAGTTCTGCGCCGTCTCGATTCCGGAGACGCTCCAGTGGTCGATGCCGCTCGCCCTGCTCGTGAGCGCGATCCTCGTCTTCTCGCGCCTGTCGGCCGACAGCGAGATTGCGGCGATGCGCGCGTGTGGCGTCAACCTCCTCGCCGTGATGAAGTGGCCCGTTCTCTTCGGGATTGGCTGCACGCTGCTGAGCTTCTGGGTCAACAACGAGGTCGTGCCGCGCGGGCATGAAGTCCGCCGGACGCTCAAGACGCGCGTCTCCGTCAAGACGGGCATCAGCCTCCTGGAGCCGGGGCGCGTCATCGACGACTTCAAGGACCTGAAGATCTACTTTGCCCGCAAGGAGGGGAACTGGCTCCACGATCTCGTCGTCCTCGACTACTCGACGCCGGGCGTCGACCGCATGATCACGGCCGACAAGGCGCTCGTCACGCAGCGCGAGAGGGACATCGACCTCGAGCTCTACCACATGACGGTCGATCCCGTCGACGCGCAGCACCGCACGATGGCCCGCGCGAACCGCTTCGTCTACACGCTCAAGGACGCGATCCGCGACTCGACCTACCGGCGGCGCACGAAGGACTTCCGCTTCGCCGAGATGTGCGCGACCATCCGGGCGGACGAGGCCCGTTTGCGCGCGCTTGAGGCGGACGGGCACGTGGCCCCGGCCAAGCTCGACCTGGCGCAGCGCGAGCTGAGCGGCAAGAAGGTCGAGCTCAGCAAGCGCTTCGTCTTCGCGATGGCGTCGATCTGCTTCGTCCTCGTCGGCATTCCGCTGGGCATCCGCTCGCAGCGGCGGGAATCGACGGTCGGCATGGCGATTTCGCTCGCCGTGGCGCTGGGCTATTACGTGCTCGTGATTCTGATGCTCTCGTGCGAGGAACGCGCGGCCATTCGGCCGTGGCTTCTCATCTGGCTGCCGGTCGTGGCCTGCTTTGCGCTTGCGGCCCGGCTTGTCCGCCGGCATCTCTAGTCTCTCTTATCAGTACAGGAAAGGAAGTGTTGTTCATGGCGAAGATTCATCCGACGGCAATCGTCGAGGACGGCGCGCAGCTCGGCGCGGACGTGGAGGTCGGGCCGTACGCGCACGTGGGGCCGAACGTCCGCCTTGGCGACGGCACGGTCGTCCAGCAGGGCGCGATCATTGACGGGCACACGACGCTCGGCACGCAGTGCCAGGTCTTCCCCTACGCCTGCATCGGCATGAAGACGCAGGACCTCAAGTACCGCGACGGCTCGGTCAGCTACGTCGAGATCGGCGACCGCACGGTCATCCGCGAGTTCGCGACGGTGCATCTCGGCACGGCCGACGGCGAGAAGACCGTGATCGGCTCGGACTGCCTCTTCATGTGCTACTGCCACGCGGCGCACGGGGTCGTCCTCGGCGACCACTGCATCTGCTCGAACTCCGTTCAGCTCGCGGGCGACGTGCATCTGCAGGACTGGGCGATCGTCGGCGGCTGCGCGGCGGCCCACCAGTTCTGCACGGTCGGCCGCCACGCGATGGTGGGCGGCATGACGAAGATCCGCCAGGACGCGCCGCCGTTCATGCTGACGGACATGGTCGAGGGCGCGATGAAGGTGATCGGCCCGAACGTCGTCGGCCTTACGCGGCGCGGCTTCGGCCGTGACGTCATCCAGGCCCTGAAGGAGGCCTATCGCTTCCTCTACCGCGACGGGCTCAACCGCACGCAGGCCCTGGAGCGCGTCGAGAACGACGTCGAGCCGTTCGACGAGATCCGGGAGCTCGTCGACTTCTACCGCAACTCCTCGCGCGGCGTGGCATGAACGCCTTCGGCTTTTCGGGAGCGACGTTCGACTCCCGGCTCGTGGAGCCGGGGATGCTCTACGTCGCGCTGAAGGGCGAGAAGGCGGACGGCAACGCCTTCATCCCCGACGCGCGCGCGAAGGGCGCGGCGAAGGTGATCGGCGGGCCGAACGCGCTCGCGGAGCTGCAGGCCCTCGCGCGCGACTACCGCCGCGCGCTCAAGGCGACGGTCGTCGGCGTGACCGGCTCGGCCGGCAAGACGACGACGAAGGAGCTGCTGCGGACGTTCCTCGCGTGCGCCGGGAAGACGCACGCGACGGACGGGAACTTCAACAACCACCTCGGCCTCCCGATCACGATTCTCAACTGTCCCGAGGACGCGGACTTCCTCGTCGTCGAGATGGGGTCGAACCATCCGGGCGAGATCGCGGCCCTCTGCGACATCGCCGAGCCGGACGTCGGCGTCGTCACGGGCGTCGGCACGGCCCACCTCGAATTCTTCAAGTCGCGCGCGGGGATCGCGGACGAGAAGGGGACGCTGCTCGCGCGGGCGAAGGACGCGGCCGTCTTCCCGGCGGCGGACGACTTCGCGGCGGCTCTCGCGGCGCGCGCGCGCAATCCCGTTGCCGTCGCGGCCGAGCCGCCGGCGGGTCTGCTGGACCCGGCCGTGCCGCAGCCGCCGCACTTCGCCGCGAACGCGGCGCTCGCCTTCGCCGTCGCCGCGCGCTTCGGCGTGACGTGTGCGCAGGCGCGCGCGGCGCTGGACGGCTTTGCCCTTCCCGGCGCGCGCTGGCGCCTCCGGGAGAAGTGGGGGGCGACCTTCATCGACGACACGTACAACGCGAACCCGGACGCGATGATCGCCGCGCTCGACACGCTCGCGGCGACGCCGTGCGACGGCAAGCGTGTCGCCGTCCTCGGCGACATGTTCGAGCTCGGCCCGGACGCGCCCGCCCTGCACCGCAAGGTCTTCGACCACGCGATGGCCCTGAAGATCCCGCTCGTGATCGGCGTCGGCGAGCAGTCGGCGCAGTGCCTCTGCCACTGCGTCTACAGGGATCTCGCGAAGCTGAAGAAGAAGTTCCGGCTCGACGTCTCGGCCGGCGACCTCGTTTTGCTCAAGGCCTCCCACGCGATGGGCCTCGGCACGCTCCTGGACGACTGACGCGATGATCGAAGTCCGTAACCTCGCGTTCACGTACCGCAGCCGCCCCGTTCTCCGGGACGTCTCCTTCGTCGTCTCGCCGGGCGAGGTCGTCAGCATCGTCGGCGCGAACGGCGCGGGCAAGACGACGCTCCTGAACGTCCTCGCGACGCTGGCCGTGCCCGATTCGGGGCAGATCCTGCTCGACGGGCAGGACGCCCTCGCGCGGCCGCTCCGCTACAGCCGCCAGGTCGGCTATCTGCCGGAGTCGCCCGCGTTCTACGACGACATGACCGTGAAGGACTATCTGCGCTACCGGGCGAACCTCAAGGGCGAGCCGGCGAAGCGCGTCCGCCGCCGCGTGAGCGAAGCGGCGGAGATTTGCCGCGTCGCGGACTGCCTGGGCGTGCCCCTGAAGCGGCTCTCGCTCGGCGTCCGCAAGCGCGTGGCGCTCGCCGACGCGATTCTCCTGCGGCCGCGCGTCCTGCTGCTGGACGACTTCCTGGCCGGGCTGGACACGGGCATGCGCCGCGCGGCCGGCGACCTGCTTTCGAATGCGGCGGCCTTTTCGAGCGTGATCGTGACGGGCCACGAGCTCGACGACCTGGCGCGCTGGACGACGCGCTTCCTCGTCCTGCGCAACGGCCTCGTCTCGTCCGTCGAGACGGCCGGCCTGGAGGCGTCGGCCCTGCGGGCGCGCCTTGACGCGGCGTTGGAAGGGGGGGCGCGATGAGCCCCGTGCGCGTGACGTGGGGGCGGACGATCGGCCACGCCCGGGGGCTCTACACGACGGCCCTGACCCTTGCGGGGTTCCTGTCGCTCGTCGCGGCGGCTTTCGCGTTCAACTTCGACCGGGCCGAGGGCGGCACGCTGCCGCTCACGGCCCTCTGGGCGGCGAGCGCGGCGCCGATCCTGCCGGTCCTGGCCGCGTTCCTCGCCATGGGCGTCTGGAGCGACGAGCGCCAGTCGGGGCGTCTCGCGGCGCTTCTCTCCGTGGCGGTGCGCGAGCGCGACTACGTCCTCGGCAAGTTCCTGGGCGTCTGGACGCTTCTGATGGCCGCGCTTGTCCTGTCGCTGGCCACGCTGGGCGGGGCGCTTCTTGTCCTGGCGCCGGCGGCCCTGTCGGGCGTGTCGCTTCTGTCGCTGCTTCCGCCGCTGCTGACGCTGGGCGTGCAGGGGCTGCTCTGGACGGCCGCCGCCGTGGCGCTGAGCGCGATGTTCCGCCAGGCCGCCGCCGCAGCCGCGACGGCCGTCGTCCTGCTTGTGGCGCTGCCGCGCGCGCTGTGGTCGGGCCTTCGCCTCTGGTCGTCGCGCGGGGCGACGGCCTTCGGCGAGCTGCCGTTTGACGCGCACGCCGTCGACGGGGCGCTGGGGACGTTTGCGCTCGGCACGCTGGTGGCCTATCTGGTCGTCACGGTCGTCTGCCTTCTCGTGGCCACGAAATGCGTGGCGGCAACGCGTTTCGTGGGCCGTGGCGCGCGGACGCTGCGGGTCTCGACGGGCATCGTCCTCGCGCTGTCCGCCGTCTTCGCGGCGCTCGTCGTGCGCCTTGCGCTGCGCGTGGACGCCACGGTCGAGCTGCCGGTCGTCGGGCTGTCCGACGAGTTCTCGCCCCGGACGCGCGGCATCCTCGCCGAGTCGTCGGGCGAGATCGCCGTGACGTGCTTCCTGTCGCGCGGCGACGCGCGGTTCCGTCCGCTTGGACATCTCCTGCGCTCGCTCCGCCGGGCGTCCGCCTCCCTCGGCGGCGCGCGACTGGAAATCCGCTTCGTCGATCCGCGCTGGGACATCGCGGCGGCGGAGCGCCTCGCGGCCCGGGGCGTCTCCGAGAATTCCCTCGTCTTCGAGAAGGGGCGCCGTCTCGTCGTCCTGCCGCTCAAGGACGGCTGCGGCGAGCGCCTCTGCGCCTCCACGATCCGGCGCCTGACGACGCCGCCCCAGCGGCGGAACGTCTACTGGACGGTCGGACATGGCGAGGCGACGCTGGACGGCTACGGGCTCTATGGCCTGAGCAACATCGCGCGCGAGCTTGCGCGCGAGGGCTACCGCAACGCCCCGTTCGACCTCGCGGCGACAGCGACGATTCCGAACGACTGCGCGCTGCTCGTCCTCTCCGGCCCGAAGAGCGCCTTTGCGCGCGTCGAGCTCGACCGGCTGGACGCCTACCTGCGGGCGGGCGGCCGTCTCCTGGTCTTGCTCGGGCCGGCGGAAGGCGCGGGCCTGGCGTCGCTCCTCGCCACCTGGGGCGTCAAGGCGACGCCGGTGGCGCTTGCGGGCGCGAAGACGCTTTCCGGCAGTGACGTCATCGTCACGGACTTCTCGGACCATCCCGTGTCCGCGCCGCTGCGGGGGTCCCGCATCGTCCTGGAGCGCCCGACGGCGCTGGCGCCGTCCGCCGTCGCCGTCTCGGGGGCGGGCGCCGACCACATCGGCTTCTCCGCGCTCGCGTCGCTGGACGGCGTCGTCCTGGCGGCGGCGGTCGAGCGCGGGTCGGCGGCCGGCGACGACCTCGCGATCCGCCCGACGCGCCTCGTCGTCATCGGCGACGCGACGTTCGCCCTGAACGGCGCGCTGGGCGCGCGCGCGAACGCCAACCGCGATTTCCTGCTCAACAGCGTCGCGTACCTGTCGGGGACGGACGCCGTGGGCGCGAGCGGCACGGAGGCGGGGCTGCTCGTCTCAGGGCTTGACCGCGCCGCGCGGGCGCGCTTCGCCGTCGTGACCGTCGGCGTCCTGCCGTCCGTGGTGTTCCTGCTCCTCGCGGGCGCGACGCTGAGAAGGAGGCTGCGCACATGACGAACCGGAAGGCCATCCTTTTCCTCCTGCTCGCCATCGCCGTGCTGGTCGCGGCCGAGGTCGCCTTGAACGTGGTCGGACGCAAGCCGCGCGTGGCGACGCGCGCGTTCCTGTGTGAAGGCGCGGCGGAGAGCACGGAGCTGACGCTGGCGCGGCGCGGCGAACCCGTCATCCAGGTCGAGAAGGACGGCCCGTGGCGCCTGCGCCGTCCGTTCGCCGCAATCGCCGAGACGCCCGTCGTCCTGAAGCTCCTGGACACGCTCGCGCAGGCGCGCGTCGAGGAGTCGATCTCCGATGCCGAGCTGTTGCGCTGGGGTCGCACGCGCGCCGACTACGCGCTGGATGAGCCGCCGCTCCGCGTCGGCCTCTCGAACGCGACGGCGCGCGTCTCCCTCTCGTTCGGCCTGCTGACTCCTTCGGGGGACGGCGTCTACGCGTCGGTGGACGGCGAACCGTCTGTCCTGATCGTCCCGTCGTCCGTCCTGGCGGCGGTTGACCTGCCCGTGGAGCGTCTGCGCCGTCGCCGCCTGTTCGGCTTTGGCGAGACGACCGTCGTCGCCTTTGACATCAAGCAGAATCCGGGCGCGATCCTGTCGTTCCAGCGGGAAGGGGACGGCTGGCAAGTCGGTCGGGGCCGGGCCGCCGCGACGGTCGTCTCGAAGTTCCTCTCCGACCTGATGACGGCGGAGGCCAGCCGGTTCGTCTGGCCGACGGGCGCGACGAACGAGAGCGAGCAGGCCTCGGCATCGCTGCTGGCGGGCTACGGGCTCGACCCCGAGACGGCCGTGACCGTCACGCTCAAGCGGTCCGGCGGACGGAACTCGTCGATTTCCTTTGGCAAGCGCGCGGACGCGGAGACGGTCTATGCGTACCTCCATGTCGCCGGCACGGTCGTCACCGTCCCGTCGGCGCTCAAGGACGAGGCCCTCCAGGACGGTTCGCGCTTCGCTGACGCGCGGCTTTTCCTCGACTCGCCCGAAAAGGTCGCGTTCGTGACGCTGGCGGACGGCGGCCTCGCGCTGTCGCTCTCCCGCGCCGACACGTTGGGCTGGCGGCTGGACGCGCCCATCTCCGCGCCGGCCGACGTCCCCGCCGTCGAAGCGCTGCTCGCGCGCGTCCTGTCCCTCACGTCGGCGGATCTCGACCCGGACGGCGTCGCCGTCTCCCTCGGCGCGTCGTCGCGGGCGGTTTCCGTCGCGCGCACGGCCCTCTTCCCGGCGGGCGGCGGGTTCGAGCAGCTGCGTTCGCGGGAGATCGTCGCGTTCGCGGCCGAGAACGTGAAGCGGCTCGTCGCGACGCGCGCGACGGACGGCGCGCGGGGCGTCTCGGTCGTCTTCGCGCGCGATCGCCGCGTCTGGAACGTCGAGTCCGCGCCCGAAGGGTCGGTGGCCTCGCCGACGGGCATCGCCCGCGTCCTGGACGCGCTCGCGCCCCTCCGGGCCGTGCGCGTCGAGAAGCTCAAGGTCATGGCGAGCGAATTGGCCTTCTATGGGCTTGAACACCCGTTCCTGACGCTGGCCGTCGATCTGGACCGTGCGGACGCCGTTCGGCGGAACATCTTCGTCGGCGCGCCGGCGGTCGGGGGCGGGCGCTACGCGACGGTCGGCTCGTCCGATGCCGTCTTCGTGATTTCGGACGCCGACGTCACGGCGTTGACGTCTCCGCTGGTGGGGGAGTGAGCCTAACCAAAGGGTCACCCTCGCGCGCGTCATCCGCGCGTGACGGCGCGGGCGCGCGAGGCGTTTTTGGTATAATCTCCCGCCATGGAACGCCCTGAGATCTTGGCCCCGGCGGGGGACTTCACGTGCCTTCAGGCCGCGCTGGACGCAGGTGCCGATGCCGTCTACTTCGGCCTCGGCACGTTCAACATGCGCGCGCGGAGCGGCGTCAACTTCACGGAGGCGGACTTGCCCGAGATCGCGCGCCGCTGCGGGCGCGTGAAGCGCTACCTGACGCTCAACGCCATCCTGTTCGAGGACGAGGCGGACGCGGTCGAGCGGACGATCTGCGCGGCGAAGCCCTACGTGGACGCCTTCATCGTCTCCGACTGGGGCGTCATCGCGCTCTGCAAGAGGCACGGCGTCGCGTTCCACGTCTCGACTCAGATGTCGGTCTCGAATTCGGCGGCCGTGCGCTTTCTCGCGGCGCAGGGCGCGTCGCGCGTCGTCCTCGCGCGCGAGTGCACGCTCCGCGAAGTCGCGGCGATCCACGCGAAGACGGGCGTCGAGCTCGAATGCTTCGTCCACGGCGCGCAGTGCGTCGCCGAATCGGGGCGCTGCTTCATGAGCCAGGACGTCTTCGGCAAGAGCGCCTGTCGCGGCGAATGCGTCCAGCCCTGCCGGCGGAAGTTCCTCGTGCAGGCGGTCGATTTCTACGAGGACGCGCAGGGCGCGCCCGTGCACGAGGGCCAGGCGGCCTACGTCGTCGAGCCGCACACCGTCCTCTCGGCGCGCGACCTCTGCTCGCTCGGCTTCGTCGACAGGCTCATGGCGGCCGGCATCGCCTCCTTCAAGATCGAGGGCCGCGCGCGCAACGCGAACTACGTGAAGACGGTCGTCGCCGCGTACCGGCGGGCGGTGGACGCCGTGTGCGCGGGGACGTACACGCCCGCACTCGTTGCGGAGCTGACGGCGTCCGTGAAGACGGTCTTCCACCGCGCCTTCTCGGATGGCCTCTACTTCGGGCGGCCGGGCGTCGACCAGTTCACGCGGACGGAGGACTCCGAGGCGACGACGGTGAAGCGCCACATCGGCGTCGTCATCGACTATTTCCTCAAGGCCGGCATTGCGCAGGTGAAGGTGCAGGACCACGCGATCCGCCCCGGCGACCCGATCCAGATCCACGGGCCGACCACCGGCGTCCAGGAGCTCGTCGTGGGCGAGCTCCATCGCGACGCGGAACGTCCGTCCGTCGGCGAGAAGGGCACGTGGGTCACGTTCCGCGCGCCGCGCTGCCGCGTCGGCGACAAGGTCTTCTTCGTCGAATCGCGCGGGGCACCTCCGTCGGCGTAATCCGGCGGACAGAATTTTGGTATAATTGGCGAAAATGCAGAAAGATTTCCAAGTCGCCGTCTTCGAGGGCGGAGCGCTCCGCGTTGTCGCGTCCGGCCATCCCGGGCGCGAGGCCGTGCTGGCGTTGCCGACGAGCCGCCTGCTCGTGAAGATGGTGCGCGTGCCGGCGGGGGAGGACGCGGTTGCGGTCGCGACGCCCGTTCTGCAGGCGATGAGCCCGTTCCCCGACGAGCCGCTGACGGTGACGTGCGAGACGGTGCGCGAGACGGCGGAGGGCGCGGTCGTCCTGGCGGCGGCGCTGCCCGAAAGCGCGGCGGACGACATTGCCGAGGCGCTGGACGCGCAGAAGCTCAGCGTGACGCGCATCGACCTCCTGGCGCTCGGCGCGCTGCGCGACGTCTGGGGCCGCTTCGACGCGGCGGACGGAAAGCGGCGGCTCGTGCGCCTCACGTCGGCGGACGGCTGTACGCTCCTTGTCCTGGACGGCGACATGCCCGTGGCCGTCCGTGGTCTTGCCGAGGCGGACGATCCGGTGCGCGAGGAGATGCTGCTTTTGCTGGAGGCGGAATCGTTCGGCGGGCCGAAGCCGCTGGCGGAGACGCTTGCGGCCGAAGTGACGGACGCGGCGGTCGAAGGCGTCGCCGAGCGGTCGCTCGACGCGGCGGCGCTCAATGCGCTTCCGGCGAGCTGGCGCGAGGTGCTGGAGGAGACGCGCTTCAAGAAGCGGCTCGTCCGCAATCTCTCGGTCGCCGTCGGGCTCTGGCTCCTGGTCATGGGCGTCCTTTTCGGTGTGCCGGTCGCCTACGGCTTCCTGACGGACCATCAGAAGGGCCTTTCGCGCCAGCACGCGCGGCAGTACCGCCAGGTCAGCGACAAGAAGAAGAAGGTCGACGTCTTCAAGGCGTATTCCGACCACGGGCGCGGCGCGCTGGAGGTCATGAAGGCGGTGTCGGACCGCCTGCCCGCCGGAATCACGCTTTCGGGCTGGAACTACGACCGCGTGAAGGGGCTTCGTCTGTCGGGCGAGGCCGACACCGACACCGAGGTCTACGAGTTCAAGAACGCGATGGAGGCCCTGGCGTTCGGCGAGGACGAGGAGGCGCCGCGCATCTTCGCGACCGTCACGCTCGGCCGTCTCAACATGATGCGCGGCAAGCAGCGCTTTGACCTGGACCTCGGTTTCGAGACGCCGGAGGAGGGAGGGGAATGAACGCGATGACGCTCAAGCAGAAGGCGGTCTTCGCCGTCCTGGCGGTCGTCGGCCTCTACGCCGTCGCCGCGCTCACGTGGTTTCTCTCGGCGGAGTCGGCGTGGAAGAAGGCGGCGCGGCGCTACGAGCAGGCGAAGGCGACGTACGCGAAGGAGGAGCGGCTCATCGCCGACAAGGCGAAGTGGGACGCGGCCTACGAGGCCGAGAAGGCCGCGATGCCGACGTTCGCGGCGGGCCGGGCGACGGACACGACGTGGCTGCAGAAGATGGGCGAGGTCGCGAACCGGAACCTCATCCAGATCTCGCAGCGCGGCACGCAGAAGGAGAAGCTTGAGATCGACGACGTGACGGTGCTGCCGATCGACGCGAGCTGGGAGGGCTCGCTGGAGGCGCTCGTCAAGTTCCTCTACGAGCTGGAGAATTCGAAGGAAGGGCTTTTCGACGTCGCCGAGCTGGACTTCAAGCCGAGCGCGAAGAAGGGCTATCTGCGCGGGACGTTCACGCTCAACTGCGCGTACATGAGGGAGTAGGTGGAAAGGTGGAAGGGCGGAAAGGTGGAAAAGTAAAGAAAGGGAATTTATGAAAAGAGCAACAGTCAGTGTCCTGTCCTTTGCGGTCGCCCTGTCGGCGTTTGCGGCGGCGCCGTCGCTGCGCTCACGGCTTCTCGGCGGGCGCGCCGGTGACGCGCGCCCGGACAGCGCCGCGCGCCCGGCGGCTGCGGCGCAGCAGCCGGCGGTGACGGATGACGAGGCGGTCGCGGCGTTCGACGAGCTGTGCCGCTGCGAGGGCATCATCCCCGCGCTCGAGTCGAGCCACGCGCTCGCCGAGGCGATAAAACGCGCGCCGACGATGCCGAAGGACTCGATTCTCCTCGTGTGCCTCTCGGGACGCGGCGACAAGGATCTGGAGAACATTGAAAATTACAAGAAGTCGAAAGGTTGAGGCAATGAAACGGATTACAGAGGCATTTGAAAACGCAAAGGCGCAGGGGCGCGGCGCATTTGTCGCGTACCTCACCATCGGCTATCCGTCGCTCGCCAAGTGCGAGGCGGCGATAGACACGCTCGTCTCGGAAGGGGCGGACATCATCGAGCTCGGCGTGCCGTTCTCCGATCCGTTCGCCGACGGCGCGGTGATCCGCTCCGCGGCGTACGAGGCGCTGAAGCAGGGCGTGACGCTTGCGGACGTCCTTGCGCTCGCGAAGCGCGTGAGGGAGAGGCATCCGAAGACGGGGCTTGTCCTGTTCTCGTACTACAACCTCCTCTTCGCGAACGGACTCGACCGCTTTGCGGACGCGGCGGCTGACGCCGGAATCGACGCCGTGCTGGCGGTGGACCTTCCGCTCGAGGAGCGCGAGGAGCTGCTCGCCGTGCTGCGTCCGCGCGGAATCTCCTACGTCCCGCTTATCGCGCCGAACACTCCGATGGAGCGCGTGAAGGAGAGTGCGCAGGGACTCGACAACACGTTCCTCTACGTCATCACCGTGAAGGGGATCACCGGCGCGCGCAAGGAGCTGCCGCCCGACCTCGCGTCGCGCCTCGACGCGATACGCGCGGCGGTGGAGCTTCCGATCGCCGCCGGCTTCGGCATCTCCACGAAGGAGCAGGCGGAGGAGGTCTGCCGACATGCGGACGGATACATCATCGGGTCCGCGCTCGTGAAGCGCTTCGGCAATGCGTCCTGAAATCAAGGTCTGCGGAGTGAACGACGCCGCGTTCGCCGCGTCCGCGGCGCGCGCGGGGGTGGACTACCTCGGCTTCATATTCGAGCCGACCTCCCCGCGCGCAGTCTCGGTCGAGAA
>ONTV01000032.1:0-17057 GCA_900320855.1 uncultured Lentisphaerota bacterium
GGCGTGGAGGTGTCGCTCTCGGGCGATGTCACGGAGGACTGGACGGTCTTCGGCTCGTATGCGTACACGTTCTACGAGGACTGTACGAAGACGGGGACGGCCGGCACGTTCGAGCGCTTCCCGCGCCACGCCGTCTCGCTCAACACGTCCTACCGTCTGCACGGCTTCGACCTCATGGAGGACGTCGTCGTCGGTCTCGGCTACCGCTACCGGTCGATGAGCTACGCGACAATGCGCGGCGCGTTCGTGAACGAGAACCTGCGCTTCGATCCGAGCCATGTCTTCGACGTGAACGTGTCCGTGCCGCTCTCGAAGGTCGGGTGGCGTGACGACTGGTTCCTGACGCTCGGCGTGCGCAACCTCTTCGACGAGAGGTACTTCGACACGTCGCGCCATTACTACGAGTGCTTCGCGGGCGATCCGCGCACGTTCGAGATCGGGCTGCGCGGCAAGTTCTGACGCGCGGCCGCCGAGAGAAACGCCGTGCGGGCGGCGGCACGGAAGGCCGTCGGCGTCTGCCCGACGCGCGCCTTGAACGCCTTGCGGAACGCGAGGTCGCTGTCCCAGCCGCAGAAGTTGGCGATGGCCGAGACGGCGGTGCGGCCGACGGACAGGTAGCCCTTGGCGAGCCGTAGCCGGGCGTCGAGAATGGCGTCCGTCATCGTCTGCCCCGTCGCGTCCTTGAAGCGGATCTCGGCCGTGCGGCGGGACTGCGCGCCGAAGAGGGGCGCCACGTCGGCGGCCGTCAGCCCCTCGTGGGCGTGCTGGCGGATGAAGTCGAGCGCGCGGCGGACGGCCGCGTCCGGGCGGCCGCTGGACGAGGCTCGCCGAACCAGTCCGACGGGCGGAATCAGGACGGTGTCGCGTTCGGCGCAGGGGGCGCGCAGACGTTCCGCGAGCAGCGCGGCGGCGGAGAAGCCGAGCCGGTGGAAGTCGGGGCGGACGGACGACAGGGTCGGCTCGCAGCTCTCGCAGATCTCCGGGTCGTCATCGACGCCGACGACGGCGAGGTCTTCCGGGACGCGGAGGCCCGCGCGCTCGGTGTGGGCCAGGGCCTCGGCGGCGAGCGCGTCCGTCGCGGCGAACAGTCCGGTCGCTGGCGGAAGGGCGGCGGCCGTCTCCGCCGTCACGACCGTGAGCGCGAGGCCGTGCAGGCGGGCGATCGCGCGGAAGGCCTCCCGCTTCTGGCTCGACCAGCTGGGCGAACCCGGCGCATCGAGGAACGCGAGCGCGGCGACGTTCCGCCGCAGCAGCTCCTGCGCGGCGAGACGGGCGATCGCGTGCGAATCGCTCTGGACGGACGGAAAGGCGCGGCGGACGCGGTCGGAGCTGGGCGTCAGGGCGACGCAGGACAGCGGGGCGAAGGTGCGCGCGTCCACGCCGTCCGTCCGTCCGCTCGCGTCGAGGAGAATGCCGACGGGACGCCAGAAGTCGCACAGCTGGCGGACGTCGGGAAGGGCGGCGCGCGCGTCCACCGTCTGCACGCGCCACCCCTCGGCCTTGGCGAAGGCCGTGATGCCGCCGAGCTTCTCGCGCCACGTGCCGAGCGTACCCGTCCTGAACACAAGAATCGTCTCCATGGCGGCAATTATACCATACTTCGCTTTGGTTATGTTTTCGAGTTCGTTTGGAGAATGTCCGCCGCGCCGGAAAATGCTATACTCTCCCTGTGTCGGATGGCAAGGCGCCGTCCGGGCCGAATGGAAATGGACCATCTGCTCGGTTCCGTACGAAACAGAAGGAGAGAAAAATGAGTCGGAACATTCTGATCACCGGGTCGTCCCACGGAATTGGCGCGGGGTGCGCGATCGCCTTCGCGCGCGACGAGGGCGCGAACATCGGCATCACCTGCAACAAGAACCCGGCCGGGGCCGAGGCGGTCGCGGCGGCGTGCGAGAAGTACGGCGTGAAGACGAAGATCTACGCGGGCGACGTCGGCAGCCATGACCACTGCCGCGCGATGGTCGAGGACTTCGTGAAGACCTTTGGGAAGATCGACGTCCTCGTCAACAACGCGGGCGGCGCCCTGCAGATCCCCGGCGGGCCGAAGGGCGAGTTCAAGGACATGCCGATGGAATACTGGGACAGCCAGATCGCCCTCAACCTGAACGCGGCGGCGTACTGCGCGCGCTACGCGGTCGCCGACATGGTCGAGAAGAAGACCGAGGGCCGCATCGTGAACGTCTCGTCCGTCCACGGGCAGGTGACGTGGGTGCATCGCCGGATGCTGCCGTACTCCGCCGGCAAGGGCGGGCTCAACATGTTCACGAAGGCGCTCGGCGTCGAGGTCGCCAAGTACGGCATCCGCGTCAACTGCGTTGCGCCAGGCCTCATCTTCACGAAGCTCGCCGAGCGCTACTCGAAGGAGGACATCGCGAGCTTCTCGCGCAAGATCCCCGTCGGGCGCGGCGGAACGGTCGAGGAGATCGTTCCGATGATCCAGTTCCTCGCCGACGTCGAGAAGGCGCGCTTCATCGTCGGGCAGGTCATCTGCGTCGACGGCGGGCAGTCCTGCGACGGGTCGATCGAGTCGATGAACTATCCGTTGCGCGAAGTCGAGGCCTGAACCGGAGGGCGCGTGCGATGGAACTGAAGAGCCAGTGGGAATTCTCGCAGGCGAGCGAGTGCCGGCGCGGCCTCATGTGCGGCATGGGCTATTCCGCCGAGGAGCAGAAGCGGCCGCGCATCGCCGTCGTCAACTCGTGGAACGAGTACAATCCCGGACACGTCCACCTGAAGGAGCTCGCCGCGCGCGTCAAGGCGGGCATCCGCGACGCGGGCGGTCTGCCGCTTGAGGTGATGACGACGGCGATCTGCGACGGCATGGTCGAGAAGGACCCGAAGTACATCGAGGTGCCGTCGCGCAACTCGATCGCCGACCAGGTCGAGATGACGGTCGGGGGTAACTTCTTCGACGGGATGGTGCTGCTCTCGACGTGCGACTCGATCGTGCCCGGCCACCTGATGGCGGCGGCGCGCCTCGACATCCCGGCGATCATGGTGACGGGCGGCTACATGCCGCACGGCGTCTGCCGGGGCCGCGAGGTCATCCACATCCACGCGCAGGACAAGGTCGGCGCGCGGGAGGCGGGGCGCATCGACCCCGGCGAATACGACGACCTCATCGTCCACTCGTGGGGCTCGTGCGGCGGCTGCACGTCGATGACGACGGCCAATTCGATGTGCCTCGTCGCGGAGGCGCTGGGCATGTCGCTGCCCGGCAACTCGTCCGTCGCGGCGACGTCGAGCGAGATCCGGCTCATCGCCTACGAGGCCGGGCGCCGCATCATGGGGCTCGTCCGCGACGGCGTGACGGCCCGCAAGATCATTACGCCGTCGTCCGTCCGCAACGCGATCAAGATGGACATGGCGGTCGCCGCGTCGTCGAACCTCATCCTGCACATTCCGGCGATCGCGCACGAGGCGGGCTACGACGAGCCGTGGTGGCGGTCCTTCGACGAAGCGTCGCACGAGATCCCTCTCCTGTCGCACCTCGTGCCGAGCGGCCCGACGTACTCGCTCCACGACTTCTGCCTCGCGGGCGGCACTCCGGCCCTCCTGAAGGAGCTTCTGCCGAAGCTCGACGGCGACTGCCTGACCGTCACGGGCCGGACGCTCGCCGAGAACGTGAAGGACGCGCGCGTCTGGAATCGCGACGTCATCCATTCGCTGGACAACCCCGTCATGCGGATGCCCGGCATCGGCGTCCTCTACGGCAACCTCGCGCCGGAGGGGGCCATCGTGAAGATCGCCGCCGTGCCGCCGAACCTGATGTCGTTTCGCGGCCCCGCGCGCGTCTTCGACGAGCTGGACGCGGCGCTGGACGCGCTCAAGGCGGGCGCGATCCGTCCGGGCGACGCCTGCGTCCTGCGCTTCCTCGGCCTCAAGGGCCGCTTCGGCACGACGGCGTTCACCTTCCAGGAAATGCTCAAGGGCCGCGACGAGCTCTTCACGTCGTGCGCGGTCATCACCGACGGACGCTTCTCGGGCGGCAGCTCGGGCCTCTCGGTCGGCTACGTCTCGCCGGAGGCGGCGCTCATGGGCCCGCTCGGCCTCGTGCGCGACGGCGACGAGATCGCGATCGACATCCCGAAGCGCACGATCTCGGTCGCCGCCGACCTCGAGTCGCGCAAGAAGGACTTCGCGTGGACGTTCGACGGGTCGAAGTATCCGCGCTTCCTCAACCTGTTCGTCAAGAACGTGGGCTCGATGGCCCACGGCGGCATCTGGGAATGAGCGCGGACGCCGACCTTGCGCGCACGGACGTCCTGGTCGTCGGCGGCGGCCTCGCCGGCTGGCGCGCGGCCGAGGCGGCCGTCCGCGCCGGCGTCTCGGTCACGCTGGTCGCGAACGGCGTCGGCAACTCGCCCGACGTCCATGCGCTCAACTGCCCCGTCCGACCGGAGGACTCGGTCGCGCAGTACGTCGCGGACACGCTGGCGAGCGGACGCGGCGCGAACGACCGGGCGCTTGTCGAGGCGATGTGCCGGGGCGCCTGTGCGCTCAAGGATGAGATCGCCTTCGACCGCGACGCGTCGGGCGCGTATTGCACGATTCGTCCGCTCGGCTCGTCCGTGCCGCGCTGCGTGACGGTCGGCCACGCCGTCGGCGCCGTTGTCCTCGCGCAGATCCAGGCGCGCCTGAAGGGCCGCGTCGTCGTCGTGCGCCGGACGCTGGACGCGGCCGGCCTTGTCGCGGCGCGGGGGGCGAATCCGCGCCTCGCGATCGTTCTCGCGACCGGCGGCTGGTGCGGCAAGTACGCCTTCTCGACGAATCCGCCGTATCTGCGCGGCGACGGCCTCGCGATGGCCGCCGCGCTGGGCGCGGCCGTGCGCGACGTGGACGAGGCGCACGTCCAGTACGAGCCGACGGTGCGGACGGACGGCCCGCGTCGCGGCGTGCCCGTCATCACGACCCTGCTCTACGAGGGCGCGCGCCTCCTCACGGCGGCGGGCGTGGACGTCCTGCCGGACGTGCGGCGCAACAAGGACGAGCTGGCGCGCGCGATCGTCGCGGCGGGCGGCACGGCGATCTACGACTTGACGGACGTTCCCGAGGCGCGGCTTCTCGACTGCAAGATGGATCCGGCGGAACGGCGCATCCGCGTCGCGCCCGCGCCGCACAGCTCGCTGGGCGGTATCGTCATCGACGCGCAGGGGCGTGCCCTCGACGGGGCCGGGCGTCCCGTGCCGGGGCTCTTCGCCGCCGGCGAGGTGACGGCCGGCGTCCACGGGCTCAACCGCCTCGGCGGCAACGGCGGCACGGCGGCCCTCGTCTTCGGCACGGTCGCGGGCGCGCGCGCCGCCGCCTTTGCCGCCCGGCGCGTGTAAAGGCGGGGCCGGACGTTTTACGGGCGGTGTAAGCCGCAGGGGGCGCCCGGACGGAGCCCCTCTGCTGGCATGGGATTTGCATGGCTGTTGGCGTCATGTCCGACACGATCAAACACGAATGTGCGGTGGCGTTGCTGCGCCTTCGCAAGTCCGCCGCCCACTATGCGGCGACCTACGGCGCGGCGGACTTCGGCGGCACGAAGCTCTCGCTGCTGCTGGAGAAGCAGCACAACCGGGGGCAGGACGGGGCCGGAGCCGTCACGCTGACGCGCACGCCCGAAGCCGGAAAGCCCGCCTACAACGAACTCAAGTCCGCGTCGGATCGCCCCCTCGCGGACTTGCTGTCTCTGCTGGCCAAGCGGCGGCGGATGGACGAGACGCTCTTCCTCGGCCACCTGCGCTACGCGACCTACGGGCGCGGCGACGTCGGCTTCTGCCACCCGTTCGTCCACAAGTCGGCGCGCCTCAAGCGGACGCTCTTCCTGGCGGGGAACTTCAACCTCACCAACACGCGCGAGCTCTTCGACGCCTACATCGCGCTGGGCAAGTTCCCGGAATCGACGGCGGACGGCTATCTGATCTGCGAGTGGCTGGCCTCCTGCATGCTGAAGGCCGAGATCGACGGTGAGGCGGGCCGGGGGCGCGTGCTCGTCGCGGCGCTGAAGGCGCTCCTGCCGAAGCTGGACGGCGCCTACACGCTCTGCGGCATGACGGGCGACGGCTGGAGCTTCGCGATCCGCGATCCGCACGGCATTCGCCCCGGCTTCGCGCTCGTCACGGACGACGTGGCCGTCGTCGCCTCGGAGCGTCCGGCCATCCAGGCGGCGTTCAACTGCATGCCGGAGGACGTGCGCGAGCTCGTGCCGGGCGAGGCCCTGCTCGTCGCGCCCGACGGCGCCGTGCGGTTCGAGAAGATCCTGGAGCCGCAGGCGAAGCGCGGCTGCGTCTTCGAGCGCATCTACTTCTCGCGGGCGAACGACGCGGACATCCACCGCGAGCGCAAGGCGCTGGGCGCGGCGCTCGCGAAGCCGCTTCTCGCGGCGGTCGGCGGCGACCTCGCGAACACGTTCTTCAGCTACATTCCGAACTCGGCGCAGGTGGCGTTCCACGGCCTTCTGGAGGCCCTGTGGACGGAAGGGCTCGCCGAGGGGCATCCCGTCCGTTTCGGGCAGATTGCCGTGAAGGACGCGAAGTTCCGCACGTTCATCGCGGACGCGGCGGCGCGGCGCGAGTTCTACCAGCACGTCTACGACGTCACCTACGGGCTCGTGCGGCCGGGAACGGACACGCTCGTCGTCCTCGACGACTCGATCGTGCGCGGCAACACGATGAAGAACGCGATTCTGCCGATGCTCGACCGGCTGGGGCCGAAGCGCATCATCGTCGCCTCGTCCGCGCCGCCGATCTGCTACCCCGACTGCTACGGCATCGACATGTCGACGCTGGGCGAGCTCGTCGCGTTCAAGGCGCTCGTCAACCTGGCGGGCGAGGCGGCGGTGCGCGCGGCGGACGACATCCGCGCGGTCTATGCGCGCTATCCCCAGGAAGCGCTTTCGGCGGAGATCGCGCGGCTCATCACGCCGCCTGGCATGAAGGCGAAAGTCGATGTCGTCTTCCAGACGGTCAAGGCCCTGCACGCCTGCTGTCCCGACACGACGGGCGACTGGTACTTTACCGGCGACTACCCGACGCCCGGCGGCGTGCGCGTCCTGCAGGAGGCGCGCGCGAACTACCTCGCCCACCGCGATGGTCGGTCGTATTGAGCACCTCCACCTTAATTCCCCCGTCTGCGCAAAAAGACGGAATTTGGTATAATTCGCGCCGTTGTTTCGTACATCCCAAAAAACAAAGACGAAAAGACTGACAATGCGGAAACTGATGATTGTTGCGTCGGCGCTGCAGCTCGGCCTCCTGAACTGGAATCCGAAGGGCTTCCTGCCGTTCTCCCCGTTCGTCAACTGCTGTCCGAGCTATTTCAAGCCGGCGGGGAAGTGAGCCGACAGGTCATTGTGACTGGCTCGAGCCGCGGCATCGGGAAGTCGATTGCCGCGTCGCTTGTCGCTGACGGGTTTGAGGTCGTCACGCATTCCGTCCGTTCGGGCGGGACGGATCTCGTCTTCGACATCGCCGACCGCGTGGCCGCCGAGGCCGCGCTCACGGCGTGGGTCGCGGCGCATGGCGCGCCGTATGGCGTCGTCCTCAACGCGGGCATTGCGGACGATGCGCCGTTTCCGGGGCTGGAGGCTGAACAGTGGGACCGCGTTCTCCGCGCAGATCTCGACGGCTTCTACAACGTCCTCAAGCCCCTCGTCCTGCCGATGGTGCAGGCGCGGCGCGGCGGGCGCATCGTCGCCGTCTCGTCCGTCTCTGGCGTGATGGGCAATCGCGGCCAGACGAACTACTCCGCCGCCAAGGCGGGGCTCATCGGCGCGGCGAAGGCCCTGGCGGTCGAGCTGGCGCGGCGCGGCATCACGGTCAACTGCGTCGCGCCCGGCGTGATTGAGACGGAGATGACCGAGGGAATTTTTGCGGAGGAGGCCTTGAAGGCGATTCCGATGCGCCGCTTCGGGACGCCCGAAGAGGTCGCGTCCGTCGTGCGCTTCCTCCTGTCGGACGGCGCGTCGTACGTGACGCGCCAGGTCGTCCAGGTCAACGGAGGGCTCATCTGATGCGGCGAGTTGTCGTCACCGGCATGGGGATCGTCAGTTCGCTCGGCCACACCGTCGCGGCGGCCTACGAGCGGCTGAAGACGCCGCAGAACTGCGTGCGGCGTTCGGAGGATCTCCAGACCTACAAGGGCCTCCAGACGTGCCTTTGGGCGCCGTGCGGCTACGTGCGGCCGCCGGCGTACACGCGCAAGGTGATTCGCACGATGAGCCCCGTCTCGGAGATGGCGCTCTTCGCGACCGACCAGGCCTTGGCGCAGGCGGGGCTTTTGGACGATCCCGTGCTGACGGGCGGGCGGCTCGGCGTCGCCTATGGCTCGTGTTCGGGCGGCGTCGCGGCGAATGCCGACTTCTATTCCGTCCTCATGAACCGCGAGGTGCGGAACGTCACGAGCTCGACGTACATCAAGATGATGTCGCAGACGTGCGCGGTGAACCTGTCCGTCCACTACGGCACGACGGGGCGGCTGCTGCCGACGGGCACGGCCTGCACGTCGGGCTCGCTCGCCGTGGGCGAGGCCTACGAGGCGATCCGCTACGGCGCGCAGGACGTGATGATCGCCGGCGGCGCGGAGGAGTTCTCCGTCACGCAGGTCGCCGTCTTCGACACGCTTTTCGCGACCTCGCGCCGGAACGACGCGCCGGAGACGACGCCGCGTGCCTTCGACCGCGACCGCGACGGGCTGGTCATCGGCGATGGCGCGGCGACGCTCGTCCTGGAGGAACTGGAGCACGCCCGCGCGCGCGGCGCGGCGGTTCTCGCGGAGGTCGTCGGCTTTGGCACGAACACGGACGGGCGGCACGTCACGCAGCCGAACGTCGAGACGATGGCGGTCGCGCTGAAGCTCGCGCTCGACAGCGCGGGGCTGGCGCCGTCCGACGTCGGCTACGTGAATGCGCACGGCACGGCGACTGACCTCGGCGACATTGCCGAGGGCACGGCGACGGCGGCGGTCTTCGGCGACGCGAAGCCGCTCGTCTCGACGATCAAGAGCTATACGGGGCACACGCTTGGCGCGTGCGGCGCAATCGAGGCCGTGCTGACGGTCGAGATGCTTCGCCACGGATGGTTCGCGCCCAACCTCAATCTGGCGAATCCCGATCCGCGCTGCGGCGACCACGATTTCGTCACGGGCGCGGGGCGGTCGCGCGAGACGGAGTTCGCGATGTCCGACAACTTCGCCTTCGGCGGCGTCAACACGTCGCTCGTCTTCCGCCGCACATGAACCGGCGGGTCGAAGTCCGGGCCTGGGCCGTCCTCGGCCCCGGCGACGCGGCGGACGTCGCGTTCGTGCCGCCGCTCGTGCGGCGGCGCCTTTCGCCGCTTCAGAAGATCTTCTTCGCGCTCGCGCGGCAGGTCGATGCGCCAGGCGCGGCGTTTGTCTTCGCGTCGCGCGACGGCGAGGACACGCTCACGCGGCGGATCGTCGAGGAGTTCCAGTCGGACGGCACGGTCTCGCCGCACCGCTTCAGCGCGTCCGTCTACAACGCCGCGCCGGGGCTTTGGAGCGTCTTCACGAAGAACACCGCGCCCTACACGGCGCTTGCCGCCGGGGACGACACGGTCGAGTGCGGGCTCCTGGAGGCGTTGAACGCCGCGCAGGGGGGGCGCGAGGCGGTCTTCGTCTGCGCCGAGGAGACGGGGGGCGGCTCCGGCGTCGCGCTGCGCCTGGCGGAGGCGGCGGACGGGGCGGTTCGCGTGACGGACGCGGCGGGCGGCGGCGCGGCGCTGACGATGGCGCAGCTGGTCGCGTTCGTGCGCGACGGCGTGGACGTGGACGGCAAATGGACTGCGTGGCGGCAGCACTGCGCGGACTGACCGCGACGGCGCTTTTCGGCGTCTTCGGCGCGGGCGCGTTCCTCGTCTCGCCGGTCATGCTTCTTTTGCGGCGGCCCGAACGCGCGCAGCCGGTCGTCCGCACGCTATGGCGCGTCATGGCGGGGCTGTTCGTCGTCACGCGCCTCATCCGCGTCGATCGCGGCAACCTCGGCGCGCCGTGCGGGGCTGTCCTGGTCGCGAACCACCCGACGCTCATCGACGTCGTGCTGCTGGTCGCGCTTGTGCCGCGCACCCTCTACGTCGCCAAGCACGCGCTGAAGGGCAATCCCTTCCTCGCGGCAATCGTCCGCGCGACG
This sequence comes from uncultured Lentisphaerota bacterium, assembly GCA_900320855.1. Taxonomy (GTDB): domain Bacteria; phylum Verrucomicrobiota; class Kiritimatiellia; order RFP12; family UBA1067; genus UBA1067. Next base: position 10,133 of record ONTV01000032.1, read on the forward strand.
GCGTTGCCCGACGATGCGCGGCTGCCGGATGTCGCCGCGCCCTATCTGCGGGCGGGGTGGAACGTCCTCGTCTTTCCCGAGGGAACGCGCTCGCCGCGCACCGGCGGACTCCAGCCGCTGCGGCGGGGCGCGGCGCAGCTCGCGCTTCGGGCCGATGCGCCGGTCGTCTGCGTCCGCGAGACGCTGTCGCGGCGGATCCTCGCCAAGGGGCAGCGTCCGTGGGACATGGGCACGCGGCGCGTCGTCTTCTCGTTTCGCGCGTCCGCCCCGCTTCGGCCGTCGGCGGACGCTGCCTCCCGCCATGTCGCCGCCGTGCGGCTGACGGACGCGATTCGTGCGCGGATCGCGCCCTGATCGGCGGGAAGAATGGTATAATACGCAACATGACACGAGTGGCAATCATCGACGACCATGTGGTCGTGCGGGCGGGGTTGAAGTACCTGATCGAGGCCGAGCCGGACTTCGCGTTCGCCGGGGAATTCGGCGGCGGCAAGGGCGCGGCGGACTTCGTGCGCGAGACGCGGCCTGACGTCACGCTCCTGGACGTGCGGATGCCCGACTTGAGCGGCATCGAGGCCCTGAAGGAGATTCTGGCGGTCGATCCGAAGGCGCGCGTCGTGATGCTGACGACGTCCGACACGGAGGAGGACGTCTACCGCGCGATCGAGGAGGGCGCGCTCGGCTACGTGATGAAGGAGTCACCCATCGAGACAATCGTCGCGGCGATTCGTTCGGCGCTCGCGGGCGAGGTCTTCATGACGGACGAGGTGCGGCGGATCTACGAGACGCGCAAGGGCGCGAAGGGGCTCTCGCCGCGCGAGACGGAAGTCTTGAAGCTCGCCGCGCGGGGGCTCGGGAACCGTGAGATCGGCACGACGCTCGGCATCAGCGAAAACAGCGTCAAAATGCACCTCAAGCGCTCGTTTTTCAAACTTGGCGCGTCCGATCGCGCCGAGGCCGTCTCCCTTGCTTCCAAACGCGGCTTTTTGGTATAATCCGTTCCTATGGCGCAGGAACAGCTCTTTGCGGATGAGTACAAGGTCAATCTGGACGTTTTTGAAGGTCCGCTTGATCTTTTGCTCTATCTGATCCGTCGCGAGGAGCTGGACATCTACGACATTCCGATCGAGCGCATCACGGCGGAGTACATGGCGTTCATTGAGGACGCGCGACGGCTCAACCTCGACATCGCCGGCGAGTTCATCGTGATGGCGGCGACGCTGATGGTGATCAAGTCGCGGATGCTGCTGCCGGTCTCGCGGCGTCTCGGCAACGAGGACGGCGACGAGGAGTGGGTCGATCCGCGCCTGGATCTCGTCCGCCAGCTCGTCGAGTACAAGAAGTTCAAGGACGCGGCCGTGCGACTGGAGCGGATGGAGGCGTTCGCCGCCAATGCGTTCGACTACGGCGGGGGGCGCCCGAAGTTCGAGAAGACGGCGGCGGACGCGAAGGGCGCGCTCGCGAACCTCGACCTCTACGACCTGCTGACGGCGTTCCAGGAGGTCGTCGCGCGGGCGAACGAGATGCCGCACGAGGAGCTGAAGGGCATTCGCTTCTCCGTGCCGGAGAAGATGGACTACGTGCTGGCGCGCACGCGCCAGGACGGGCAGGTCGCCTTCACGTCGCTCTTCGACCCGGAGAACGCGCCGAAGGGCGAGATCATTGTCACCTTCCTCGCGCTCCTCGAACTGCTGCGCCAGCACCGCGTCATCATCTACCAGAACGCGGCGTTCCACGAGATCACGATTCTGCCGTCCCGCGAGGAGCCGGACGACAAGCCTTTGGAGAAACCGGACGACTATGAGTGACGAGGTGAAGATTCCGCTGCCGCGCTCCCTGCAGGAGATCGTGGGCGCGCTCCTCTTCGCAAGCGAGACGCCGCTGACGGCGGCGGAGCTGCGCGAGGCCGTGAAGACCGTCGAGGCCGAGGACGGCGAGAACAAGGAGGTCATGGACGTCTACCGCACGTGCACGGCGAAGGAGATCGCCGAGGCGATTCGCGGCGTGGAGAAGGCGTTGGAGGTCGCCGGCTGCGGCTTCCGCCTCGTCTGCACGGGCGGCGCGTATCGTCTCCAGTCGGAGCCGAGCTGCGGGCGCTACGTGCGCGCGCTCCTGAAGATGGACCGCCCGAACCGGCTGGGGCGTGCGTCGCTGGAGACGCTCGCGATCATCGCCTACCGCCAGCCGCTCACGAAGAGCGAGATCGAGGCGATTCGCGGCGTGGACGTCTCGGCGAACATCAAGACGTTGACAGACCTTCAGCTCGTGCGGCTTGTCGGCAAGTCCGAGCTGCCGGGGCACCCGTTTCTCTACGGCACGACGCCGCTCTTTCTCGAACACTTCGGCCTCGCGTCGCTCCAGCAGCTCAACGAGCTCGACCCGACGCTTCAGCGCTCGAACCCGAAGCAGAAGGCGGCGAGCTACCGCAAGCCCGAAAAGCCGACGAAGGACGACTCGGCGGAGAAAGACGGGACGAACGCGACGGACAAGACGGACGCGACGAATGCGTCGCAGACCGAGGCCGGCGACTTGCTCGGCGCGGAGGTTGGCGAGGATCCCTTTGCGGGCTCTGCTGGGGCGGCTTCTGTCGCAGAAGTCGCGTCCGTCGCAGATGTCCCGTCTCCCGCCGCCCCGTCTTCCGCCGCCGACTCCGACGACTTCTTCATCGACGACACGCCCGACGAGTTCGACGATGACGACGATGATGACGAAGCCGATGAAGACGAAAACGAAGAAGAAGGGGAGGAATCCGATGAGACAGGCGATGATGATGAGACCGATGAAGACGATTCGACTGACGCTGGCGCTGATGGCGCTGACGAGCCTGACGGCGTGTGATTACATCCAGGGCCGACAGAATCTGGCGGACGAACGCGAGGACGGCGCGTACCGCGCGGCGCTCGCGGACTATCGTGCCGGGCGGCTGGACGCGGCGGTGAAGGGGTTTGCGAAGGCGATTCGCAAGTCGCCGGGCAACGCCTCCGCGCGGTTTCAGTACGCCTGCCTCATGCAGGACACGAAAAAGGACTATCTTGCGGCGTTCTGCGCCTACCGCGAGTTTCTCCTGCTGCGTCCCGAAAGCGACAAGGCGAAGATCGCGCAGGATCGGCTGGCGCTGTGCGAACGGGAACTGGCGCGCGAGCTGGCGGACAAATACCGCCTGGTGGGAAACGACGCAAGCGCGGCGGAGATTGCGGCGCTGCGCAAGGAACTGAAGGCGGCGAACGCGCGCGTTGCCGAGGCGGAGAAGTCGCTGGAGGAGGAGCAGGCGCGCTTCCGCACCTTGGAGAGCGAACACCAGCGGCTCGTGTCCGCCGTCAAGGGGACGGGCGCGAGCGAGGCGTCGTCGCGTCCGAACGTGGTGAGCGTGAAGGACTTGCTGGACGAGGAAGACGAGGAGACGTCCTCGCCCGGCCGTTCGTCGCTCGACGAGATTGCCGCGTTGAAGGCAGAAGAAGCGGAGGAGACGTCCACGGGCTCGTCGCTTCTGCCGCGTCAGACTGCTGATGACCACGCGAAGCGCGCGGCCGACGAGGCGTTCCGTGCCGAAGAGGCGCGCGCGGCGGCCGAACGGGCGGCGGCGGAGAAGGCGCGGCGGCCGCCGACCTACGTCGTGCAGGAGGGCGACACGCTCTACAAGATCGCGCTGCGCTTCTACGGCCGCGTCGCGGCGTGGCGGCTCATTCGCGACGCGAACAAGACCTTGATCTCGAACGACGGCCGCGTCCGCGCCGGCCAGACCATCACCCTCCCCTAACCCCCCCCCCCCCATTCGACCATTCGACCATTCGATCATTCGACCATTCGATCATTCGATTATTCGATCATTCGATTATTTCTTCCTTCCCTCCCCGCCATGCCCATCCCGCTGTCAGTCCTGTCTTCGCGCCACGCCTACACGCGCTCGCGCACGCCGTGGATTCTGGCGGACTACCGGGGCGTCTACGGCAAGCTGCTGCACTATCTTTCGGGCGGCGGGATGAGCACGTTTGGGCGGACGATCCGGCAGGAGGAGGCGCGTTTTCGCCAGCGGCGGTTTCTGGTTGTCGCGTCCGTTCTCGGGACGCTGTGGCTGGTTTTCTACTTGTTTTAGTTTCACACGAAGACACGGAGGCACAGAGAAGAGCATGAACATGAAAAAGGCGGCGTTCGTCCTGACATTCCTTCCCGCGCTCGCGGGGGCACAGGGCAAGGAGAGCTTCATCGTCCAGCAGGCGTATGCGGAGATGCAGCGCGTGCAGGGGCAGATCTCGGTCTTGCAGTCGAACCTGAACGACCTGCAGGAGCGCGTCGCGCGGCTGGAGTCCGGCAACGACAGCGCGGGGCTCCGGCGCGAGGTCGAGGCCCTCAAGGCTGAGGTCGCGTCGCTCCGCCGTCAGCTCGGTTCGCAGCGCGAGGAAATCGTCCGCGACCTCTCGGGACGAATCGCGAAGATCCAGCCGCCGCCTGCGCCGGCGCCGCGCCATGAGACGCGGCGGACGGTCATCGGTCCGCACAACGAGTATGTCGTCGAGGCGGGCGACACGCTTTCGCTCATCTCGCAGGCGACGGGCGTGCCGATCCGCAAGATCAAGGAGATGAACAATCTGAAGAACGACAACCTCCGCATCGGACAGAAGCTGATGTTGCCGAAGTGAAATAATCGAATGGTCGAATGATCGAATGGGGCTGGGAAATAATCGAATGGTCGAATAATTGAATGATCGAATGGTCGAATGGGGTGGGGCTTTGAGATCGAGCGGTTTTGAAAAGTTGAAAGGAGAGAGATGAAGATTCTGGTTGTTGGATCGGGCGGGCGCGAACACGCCCTGGCGTGGCGCCTTGCGCAGGACCCCGAAAAGCACGCGCTCTTCTGCGCCCCCGGCAACGCGGGCACGGCGGCCGTCGCGACGAACGTGCCGCTGAAGGCGGACGACATCGCGGGCCTCGTCGCCTGGGCGAAGACCGAGCGTCCCGACCTCGTCGTGGTCGGCCCCGAAGCCCCGCTGGTCCTCGGCCTCGTCGATGCGCTCGAAAAAGAGGGCGTCGTCTGCTTCGGCCCGGTCGCGGCCGGCGCGCGGATGGAGGGCTCCAAGCGCTTCGCCAAGGAGGTGATGGACGCGGCGGGCGTGCCGACCGGCAAGGCCGAGACGTTTACGGACGCCGCGCGGGCGAAGGCCGCGCTCCCTGCGTTCGGACTGCCCGTCGTCATCAAGGCGGACGGTCTGGCGGCCGGGAAGGGCGTCGTCGTCGCCGAGACGCGCGAACAGGCCGAGGCGGCGATCGACGACATGCTCGTCGCGAACAAGTTCGGCGCGGCCGGAGCGGAAGTCCTCATCGAGGAATTCCTGCATGGCGAGGAATGTTCCATTCTCGCGCTCGTGGACGGCGAGAACGCCGTTCTCCTGCCGTCGAGCCAAGACCACAAGCGCGTCTTTGACGGCGACAAGGGCCCGAACACGGGCGGCATGGGCGCGTATTCGCCCGCGCCGGTCGTCACGTCCGACAAGCTGCCGCTGATTCGCGATAAGATCATCCTGCCCGTCGTGCGCGAGCTGAAGCGGCGCGGCATCACCTATCGCGGCGTCCTCTACGCGGGGCTGATGGTGAACGACGCGAACGCCGTTCCGCACGGCCCGACGGCGACGTCGGGAAGCGACGTCAACGTCGTCGAGTTCAACGCGCGCTTTGGCGACCCCGAGACGGAGGCCGTCCTGCCGCGCCTCGGCGGCTCGTTCGCGACGGCGCTCCTCCACGCGGCGACGGGCTGTCTGCGCGACGAGGACGTTGTCGTGAAGGACGACTGCGCGGCGACGGTCATTCTCGCGTCGGGCGGCTATCCGGGCGCATATGAGAATAATCGAATAATCGAGTTTTCGAAGAGTCGAATGGAAGACGTGGAAAGCCTCGTCTTCCACTGCGGGACGAAGGCCGAGGGCGGGCGAATCGTCACGGCGGGCGGGCGCGTCCTGTCCGTGACGGGGCTGGGCGCGACGCTGCGCGCGGCGGTGGACAACGCCTACGCGCGCATTGCGGGAATCTCCTTCGACGGCATGTTCTACCGCAAGGACATCGCGCACCGCGCGTTCGCGCGGGGCTGACCGCGATGCGCATCCGACCGATTGCATCGAGTTCCAAGGGAAACGCCTACCTCGTCGAGCAGGACGGGGCGGCGCTCCTGATTGACTGCGGCGTCAGCTGCAAATGCCTGAAGGCGGCGTTCGACCTCTCGACGCTCTGCGCTGTCCTTATCACGCACAACCACGCGGACCACATCGCGGGGCTGAAGCGCCTCCTGAACCGCGTGGACGTTCCCGTCTTCGCGAACGCGATGACGGCCGAGGCGGTTGCCGACGACCAGGGGCTGGACGAGTCGGCGTTCGTCTGCTTCGAGAACGGACAGGCGTTTGACGTCGGGCCGTTCTCCGTGCTGCCGTTTTCGATTCCGCACGACGCGGTCGATCCGGTCGGCTATCTCGTGCGCGGCGACGAGACGTATTTCCACGGGACGGACATCGGCACGCCGCTCGACTCGATCGGCGTCCGCTTCGCCGAGGCCGACTGCGCGACGCTGGAGTCGAACCACGATTCCGTGCTGCTGCGCCAGTCGGGGCGTCCGCCGTCTCTCGTCCAGCGCATCGCCGGGCCGCGCGGACATCTCTCGAACGACCAGGCCTGCGCGTTCGTGCGGAAGTTCGCCTCGCCGCGCCTGAAGCGCCTCGCGCTCGCCCACCTCTCGCGCGACTGCAACGCGCCGCACTTGGCCGAGCAGGCGATGCGCGAGACGCTGGCCGCGCTGCGGCGGACGGACATTTCGCTGACGGTTCTCGCACCCGATGTCGTGGCCGACCTGTAGCCTTGCGCTCCTGCTTGCGGGCGTCCTGGCCGCCGGGTGCAGTCGCGCGCCAACGGTCGCGCGCGTCGAATGGACGGCGATGGGGACGGT
>ONTV01000032.1:17103-26968 GCA_900320855.1 uncultured Lentisphaerota bacterium
GTCTCGGACGAGTTCAACCGCTTTGACCCGAACTCGACCCTTCGCCGGCTCGGCCGCGTCTCGCCGTTCGGCCAGCCCTGCTGGGACGCGGCGATGCGGCTGCGTACGGCGTCCGACCGGGCGTTCGACCCGTCATGGCGCGGCGCGGACGACCTCGACTTCGGCGCGATCGCGAAGGGCTTTGCCGTCGACGTCGCGGCGGAGGCCCTGCGCGGCGCGGGCGAAGACCTCCTGATCGACCTTGGCGGCAACCTGAAGGCCGTGCGCGGCGACTGGCGGGTCGGCGTTCGCAGTCCGTCGGGCGAGGGCGTCGCCACCCTTGTCACCCTGCGCGCGGGCGAGGCGTTGGCGACGAGCGCGGAATACTTTCGCGGCAAGCACATCCAAGACGGGCGGACGGGGCTTCCCGTCTCGAACGACGTCGCGTCGGTGACGGTGCGGTGTCCGTTGGCGCTGTGGGCGGACGGCCTGTCAACGACGCTCTTCGTGCTGGGTCCGGACGCGGGGAAACGCTTCCTGCGGACGCGGCTTCCGGAACTCCTCGGCCCGGACGCCGCCGTCTCCGTCCTCTGGATTCTCAAGGACGGACGCGACGTCTGGTACCGCTAGGCCCATGTCGGATAGGGGGTTCGGATCTCGGTCGGCGTGCCCGTGACGGGATGCGCGAACGCGGCGGCCAGGGCGTGGAGGCAATGTCCGGCCTGGTTCTCGACGGCGAAGGCCCCGTAGAGGCGGTCGTTCACGATGTGCATGCCCGCAAGGGCAAACTGGGCGCGGATCTGGTGCGTGACGCCCGTGCGGATCGTCACTTCGAGGAGAGTCCGAGGCTCGTTCTCGGCCGTCAGGTGGTCGAGTGGCTTGAACTGCGTCACGGCGTGAAGCGGCTTCAGGCGTGCGCACTGGGCGCGCGTTAGCCGATTGTGGTTGAAGTCGATCATCCGGCAGAAGGGGAGCGTCGGGTCGTGGACCAGGTCGTTCTCAAGCGTGCCGCCGACGGCGACGGCGCCCTCGACGAGCGCGAGGTAGGTCTTGCGGACGGACTGCGCCGCAAATTGGTCGCGCAGATTCGCGAACGCCTCGATCGTGCGCGCGACGAGGACGAGCCCGGACGTGTCCGCATCGATTCGGTGCAGGGCGCCGGCCATGAGCGGACTCTCGCCCAGCGCCGCCAGGTCGGGGCCGAGCGCGCGGCAGTCCGGGTAGCGCGTCGCCACGGCGTTCATGAGCGTACCCGTCTCGTGGCAGGAGAGCGGCTGGACAGGCATGCCGGCCGGCTTGTCGAATGCGAGGAGCGCCGCATCTTCAAAGACGGGCTGGGGACAGACCCCACCGGGGGCGACGAGATTGTCGCGGGCTTCGAGAAGTTTGACGACGGCAACCATCTCGCCGCCGCGCAGTTTCTGCCCCTTGGCCGCGCGCCGCCCATTGACGAGCACGTGTCCGGCGGCAATGGCCTCTCGGACGAAGCCGCGCGTCGTCGTCGGGAAAGCATGAAGAAGGGCGGCGTCCAGTCGAACGCCGCCTTCTTGTTGGATCAGGGACTGATTCTCAATCATCCGTCAAACCTCACAAACACGCGACCACCCCCAAACATCCAAACCGCCCGACCCCCAAACATCCAAACATCCAACCCCCCAAACTTCCAAACCCCAAAACTTCCAAACTTCCAAACTCATCTTCACTCATACCTGTCCATCACGGAGGGGGCAATCGGCGCGATGCCTTCCCAGCTCCTGTTGGAGGCCCACGGAAGATCCGAATCCTCCGCCGAGTCGGCGATGCACCCCGCGAGGAGGGAGAGCGCCAACCCGGCCAACGCGAACGAGAGCGCCTTCATCAGTCGGCAAAGACCGTGTCGCCTTCGGCGAGCTTGTCCTGCTCCCACGCGCCGAGGATGTCGCAGATCACGTAGGGCTTGCCTTTGACCTCCTGGCGCAGGTGAATGCGGCCGACGAACGTGTCGCCGCGCTTGACGCCGAGGTCAATGGCCGGCAGCGGCTTCGCGAGGTCGTCGCCCTTGAGTTCCTTCATCGCCTCCTCAGCGAACGAGACGATGGCGAACATCTTCTCGTTGTCGACTTCGACGATGCGGCCCTTGTCGCCCGCCGGCAGGGACGTGACGACCGTTCCGGCGCCGGCAGCCGAAGCCGTGCCCTGCGTCTGGATCGACGTCTGGAGCATCTTGCGCAGGTTCTCGTTGAGCTGCTTCGCCTTGGCGATCTCCTCGTTCTTGGCCTCGATCTCCTCGTCCTTCTTCTGGAGCTCGTCCGTCTTCGAGGCGATCTCGCCGTTCAGCTCGTCGATCTGGGCCTTGATCTTCGCCACGTCGCTCTGCGCCTTGTCGCGCTCCTGCTCGATCTCGGCGAACTTCGCCTTCAGCTCGGTGATCGTCACCTTGTCTTGCCGCGCCTCGGGCTTCAGCCGGTTGATCTCGGAGACGGCCGCCTCGAGCTTGGCGCGCAGGTCGGCCAACGCCGCGCGCGTCGTGTTGAGACGCGCCTGCTGGGCCTTCGCGGACTCGAAGAGCTTGTTCAGGAGCTCGTCCTCCGTCCCGGGACCGCGCATGAGCGGCTGAGTCCCGTCCATCAGCGGTTCGCCATTCACGTCGGTCGCGTAGACCATGCGGAGCTGGCGACGCTCGTTCTCGCCCCACTTGTAGGTGACGTCGTCGCCCGTGCGCGTCTGCTCAAGCGCGCCGTTATAGTCCTCCAGCACGTTGTTCATGTCCGGCGAATCGACGAGCCGTGCCTCGACGGGCGAAGCGTCCTTCTTGATTTCCAGCGACATGTCCTTCGCCGGATCGGATTTCTCGATCGTGCGGGCAATCTTGACAAGGTAGTCTTCCTGCAGACGATTGCGGTCCGTTAGCTCAGAGCGCTTCGAGTTGAGCTGGAGCTCGAAGTAAAGCGCCGCCGCAGCGAGCGCCAGGAACACGTAAACGAGGACGTGCAGAACTTTATTCATAGCTGTTTGATACCTCTTTGAGAAGTTGTGGAGTGAATGATACACAATTTTCGGTTTTCCCGCAAGTGGGGGGCGCATTTTTTTGATACAATACGCGCCGTGAGTTTTGAGATACTAAAGGAAGATGCGCGCACGAAGGCGCGGCTGGGACGCCTGACGACCGTGCACGGGGTCGTCGAGACGCCCGTGTTCATGGACGTCGGCACGCTCGGCACGGTGAAGGCGCTCGAGCCGCGCGACCTCGTCGCGCTCGGGACGCAGGTCGTCCTCGGCAACACCTACCACCTCCTGCTGCGCCCCGGCCCCGAGGTGATCGCGGCGGCGGGCGGGCTGCACAAGTTCATGCGCTGGGACGGGCCGATCCTCACGGACTCCGGCGGCTTCCAGGTCTTCTCGCTCGCGAAGATGCGCAAGTTCACGGAGGAGGGCTGCCACTTCCAGTCGCACCTCGACGGGCATGCGTTCTTCCTCGGGCCGAAGGAGTCGATGGCGATGCAGCGCGTCATCGGCTCCGACATCGCGATGGTCTTCGACGAGTGCCTTCCCTATCCCTGCGACCGCGCGCGCGCCGAGGCGTCGGTCGAGCGGACGATTCGCTGGGCGCGGCGCTCGAAGGACGAGCCGCACGCCGAGGGGCAGATGGTCTTCGGCATCGTGCAGGGCGGCGTCTACGACGACATCCGCCGCCACTGCGCGGAGGAGCTCGTGAAGATCGGCTTCGACGGCTATGCGATCGGCGGCGTCTCCGTCGGCGAGCCGGAGAGCTTCATGTACCAGGCCGTCGAAGCGAGCGTGCCCTACCTGCCGAAGGACCGTCCGCGCTACGTGATGGGGCTGGGCGTCCTGCACCAGATGGCCGAGTGCGTCGCGCGCGGCGTGGACATGTTCGACTGCGTCATCCCGACGCGCATCGCGCGCCACGGCACGGCGATCACGCGCCACGGCAACGTCGCGATCAAGGCGGCGAAGTGGGCGCGCGACCCGGGGCCCGTCGAGGAAGGCTGCGACTGCTACTGCTGCCAGAACTTCTCGCGCAGCTACATCCGCCATCTTCTCTCCTGCAACGAGATTCTCGGCCTGCGGCTGCTCACGATCCACAACGTCCGGGCGCTCAACCGCTTCATGGCCGACCTGCGCGCGTCGCTGGCGGCGGGCGCGTTCGCCGACTTTCTCGCCGAAGCCCGCGCCTACACGAACTGACGCCCCACCTCCCAAACTTCCAAACACCCAAACATCCAAACATCAAAAACCGAAAGGAAAGAAATGAACACAGCACTGATGCTCTGCGACGCGGCGCCTGCCGCACCCGCTCCCCAGGCCGGCGGCATGGGAATGCTCGTCCCCATGCTCCTCATCCTCGCGATCTTCTACTTCATGATGATCCGTCCCCAGCAGCGCAAGGAGAAGGAGCGCCGGAAGATGATCGAGGAACTTCGCGCGGGCGCGAAGATCATCTTCGCGGGCGGCCTCATGGGCACGATCCAGGAGGCGACGGAGAAGACGTTCAAGGTCGAGATCTGCCCCGGCACCACGGTCGAGATCGCGCGCAGCTGCGTCTCGGGCGTCGTTCCGACGGAGGAACCGGCGCAGAAGTAAGGGGCGATGTCGCTCAACCGCGGCAGGTACGGCCTCGAGTGGAATCCCCGGCAGGACGAGCCAAAGTCGTCCGGCCTTGGATGGATTGTGCTCGCCGTCGGCCTTGTCGCGGTCGTCTCGTTTTCCGTCACGTGGGCGCGGCGCGTCCGCGCGTCGGCGCAAGAGGACGCCGCATCCGAATCGACGGCGCCGTCTGCACGGCCCGTCGCGCGTCCGCCCGCGCAGACTGTTGCGGCGGCGCGTCCGGCGGAGCCGCCGCCGGCGGTCGTGCCGACCGTCAGCCGCGACGTGACGGAGAAGCGTCCGCCGCGCGTGCGCAACCTGCTGCTGCGGCTGGAGGAGGCCGAGCGGCAGCGTGACGTCGAGATGGCCGTCTCGACGATCGAGCAAATCCGCGCGCTGCCGGGCTCGCCGGCGGCGGACCTGGACGACGCGCTCGCGCGCCGTCTGGGCACGCTGAACATGAAGCGGCTCTTCGAGCGGAAGACGCCGCTCTGGGTGCGGCAGGTCGAGGTGCGGCGCGGCGACTCCGCGTCGCGCATCGCGGCGGAGAACGGCTCGACCTTCGCCTCGTTCGCGCGGCTCAACGGCGGTGACGTCGGGACGGTTCGCCTCGGCTCGAAGGTCTACGTGATGGCGCATCCGCGCTTCACGCTTGTCGTCCATCGGCGGACGCGGACGGCCGACCTCCTTCTGAAGGAGAAGTTCTTCAAGCGCTATGACCTCGTGAAGGAGCCGACGGGCAAGGCGGGCGCCTACGAGCTGCCGCGTGGCGCGGCGGCGTTCTGGAAGTCGCTCGGCGTCTCCTTCCGGGCGCCCGACCAGACGGAGATCGATCTGCTGATGCCCGTCGGGTCGAGCGTCCTCGTGTCGGAGATGTAGCGTTTCGCGGCTGAGGCCGCGAGGGGGCACGAACGTACCGACGAGGACGGCGTCATAAACGAGACAGAATGGGGTTAGGACGTCCGTGCCGAGCCTTGTCCTTGTGGTGGCGCACACGGCAGGCATGCGACTTGCGGGAGGCGGGCGGCGCGGCGCCGGGCCACCGGGCAGCTCGGCGCGGCGCGGGGACGGCGACTATGGTATAATATGCGGCCATATCGGGGGCGGCAACCGGAAAGTCCTGTGAAAGCCAGGCGCTGTCGCGCAACCGTCAAAGTCGGAAGACGGGCCGCTCCTTCCAACCACCAAGTACCCTCGCATGAGGGGGAAAGAAGGAACATGCACACGCTGATGCTGGCGGCCGTCGCGGCCGCCACGAACGCGGTTGCGGGCGCGCACACGCCCGCCGCCGAACTCGGAACGGTCGTCGTCGAGGCCTCGCGCCTCGGGCAGACCAAGATGGAAGTCCCGTCATATGTTGAGGTCATAGACGCGAAAGGCATTTCAGAAGAGGGCGTGAAGGACATTCCAGCGCTTCTTGAACGGAGGGCGAATCTCTTTGTCCGGCATTTGAGCGGGAATCCCGTCCAATCGGCCCTTTCCATGCGGGGGTATGGGGATAACTCGTTCGGGCGAATCGTTGTGTCGGTTGACGGGGAGCGGATTAATGACGTGGATATGTCCGCGCCGAACCTGATGCGAATCCCGTTGGGCGCGGTTGAGCGTGTTGAGATCCTTCACGGTCCGCAGTGCGTTCTGTTTGGAGATGGGGCTTCCGCTGGTGTCGTGAACATCGTCACATCAGGAAACGACTATACGCCGCGCCGTACGGTTGAGGTCTTTGGGGGGCGTTATGGGACAGTTGGTGCGACTATTCGGACGCGCGGAGGAATCGAGGACGAGGGCCTTGTCTATCATGCGGGGGGCGATTGGCTCCGTAGCGACGGCTACCGTGATAACGGCGGGTATTCGATTTGGAATGCGAATGGCGGAATTCGGAAGAATTTTGCCAATGGCTCCTACTTGGGGTTGTCAGCATTCTACAACCATTCGAGCTATGAGATGCCGGGCTCGTTGACGGAAACCGAATATCGGAGCTGTCGCCATCCTTTCATGGCGCAGTATGGTAATAACCAGAACTCTCGAGCCTTCCAGTGGTCGAGCGGCCTCAGAGCGGATGGTCGCATTGTTATTGACGAAGACCAGCATATTGATTTCACCGCCTCCTTCGAACACCGATTTCGCCATACGAAGTGGGAGTATGTGTCTGGATATGGGCCGACGGACAACTACTACGACTATTCGCTGTTTGCCTATTCGTTCTCGCCGCGTTATGTCAACGAGGGAATGCTGGGGAACTTTGGCAACACGTTCATTGCCGGCACGGACTTCCGTCTCGACACTTATCGGCGGCGGACGAATTCGCCTTATTATCCGGAACAGAGCCATTTCGTTCGGTTCACGGGAGGTGGCTACGTGCGTGACGAAATTCGGCTGACGGATTGGCTCGGCGTCTTCGGCGGCGTCCGCGGCGAAGGTGTCGTGAACCGCTGGTATGGCTATTCGGGCGCACAGGCGCTGGAACATCCGCGCAACAATCATGGGCTGGTGACCGGCGAGACGGGCGCCATCCTGAACCCAACGGACAACCTGAAGCTTTTCGTGAAATGGTCGCGCTTCTATCGTTCGCCGTTCTGTGACGAGATTGCGTACACCGAGCCCGGCAAGGCCCTTGACCCTGAAGTCGGGCATTCGACGGATCTCGGCCTCGAATGGCGTCCGACGGAAGAGACGCATCTGGACTTTTCCGTGTTCCATACCGAAACCAAGCATGAGATCTTTTGCGAACCGTACGCCTATTATGGCGCCGCGTACAATGTGAACGCGCCGGCCAAGACGGTGCGCGATGGCCTTGAGGCGTCGGCTGGCTGGGAGCGGGAGAAGGTCGGCAGCCTCGGCCTCGCCTACAATCTCACCTACGCGCGGTTTGACGGCGGCGAATTTGACGGATGTGACATTCCGATGGCGCCACGGCAGTCCGTCCGTCTTCGTGGCGAATGGTACCTGGTCGACGAACTGTCGGTCTTTGGCGGGTGCCGCTTTGTGGATCGCCAGCGTTTCGGAAGCGACTTCCGTAACGAGGCGGGGTCGCTCGCTTCGTACACGCTCTTTGATCTTGGCGTCAAGTTCATGCCGACATGGGGCGTCTTCAAGGGGTGCACGGTCTCCGCTGGCATCGACAACCTGCTGGATCGGAAATACTGCGATTATGCGGGATACGGCACCTGGCAGGGCCGTTATTATTACCCCGCCTGTGGGCGCACGTTCATGGTGACCGTCCGCTACGAGTTCTAACCCCCACCCTCACAACTCATGGATTGGGCCTATCCGGCGGCGGCCGTCACGGGGGCGGCGCTCGCCGTCTCGGGCGCGGCGCTCCAGAGCGTCCTGCGCAACCCGCTGGCGGAGCCCTACCTGTTGGGGACGGTCGGCGGCGCAGCGCTCTTCGCCGCGCTCGCGACGAACCTCGGGCTCGTCGCGCTCGGCGCATGGGTGCTGCCCGCGTCGAGCTTCCTCGGCTCGTGCGTCTCGCTCGCGCTCGTCTGCGTCGTCGGCTACTGCGCGGCGCGGGCGCGCGCGGCGGACGGCGCGAACCCGTTTCTCCTGTCGGGAGGAAACGCGGTCGTCCTCGCCGGATTCGTGACGGGCGGCTTCCTGGGTTCGCTCGACATGCTCGTCCTCTCCTACGCGAAGCCGGACGACTTTGCCGCGCTCTCGAAGTGGCTCTACGGGTCGCTGGGCGCGGTGACCGGGCCGACGCTCGCGCTGGGAGGGCTGGCCCTGGCCGTCGTCCTTGCGGCGCTGCTGGCGCTCGCGCGGCGGCTCAACGTCATGGAGCTTGGACGCGCCGAGGCGGAGGCCCTCGGCGTCAACGTGCGCGCGACGGCGTTCGCCATCCTCGCGCTCGTCTCGCTCGCGACGGCCGTCTCGGTCGCGCTCGCCGGAGCGATCGGGTTCGTCGGACTCGTCGTGCCGCACGCCGTCCGTCGCAAGGCGGGTCCGCGCCTTCAGCGCGTCTTCGCGCTGTCGGCGCTCGTCGGCGGCGCGTTCCTCATGTGCGCGGAGTTCGCGCGGCGGCTTCTGCCGGGCGCGGACGTGCCGGTCGGCGTCGTCTGCGCGATCCTCGGCGCGCCGTTCTTCCTCTGGCTCCTCGTCTCGCGTCGCAACGGCGAAGGCTGGGACGTCTGAAGGAGGGCGCTTCGGGGCCGTTGACGAAAAATCAAATGGCGTACCCCCGCTTGACGGGGACGGACCGGATTTGCTATACTACGCGCCACTTATCCGTGGTGGGATGGCCGAGCGGTTAGGTAGCGGACTGCAAATCCGCTTACAGCGGTTCAACTCCGCTTCCCACCTCCACTGATTGCCTCGCGATTGCGGGGTTTTCTTTTTCCCCTTGGCACAACAAACTGAAATGGAATCGTGAACATGAAGACGCGGATAAGGTTATGGACAGTCGTCCTGCTGCTGTTGGCTGCGCTGATCGGCGGTTTTTGGCTGGCGTTTCGCACAGGCTTGGACGGCGCCCGGCTCGAGGACACGATTCGGTCGGAGTCGTCGCACATCCAGGCGCGGCTTGATGATCGCTTTGACCGGCTGGAGCGAAAGGTTGACGATTTGGAGTCGCAGGTGGAACGGCGGTTAGACCGGCTTGAGGCCAAGATTGACCGGCTGATCGAGTTGGCGACGCCGCGTCTGCCGGACGGAATGGAGTTCGCGCCATGAAAATCCTCTTTTGCTGCCATGGCAACATCTGTCGTTCGCCCATGGCCGAGTTCGTCATGAAGAAACTGGCGGCCGAGGCCGGTCGCGACGATCTGTTCGTCGAATCGGCCGCGTTGCACACGGACGAGATTGGCAACGACATCCATCCCGGAACGCGCGCCCAGTTGCGCGCACATGACGTTCCGTTCGTGCCGCGTGCCGCCTGGCTGTTGACGGCGAATCGGGCAAAGGCGTATGATCTCCTGATTGGAATGGATGAAGCGAACGTCGCCGATCTGCGCCGCCTTGTCGGCCCGGCGGATCGGGGGAAAGTCCGCCTTCTGTTGGCGTTCGCCGGCCTCGACCGGACAATTGACGATCCGTGGTACACAGGTGATTTCGACGCGACCTACCGCGACGTCCGTGTGGGTTGCACGGCTCTGCTGGAGAAACTCGCGCAGGCACCCTTGTCTAGGATTTCCTGACCGGGCAATGGCAGTAAAGCCTTGAAGCCTTGTGAAAAGCCGAGGGGACCCCTGGGGCGAGGCCGGAAAGCCCTGGCACGCTTATCCCGGTTTTTTGAATAGCCCCTAAAAAAGGCCGTTTCCGACCGCCCGCTGCGGGTCGGGGAACTGCCGTTCGGTCTCGTCGTTCGGGT
>ONTV01000119.1 GCA_900320855.1 uncultured Lentisphaerota bacterium
AATTCATTAGATTCGTCACCCATTGCATTATCCCAAAATTGTGCGTTCTCCTCCCAGATTTTTTTACTTTCCTCTGTTCCCATGTTCTCTCCCACTCCCAAAATTTGCTTTTTTGCTTCCATTAAATCTTCCTTACTATATTCCATTGTTACCCTCCATAACTTCTGATTGTTGTCGTCTTGACTATTATGTATCTTTTCTTTCCAAAATGGTATAGGCTTTTATTTTTGTAATGCTGCAAAACTTTTCTTCTGTAAGGTATTCAAAGGATATTTCCCTTTGCCGCCGCTTGCATTAAGCCGCCGCTATTGGAAAGCCAAAAGCAGCGGCTTTTTTTACTCGGTATTACCGAAAAGTATAGAAAGCAGGATATGTCATCATTTGTCATTTCTTCTCAATGTAATAACTGCATGGCATGTCAAGCCCCCGGCTTAGGTTGTCACTTTGTTGGTGGGGTGAGGAGTGGCAGGATGAAGGGCTTGTAAAGCGGGCTTCAAAGTCCTCCCCGTGCCTTGCACGATACACGCGAAAACCGGCGCAGAGTGTCAAACACTCCTCGTACTCGTCGTCATCCATCGCGAACAGGTGCTTCGCGCTGTCGCGCCACGCCCCGACCTTGATGTAGCCCTTGTGCGACTCTACGCCCACCAGCTCGTAGGCGTAGATTATCGGCTTGATGTCGGGCTTCTGCTGAAAGAAGCTATCGGTAACGTTCATGGGTTACTCCTTTCTGTGATGTTGCCGCAGACGCGGCAACACGCAACACCTCGGAGAGCGCGGCCAATGCCCAGGGTGTTGCGGCCTGCGCGTCGGGTGTTGCGGCCTGCGCGTCGGCGCAGGCTCGCGGCCAATGCCGCGAAACACCACCCCGCGACATTCTCGACAAAGACTGGCATGATTGGATAGTCAAGCGAGACGGGCAGCTCGCGACATTTCGACGCTACATTCGCGAAAACGCGATGCGCGCCGCGTTGCGCCGACGCAACGCAAAGTTCTTCGGCGCGGTAAGGCGCGTGGCTTTTCTCGGCCGCGAGTGGTTCGCCTACGGCAACACCGACATCCTCAAACTGCCCATGCTTCAGGCCATCAAGGGGCATCGCGCAACCGAACCCGGCTCTGCTGAATGGCACCACCTCGTTTCCAGTGCCGCCCGAATCGGCCCCGGCGGGGCAGGCGTCTCCACCTTCATGAGCCCTCTCGAAAAAGAATGCGGCAACGCAATCGCGAAGGCCGGCGGGAAATGGATTGTCCTCTCGCCGGAGGGATTCGGATCCCGATGGCATCCACCGCGCGAGAAGGAGCGCTTCTGCGCCCAAGGACGCATGCTCTTTCTTTCCCTCTACGAGGCTTCCACTCACAAGCCCGCGCGAAAAACTCTCTATGAACGGTGCCATGAAATGATCGACTGCGTCTCTGGACTTATCCCTCCTGACACACCCCTGCGCCATCAGCGGCCTACGGCCCGTCAGTCGTGGCAGAGATAGACGCGGTAGCGCGAATCGGAGTAGGTCTCGACAAAGGCGCGGCTTTCGTCGGCATTGACGGTGGTTGGCGTGGGCAGACGCTGCTCCAGATTACGCCGCGAATAGACTGCGTCGCCGTGGAAATGCGAAATCAAACAGACCTCGATGGTCTCCGGGTCGACGCCCAGCCGGCGAAAACCGCCATCGGCACGGCAACGACCGCCAGCCCAGCGACGAGAGAGAAGTTGATTTTCATGCTGATTTTCATGCCATGTAGTGTAGCACACGCGTCAAGCTGTCCCCACCGTCAGAGTGTCTATTCCACCACTGGGGATGGTACCGCGCGGCTGTCTATGCGAACGGGGCCGAGCAGACCGGACGGGGCGAGCGCGAGCGTCTTCTCCGGAAGGTCCTCGTCGGCGTAGTAGTCCCAGAGCGGCACGGCGACACGTCCGCGTGCGGGGCGCGCCTCCCCCTTCAGCAGCCAGTCGGGAAAGCGCGAGACACCTCGGCCCGGCTTCGCCTTCGCGACCCATCCCCAGTCCGGCAGCGAAGTCTCGTCGCAGTACGCGAGGTCCGCCGGCTCGCGCCGGTCGCCGAGAAGCCGGTTCTTCCACGTGTTGGTCACGCGGACGCGCAACGTGTTCCTTCCCGCGCGCACGCCCGCCGTCGCCGGCAATCGGTAGGGAGGACGCCACGCCGTCCCCAGCGCAACGCCGTTCAGCTCCGCCTCCGCAATCACCTCCACGCGCCCGAGATCCAGTCGGAATTCGGCGTCCGCCACCTCCTCTGCCGTCAGGTCGAACGCCGCCTCATAGACGGCCTCTCCCGAATAGAAGCGGACGCCCGGATCCTGCGCCTCGCTCCAGGACTGCAGTTCGGGCCAGTCCTGCACGCCCTTCGGCGCGCCGCCGCCTGGCGCAAAACAGACTCGCCACGGGCCGGCGATCTCCCGGCAGGCCGTGAACGGGCGCGGCGGCCGCGAAGCGCCGCGACGGCCCTGCGACGGCCGGCGGAACACGACGAAGAGGGCGTCGTCGGGAACCATCTCCAGATTAACCTGCGTGCGCCCGTCGGGAAGCGCGCGCCAAGCGGACGCCTCCTGCATCGCCCCCGTCTCGGGGTTCCAGACCTCCGGCACACGGGCGCCCGCGTCAAATGTCGCCGCGAGCGCCACGGCGTTCGTGTGTCCGCACGCAATGAAGAAGAAGCGGGTCTCGTCCGTCTCTCGCGCACTCGACAGGATGTAGCGTTCCGTCGTCAGCGCGTCCAGGCTCTTCGCGGCGATCTCGACGACTGGGCGGACGCCGACCGCCGCCAGCACCTCGGCACGGGGCCTGTCCCCAGCCAGCACGCGCCCTTTCGCCCCGGCGGGAGGCGTGAAGTCGCCCCAGACCGTCGCGCCCGCGCGGATCAGCCCGCAGGTTCGCGCGATGACGTTGGACGCCGTCTCCGGCCGCAGTCCGTCCGTTCGCGGCACGCGCAGCACGGGATAGCGCCGACCGCTCGGCAGGACGATCTGCCCGTCGCCATCGACCCGGACATATCCTTCGCGCAGGAACATGGGAAGCGACAGTATGTCGGTCTCCGACGCCTGAACGAACAGGTCGCGGTCGATCCCGACCGTCAGCACCGGCACGACGGCCTTTCCCTGCTGAAGCAGCGCTTGGCAGCGCGCCCAGTAGCGGTAGAGAGCGCGCGCCGGACGGTGCCATGTCTGCGTCCGCCCGAAGTGCGAGCCCCAGAAGCCCATGGACAGGCCGGGGCGCACCTCGTTCCCGAACGGCTGGTGAACCCAATGGTGCAGGACGAGGCGGTTGATGCCGCGCGCCAGCGCGGCGTCGCCCGACCGCTTGAAGTCACGCGGTGCCTCCGTCCAGCGCGAGGCGCGCGGCCCGCCCGTAAACGCCTCGGATGCGACGATGTCGCGTCCCAGCGCACGGCCGACCGCACCCGGAATGCCGGGGAAGCCGCCATAGAGCCAGGGCTTGTTCCCAAGCCCGCTCGGCACGCCGTTCCAGAACTCCACCATCGGCACGTCGCAGGCCGCAGCGGCCTCAAAGGGGTCGAACGGGCCGCCGTAGGGTTCCAGATGCAGTTCGACGCCGGTCCGCCGCGTCCAGTCGTGCAGAATCTCGTGGTAGTTACGGGCAAACAGCCGCTGGACGACGAAGTCCATGTCCGCCTTGAATCGCCTCGTGCGCGACTCCGACGCGACCGTGCGCCCGTCCAGTGCGGGCAGGAACGGCACGGGGTCGTAGCCGGCCAATTCCCTGAAGTCCGCACGGAAGCGCGGCGACCAGTTCTGCTCGCCCGCCTCGTAGGAGTCGACGGTGATCTGGACGAACGTCTTCCCCCAGTGGCGTCCGAGGCGCGCCTTCAGCGGATCCAGCCCCTCGCGGATGTGCAGCTCCGTCGCCTCCCGCGACAGCTTGTCCGTCTCGAGGCAAGTCTTCCGGATCTCGTCCGGAACGGGATGCGACCGCTGCCCGGTCGGCGTGTAGCCGAAGCGGTAGACCGTCCAATTGCGGCCGACGGGAGCCTGCCAGTCGAGTACGCCGTCGTGGAAGAGGGATGTCACGTCAAGAATCTCGTCTGCGGAGACCGGGTTGCCGTCGGGAACCGCCAAAACGGCGATGTCGCGGCAGAACCCCAGATTGACCCACGGCCGCTCCAGCTCCGCGCCCTTCAGGACTTCGCCGCCGGGCACGGCCCGCTTCGTCCAGACGACCTTCTGCATGGCGTGCGCGGGATCGATCCACGGGCCGCCCGTGACCGAGAAGCCAGGGCAGTTGTGCATGCCGATCTTCAGTCCGAGACGCGCCGCCTCGTCGACGGCGAACGTCACGGCGTCCCACCACGCCGCGTTGCGGTAGGCCATCGCCGCATTCACCTTGTTCGAGAGGACGCCCAGCCCGGAGTGCTCGGCAATCGTGAAGATCGTCGCCCCGGCGACCCCCGAATCGCGCATGGCCTCCAGGTCCAGCGTGATGCCCTCGCGCGTCACGTTGTTGCCCTGCCAGTGCCACCACACCCAGACGCCCGCCTCGCGCGGCGGATCCCTGAACGCATTCTCAAGCGGTTCCGCGCAAAGGGGCGAGACGGCCGTCGCGGCCATCATGCAAAGCGTGCCGATGCGTACGTTCATATCTGTCTCCTAGTGAATTTGGTCTCTGCCCGGAACGTCACTTCGGGATCACCACCGTCGTGAGCGCGTTCGCCAGCGCCTGGACGATCAGATAGCGGTCTTTGTATTTGATCTGAACCTGCACGGGCGAGAACGGATCGCCGTCCGCCGGCCGGCAGCCGATAACGACGACCTGCGAACCGTCGGGATTGCGGAAGGCCGAGCAGGTTGTCCGCCGATCATTCCGCCGTGCCCAGTCCGATTCGCCGACCTTCCAGAAGCCTTTCAGGACGTCCGCGTCGCTGCGGACGAACCGCCCGAAGTGGCAAAACGCCTTGAACTGCTCGCTCGGCACGGCTTCGCCCGTGACGGAATTGAGCTCGACGAAGCCCGCACAGGGGAATCCGCCCGAGATGTTCGGCTGGCCGTGCTCATCCAAGACCATGCACCAGCTCGTAAACCCGCCGCAGCCGCTGTTGAACGTGCGCATCATCAGGTCGCCCCACCAGAGCATATCGCGGCGATAGCGGTCGACGTGCGGCCCCATCTCCGTCATGACCATGGGCAGCTTCGGGTACTTCTCGTGGATGGGCTTGATCCACTCTGGCTGGCCGACGTACGGGTGCCACGCGACCGCGCCGATGCTCTCAAGGACGCCCTTGCGCGCAAGCGACCGGAAGACGCGGTTCGTCCCGTCGAAGTTGTGGTCCCACAGCCAGGGCCGGGTCGCAAGCCCCGCCGCCCTGAGGGCGGGCGCGAGATGGTTGACGATGAATTCCGCCTCCTGCTCCCCCGTCCAGAGGCAGGTGGGCGACAGGCCGAACTGGTCGCATTCGGGCTCGTTCTGCACGGTCAGCGCCGCGATGTCGACGCCCTCCTGCTTATAGGCCTGCACGTACTTCACGAGATAGTTTGCATACACGTCAAAATACCTGTCGAGCATGCGCCCGCCGGCGATGTTCCCGTTGTCCTTCATCCACGCCGGAGGCGACCACGGCGAGGCGAAGAACGAGACGGACGGGTTGACCGACTGGATCTCCTTCACGACCGGCAGGATATGCGCGCGGTCGGGCTCGATCGAGAAGCTCTTCAGCTCCGTGTCGCCCGCCGCGTCGTCATATGTGTAGGCGTGCATGGAGTAATCGCTCGACCCGATCTGCAGACGCGCGACCGACAGCCCCGCGCCCGACGTCGTCCAGATTGTCCGCAGGATGTCCGCGCGCCTCTCCGCCGGCAAGCGCGAAAGCAGGTAGCACGAGGACTCCGGAATGGAGACCCCCAGCCCCGTGAATGGATGGCCGGAGAACGCGGCATCGAGATCGACCATGTTCGCGCGCCCCTGCGGCAGTTCCGACCAAAAGTTGGATTCGACCTCCCGCATCTCGCCGTGCGCCTCCGTGCGGTAAACCCGCATTTCCGCCGCAGCCGCGCCTCCGGCCAGGACGATCGCCAGCACGGCGCAAGACTGTCTAAATCTGAGTGTTTTCATTTTTCGTCTCTCCTTTTCACCTATTACGTTGATTGCCAGTCACTTGGAAGACTTGGTTTCGACAAACTCGACCTTGCCGCACGCGCCGTCCGGCGTGGGATACTTGCCGCACCCGATGAACGTGTTGTCCTCAAACCGGATGCGGTCGAAAATCGGATAAGACGAGGTCTCCCATCCCTGCGCATAGCTCGGCTGGCGGAGATAGGTCGAAAGGAAGATCACTTCATCCTGCTTCTTGCCCCGGGCGCCGGCCTGGCAGTTGTCGAACGTGCAGTTGCGCACGACGCAGTTCGTGACGCCGACCCCTTCGCACCAGAGATTCTCCGTCCAGCCGGTCATGATCTTCAGAGCC
>ONTV01000088.1 GCA_900320855.1 uncultured Lentisphaerota bacterium
GAACTTCGCATCCTTGTAAAACGAGTAGCCTCCCGCCGTATTTGACACGAGCGAGAAGAAGTCCTCGTTGCCAAGATAGTTGATCCAAGGCCACGGCGTGCGCGGATTCGTAATCACGTACTCGCGGTTCGCATCATCAAAATGCCCAAACTTCATTTCTTTTCTCTATTCTTTTTCAAATCTCTGATCCTAAAGCGATCGGCATGTCAATTCTCCTCGCGAACGGTATCGCGTCCTTCGTAGCGCGGCGGCAGATAACCGTGTTCGGAACCTTGAGACCAAACGATTTTCTTGGGACACTCAAGCGCATTGTAGAGTCTTGCAAGTCCGGTCGGCGGACAAATGTAGTCACCGAGTCCCGCACGCGTGATGACAACCTTGCACGTTTTCGGAACAAGGGAGGCAACGATGGCCGCATCGTAATAGCCAAGCGCATCCGTCCACTCGACATACCAGTTGTCACCCGCAAGGTTGAGCGACTTGTCCTTCCTGAGCTTGCCGTTCGTATAGATGTCGCAACACCAGGTGATGTCACTTTCGGCGCGTGTCACACCCTCGCCGCACGCAGCCGCCCAAATGGTTTGGAGTCCGCCTTGGCTGGGTCCGCTCGCAATCAGGTCGCGGCCATTCCATTCCGGGAGCGTCTTCAGGTACTGGAGGGCGCGCTTAACGCGCAAAACCATCCCATTGAAAAATGCCGCGTCACGATCGCTGTTCTGATCGCGCGAAAAGGCATGTCCGACGCCCTTCCCGTCTCGGACGGCCCACCAAAGCGCCTTGCGGTCGGCCTCCGTGCCCCCCAGCTCGGGGAGACGCACGCCAAACGGATTGACCGCAAAGACAATCTCGTCCGCCCGGCGATGCCGCGGCGGCGGCTCATAGTTGCTGCGAAGCGCATCGCCATAGCCGCACGTCTCCAAGCGCGCCGGATAGGTTCGTCCGGCTTCCTCCGGCGGAACCGTGAGATATCCCGTCACCGGATAAACGCCCGCACACGGGACACTCACGGCAAAGACGCGATAGCCCGCCTCGTCCGTCGAGACGAGGACGCGCTCGGCCGCAAAAGGACGCCTTGCCAGACGCTCGTCAAACGTCTTCCAATAGGCGGCCAGATCCGCCGGCGCGCCGACAGGTCGCAGCGTCTCAACGGCCGCCCCCGCCCCTCCGTCAAAGAAGACTTCGCGCCTCGAACGCTCAAAGGCATTCATCGCCCGCCGCCCCTCCGGCGTTGTCGTATCGCCCCTATACTGTTTCTTATAGCGTTTGCCGTCCTTGTCCTCAACCACGAGCTCAAGGCGGACAAATCCGGGCCTGTCGATCTTCGTGGAATAAACGAACGGCGTGTGGCCGTCGAACGGCACCTTGCCGCGCTCGATGATGCCGTCGTCGCCGGTCCGTCGCCAATCGAGCTGCCAGTCCTCGGGCGACAACAGTTCGCCCACCTCCATTGGCGTCACAGTGAAGGTCATCGCCTCGCCAACTTGACTGAACAAGAAGAACCCCCGACAATCCTTTCACCAACCTCACGACACTCTCTTCCTCAGAAGGCAACAAGCGCGTTCGTTTCCGCCGATTCGTACATCGCAAGCAAAATCTTCTGCGTCGCATATCCGTCCTCGAAGTCAACGCGGCACTTTTCACCCGTCCGAATCGCCTTCGCAAGATCGGCGTAGCACCGCTCGAAGTTGAGATAATGATCGACGTCGCCGTGATGGAAATTCTCGTCCATCTCGGGATTCTCCTCGCCAGAGGACGTCACGATGCGCAGAACGCTCTTCATGCCGGGCAACTTGTCCGTCCAGATCTCCAGAAAGCCCTTCTCGCCGTTGACACGGATCGCCGGCGCCTGCCAGGAACTTTCCGGCGTCGCCGAATAGTCGAACCGGCTCCCGTCCGCCATGAAGACCGTCGCCGTCATGCGCTTTTCGACCTTCATGCCATGCCATGGCACGGTGCCCAGGCCCTCCGCACCGGCCAACACCGCCTTCGGGGCGGGATTGTCCAGGAGAAAGAGCGCGGCGTTGATGAAATGAGGGCCGAAATCCAAGGCATTCGAACAGGGCTGCGCAAGATCGACTGAAACGATCTTGCCGAGGCGTCCGGCGGCAATCGCCTCGCGGGCTTCGACGAAGGGACGACCGTAGCGCCGCTGGAAATTGACGAAAAGCCGAGCGCCCGCCTCGTCCGCCGCGGCCTTCATGCGGTCCGCGGCCGCCATCGTGAGCGACAGGGGCTTCTCGATGAGGATATTCTTCACGCCCGCATGAATCGCCGCCAGGACATGTTCCTCGCGCGCCGGCGCCCAGGTCGAGATCGTGCAGCCGTCCAGCTTTTCCTTCGCAAGAAGCTCGTTCAGGTCGAGATAGCCGCGCGACGGATATTCCCTCGCGAAGTTGTCGAGATTCTCCTGCTCGAGCGAGGCGCCCGCGACAAGATTGAACTCGTCCGCGTTGCGCTTCATCGCCTCCGCATGCGCATAGGCAATCGCGTTCACACCACCGCGAAGATCCGAATACTTGCCGATACCGAGGCAAGCCCAGTTAAGCCGCTCCATTTTCATTCTCTCCAATCACCGATGAGCGAAACGATTTCGCGTTTTTGCAACTTGCGATAGTGCTCGGGCATCGCCTCGCACTTGACGACGTTCCCAAGGAACGGCGTCATGTCGACCTTGCCGGCGCGCACGTACTCGACGACGCGCTGACGCTCCTCCACGCCGCGGTCAGCCGGCGTCAGGATCGTCACGCCTTCCCCGTTGAAGAAGGAGAACGGATTGATTGCGATCTCCTTGATGTAGTTGGCCTGCATGACGAGCCGCGGCCAGTCGTGCCCGTAGAAGCGAATGGGCTCGACCTTGTACTCCGTGGAGTAATTCTGCGGCTTGCGGCGGATCATCTTGTAAGCAAGCTCCACGCCCGGAATCGAGCCAGACGCCTCGACGACAATGTCATAGCCGCCGTTGCCCAGCCTCGCCACACGCGCGGCCGCGTCCGCCTCGGACAGATTGACGGACTCCGAGACACCCGCCTTCACCGACTCGTTCAGCCGATTTTGATCAATATCCGCCACAACGACTTTCGCTCCGCGCAACTTGAGGAACATCGCGGAGAACTGTCCGATCATGCCCTGCCCGATCACGAGGGCCGTTTCCCCCTCCTTCGGATCGGCCGCCTCCACGCCGCGGAGCGAGATCGCCGCGACCTCAGCCGCCGCATACGGCAAGTACTCCTCGTCCTTAAGTCCCTGCGGGATCAGGATCGACGTGTCCTCGCCTTCGGTCGCGTAGACATGTGCGCCGGCCTCACCGCCCCACATGCTGCCGCAGTCCGCGAAGCCCACGGGGTTGCGACAGGAGATGACATCTCCGACCTTGAAACCCTTCACGTCCTTGCCAACCTCGAGAACACGCGAAATCGCCGCGTATCCGGGAACGACCGGATAATTCCCCTCCGCTCCGTAGTGTCCGGCGAGGACGCGCAGTTCCGTGCCGGGCGAGACGAACGTATAGAGCGTCTTTGCGAGAATCTGTCTGGAACCGAGCTCGGGAAGTGTCACGTCCCCGAAACGAACCTGGTCCACGCCATCATAGATAATTGCCTTTGTTTTCATTGTTTGTTTCTTCTTGCCGTCAATTCGGCCGTAATTTGATTCATCTTGGAAGTCGTGATCGGGTAGAGCGTCATAATGACGGCCGTACCCACCGCAAGGACACCTGGGATCCAGCTCATCAGCATCTTGATTCCGGGAAGTGCTCCCTGGATGGATTCGGCGACCTTGCCGTCATACCCATATCGTGCCAGAACAACGCCGATGATAAGTCCGGCGATGCCGCCGCCGAACTTCATCGCAAAAGACGTCGCCGAATAGATGAGACCCGTTGCCCGGCGTCCGTTCACCCATTCGGAATAGTCCGCCACGTCTCCGAGCATCACGAAGCACAACGTCGGGAAGATTGCCGCGAACAGCTCCGATACGATTCCCAGCGCAAAGATCAGCGAAACATCCGAGGCCTCACAGAACCACAGGAGCGAGTTGACGACACCCGAGACGACCAGCGACCCGACGAAGAGGTTGCGTTTGCCGAATCGCCGCGCCAGTGGCGAAGTGATGCCCGCCCCGACGATCGAGGCCAGCATCAATACCGTCATATAAGTCGCGCAGAGGAGTTCGCGGTTCACATAATGAGTGAAATAGACGATTGTGATCCCCTGCTTGACGGAATTGTAAACGTTGTAGAGAAGCGAAACGATCAACAGGACAATCCACGGGACATTCACGAAAAGCTGCTTCAGATCAGCCCAAAGGTCATTCTCCTGCTCCTTCGGCGGATCGACGCGTTCACGCGTCCCAAAGAAGGTAATCGGCATCAACACGACAAGGACAGCCGAGAGGATGTAAATCGGAATCGTGTAGGAGTGGAAATATTCCTTCAGCACGATCAGAAGACCCTGCACGGCCATGCCGCCGGCGAACGCACCGACCATCTTGTAACTGCCGATTGACGTACGCTCCCTGTCGTCGGCGCTCATGACCGAAAGCAGGGCGCCATAGGGTATGCCCTGCGCCGTATAGACGAGCGTAAAGACAATGTACGTGACATAGGCATAGACAAGCCGTCCTGTCATTGAAAGCGACTCGGGGCACGTAAACATCATCGAGAGCATCACGCCAAGCGGCAAGGCGCTCCAGAGCATCCACGGACGGTACTTGCCATACCGCGTCTTCGTCCGGTCGGCGACGATGCCCATGGCGATGTCCGAAACGCCGTCCCCGAATCGCGCAATCAACATCAACGTGCCGACAGCGGCCGGATTGAGTCCGAATTCGTCCGTATAGACGATGAACAGAAATGCCGCGACGCCGCGCCAGGCGATGTTCGCCGCAGCATCCCCCATCGCGTAGCAGATCTTCTCGCGGATTGAAACTCGGCCGTCGTTTTCAGCGCTCATCAGCCACTTCCGTTACATGCGGACCGAACGGATACCGTCCGGCGTCCTTGCCATAGACCGCCAGACCAGTCTTTTCAACTTCAAGCCTGATGGTGATCTTCCCGCTTGCATCAACCGGGACCATGTCGGGGATCTTCGCCTCGACAAGATATCCGTAACTTCCGGCCTCATCCAGCGTCTGGGACTGCTCGCCGCGTCCCGGCGCTCGCTTCTGCGCGAGCCAGGACAAAATGCCGCGACTGTCCGCCGGATCATCCGGCAACACCACTGCCTTCAGCAGAACGCCGTTAGCAAAGATCTTAACCTTGCCAGAATACTTCTCCACCGATGTCATTGGATAGCTGTTCGGATTCTTTGATCGGTCGTACGACCCTCCACCGACCATTAAATCCATATCAGACTTGAACTTAAGGTCGTCACCCGCGTCCTTGCCGTTCAGCCGTTTCGTCGACAGCTCGGCCCGGAAGACAGCCGGCCCATCCGGCCTGTCGAACGTATACTCGAAGAATCCACTGCCCGCGCCGCAGCGCTTCTCGCCGCCCATCGCCGTCCACTCCTTCAGGCTCCACTTCGACGCGGACGGCACAGGCGAGGCGGCTGCGCCCTTCACGGAAAAGCACTGAAAATTGCGGGCAATAGGCTCGCCGTCTGCGAAGAGCGTCACATTGATCGTCCCGCAAGCCGGTCCTTCCGGCAGCTTCGCCCGGATTTCGGCAAGCCGGCCGCACTGCCATGGCTTGAGCACGGCATTCTCCGGCTCCACTGACACGCACGGAGATTCCACCGTCCGCCCCTCCCCGTCAAGATAGCGCAGCGCATACGCAAGGCTGAACCTTTTCCCGGCATAGCGATCCGTCACTAAGGAGACATCCACGGGAACGGCCAGGACTTCTCCCGGACGGCAAACACGGCAAAGCTCCTGATCCAACGCGATAAACGCGGGCGCGTGAAGATCGGCGAGCGTCATCCCGGGGAAAAGCTCCCCGAAGCCCGTTTCCTTTGCCGTTCTGTCAGCGCGTACGTATCCCGTCCACTCGTTGACGACGTCGTGATGCTGCGTATAGAGCCACCCCGCGCACTTGAGATGACGGCGGAACGCGTTCATCATCAGATGGTAATCCCACGACCAGTCAATGTCGCCCGTGGAGCCCTTGTAGCCCCAGACGTTTCCGCACTCCGAATTGAGCATCGGCGCATCGCCCTGCCTGTAGCCCTTCGCGCAATTCCATGTTGACCCAGGGTAGGTCTGTGCGCAGGCGTTCGAGACGACCGACTCCCAGATGAAGCCCGCAAAGTAACCGTGCCACGAATTGAGGTCCGAGACCGTATGGTCGCGATGACACGGGGAGTTGTCCTCGACAAGCCGCGTCGGATCGGCCGCCTTCGCGGCACGGTAGTCCGCGGCGACACGCCGGTAGGCGGACTCGGGCACCTGCTCCGGGGTCTTCGGCTGGGCGGACGGAACCGTGAAGAGTCCCCACGTCTCGTTATACAGCACCCAGCAGAAGACGGACGGATGATTGAAGTCGCGTTTCAGCATTCCCCTGAAGCAGCGTTCGTGCTCCTCGAACATCTCGTCTGACACCGCACCCCAAGCGTTCGGAACGTCCGCCATGATCAGAAGTCCGAGCCGGTCCGCCCAATAGAGCTTGCGCGGCACCTCGACCTTGATGTGGACGCGGTTCCCGTTGAGCCCCAGCCGCTTTGACATCAGGATCTCGTTCCTCATGTATTCGTCCGAAGGGAAGGTGTAGTAGCCTTCCGGACAGTAGCTCTGGTCGAGGCAGAGCTGCAGATAGACAGGCTTCCCGTTCAGCGTCACATACGGGTCGCCGTTCGGATTCCTCCCGATGCCGATATCGCGAAGCCCGAAATAGGTCTTCACGCAGTCGCCCGTCATCCGCGCTCTGACGTCGTAGAGATAGGGATCGTCCAGCGTCCAGGGATGCGGATTGTCCAATGCAATCTCCACCGACTTCTCGACTTCGCCCTGTGCAAACGGAACGTCTACCGTTTTCCCGTCCAGTTCCAGCGTCGCATGAAGCGGCGACGCCGCAGGCGCGTCAAGGCGGACGTCCGCCGTGACGGACGAGTTGCGGAGGGACGGCGCCAAGCGGACCGAATCGAAGTACGCGCGTCCGCGTCCCTCAAGGTAGACCGTCTGCCAGATGCCGCGTACATTGCCATAGCCCTGCTTGCCGTAGAGACGCCAGCTTCGCTCCGCCGCATCGGCCGATTCGTCCCAGCAGCGAAATTCGGCGACAAAGGGACGCCCCTTCTCCACAAGATCCGTCAGCTCGAACTCAAACGGCGTGTAGCCGCCGCGGTGGATCCCGACGGATCGGCCGTCGATAAGGAGCTCCGTTTCCCAATCCGCCGCACCGACGATCAGAAAGATGCGCTCGCTCGTCCAGTCCTTCGGAACGGCAAGCGTCCTGCGGTAGTAACCGGTATCGCCTTCGCCTGCCTCGGCGGAGCCTTGCGAAGACGGGTTTTTCACACCGCTCGCAGGCGAGCCCCAGCCGAACGGCACGACGATCGTCTGATTGTACTCCCCCTTCGTGAATCCGAACTCCCATTCGCCGTTCAAGTTCAGCCATTCGGCGCGCTCCCAGTCCGGACGCGGATGCTCGGGAAGCGGAATCCCCGCGAAAAGGGAAGGCGAGGACGCGAGGAGCCAGACGGACAACAACTGCTTCATTTCACGACCTCCAACTCAATGCCGTCCGCCGCCGTCGCGTTCACGACAAGCCTGCCGTTCTCGCGGCGCCAGTCCACCGAAATACGTCCGGCGGGGACCGTCACGTGTCCGCGCGCCCACGCTATCGAGGCGGGTGCGACCGGACGCACCTCGACCTTGCGTCCGCCCGGCGCGAGCAGGCGGATGCCGAGGATGCGCGTGTAGAGCCAGTGCTCGCCCCCGGCCATCATCGCGTGGTTGTGGGTGTTCATCTCGCCGTACGGATGCCACTGTTCCCAGAGGGACGTCGCATCGAAGTTGTCGAACATGTAGCCGAACGACGGATACTCCGGCCCCTTCATCATCGAAAGCATCAGTTCGCCGTCGCCGCCGTCCGCCAGCGTCTCGCCAAGCGTCCTCAGTCCCCAGATCCCGACCGTGAACTTGCCGCGGTCCGCCCCGCGGATGCGCCCGACCATCGCGCGATACGCGCTTGCACGGTTTTCGGGACGGACCAGCCCGAACGCAAACGCCAGCGCAGTCGGCGTCTGACGTCCGCCCTCATATGCGCCGTCCGCGAAGAACTTCGCGTTGTAGGCGTCGCGAATCCGTCCAAAGGCCTCTCGCCAGCGCGCCGCGTCATCCGTCTTGCCGAGCTCCGCCGCGGACTTCGCAAGGCACTCGGCCGCGTAGGCAAAGAGCGCGGTGTTCACTTCCTCCACGAATCCGAACGCGCTCAGGTAGCCCTTCGCGCCGTCATTAGGGACGCACCAGTCGCCAAAGCCGTCGGTGATGACACCGGACGGGTAGAGCGCGAGAAGTCGCTCCATCTTCGCCTTCGCAAACGGATAGTTCTTCTCGAGAACCGCCTTGTCGGCGTAGAAGAAGTAGTGCCGCCACGGGAGGACGATGCCGTCGCCCATCCAGTCCGCGCACATCTTGCCGCCGATCCCACCGAGGTCGATGTCGTCGAGCCACTTGCGATAGAATGCGTTCATGTCAAAATTCATCATCGCCGTCTCCTCGTAGACCTGCGAATCGAGCTGACAGGGCGTGCGCTCGTCGCGCATCGGACAGTCCGTCGGATAGCTCATGAAGTTCGAGCGCATCGAGGTGACGGCCGCCGCATGAAACTGGTTGAGGAACGGGTCGGAGCATTCGAAGGCTCCCGTTGTCGCCACATCTGCGCCAATGGCGAAGCTCTCGACGTCATCCGTTGTTAGTTCGCCTGGATAGCCCTCGACGCGCACAAAGCGGAATCCGTGGTAAGTGAAGCGCGGCGCATAGCTCTCCCACTCGCCCGTCCCCGCCAGCGTGAAGACATCCCGAATCGGCTCCTTCGTCCGGTTGGTCCTCTGATCGATGTCGCCCGATTTCGGATCGCGGTCCTCGGCGTAGAAGAGCGCGATCACGTCGCCGCGCCGCCCCTTCGCACGAATGCGGAGCGCACCCGCGCGGTTGATGCCCGCGTCGACCACGAAAACGCCGTCCCGGAGTTTCGTCACGCCCTTCGGACGCCGAAAGTCGTAGGCGCGGACCGGTGCGCCGTCGTAGCGACGCAGTTCGGGCGGACCCTTCGGCTCGCGCCAGAGGTCTGGAACCCTGTTGACAATCTCCTGTCGGTCAAAGTCGTCAAGAACCTTCACGGGCTGCCAACGCCAGCCGTCAAACCCGGCATCGTAGCGTTCGCCGCCATAGATGCTGGCGGACGAGATCGGGCTTTTCGCCGAATACTCCCACGAGCCGTCCGTATTCACGTCATCCTCCGTCCCATCCGCATGCGTCAGCGACAGGGACAGCTTCGCGCGTTTCGGGTACTCGGCGACGCGACGCCAGCCGTACTGGAAGAAGTCGTCCGAATAACCGGGGGCGAGCGTGATGCGGACCTCGTTCGTCCCTTCGCGGACCGCAGACGTCGCATCCCACTCGTAGTAATAGCAACGGTGTGCAAAGTCGCAGGCGGCCGGAGTCAGCACCTGGTCGCCAATCTTGCGCCCGTTAATCTCCACCTCGAAGAATCCGAGTCCCGTGACGGTCAGGCGCGCCGATCGGACCGGCTTCGCCGCGACAAAGGTTCGCCGCATCACCGGACAATTCTTCTCCGCAACCGCCTTGATCCCGGCGGGCAGATCCTCGCCAATCCACTTCGCGTCCGCGAAGCTGGCGAACAGTGCGACAAGTGCCAGAACCGTCATTGCTCCACCTCCTTACTCAATCACTCCCAAAAGAACCCGTTCGGCGAACGGATCCAGCCGCAAGGCAGCGAAGTCAAGCGCCGTCACGTCCGAGAAGAGGAACGGCGAAAGCAGATAGACCGGAAGCCATGTCACGTTGCCCTTTCGCGCGGCGACGCAGAACCGCGACTCCCCGTTGTCGAGAAACGCCAGCGCTTCGACGCCTTCGCCCAGCCGGATTTCCTGGGCACACGCCGGCTTGGCGTATCCATCACCGTTTGCATCGCGCCTGAGCGAATAGCGAACGCCGCCGATCTCGACCGCCATCTTCCGCCAGTCGGGACAGGCCCCTTCGCTCGCCCAGCCCGGCGAAACCGGCAGCTCCTCCGCACGACGGTCAACGAGCAGATCGGCAAAGCCGGAGATGTCCTTCGGGTC
>ONTV01000012.1 GCA_900320855.1 uncultured Lentisphaerota bacterium
CGAAGCCGTACCTCGCGCAGGGCCTCCCGGTCTGGGCGATTGGCCTCGCGTTCGACCCGAAGACGCGCCAGCTCGTCGACGCCGACGTCGAGAAGGTGGGAAGTGGTAAGGAGTAAGGAGGAAGGAGCAAGGAGTGCGTGTGGAATGTTTGCCTCTTGTTGTGCTGGCAGACGGAACACGGACAAGACGTTGCCCACCCTACTTACTACTTACTCATTTCTCCTTACCTAGTTTGAGATGGAGCAAGGCTGTTAACAATTCCACAAGAAGCCCCCAAGGCAGACGCGCCTCTGGAACTCGGCGTTTGGCGCCGTCAGCTTCTCCCACGCGGTCGCCTCGTCGAGCTGGGCCGAGCTCTACGCGCCCAAGGGCGTCACGCACCGCGAATGGGCCGCCGCCGAGGTCGATTGGCTTTGCCGCCTCGTCTTCTCGCAGCTGAAGTATCGCGAGCAGGGCGCGAAAAGCCGCATGCGACAGGACGCGGGCGATTGACGCGCGCCGCGATGGAATGCTATAATCTCCCACAAGTGCGTCGGAAAGGTCCTGTAGCTCATCTGGACAGAGCAGCTGCCTTCTAAGCAGCGGGTAGTGGGTTCGAGTCCCGCCAGGACCGCCAGCCGATAAAAGCGGGCTCCCGTTTGCAGGGCCATCCGGAAATTGCTATACTATCATCATTTAAGGAGACCGCATGGCTAATTTTTACAAGGACAATCCCGACATCAAGAACGTTCTCGACGTCCTCGACCTCACGGAGGTCGCGACGCTTCTCGAGGAGGACTTCCGGTTCGCGAAGGACTACGCCTTCGCGCCGAAGGACGCGGCGGACGCGCTTGACAACTACGCGCGCGCGCTCGACCTCTGCGGCGACATCATGGGCAACCGCATCGCCCCCCTCGCGGAGGAGACGGACAAGGTCGGCAACACGCTCAACGCGGACGGCTCCGTGACGCGCGCGCCGGGGATGAAGCTCGCCCTCGAGCTCTTCGGCAAGACGGGCCTCATGGGCGTGACGATCCCCTACTACCTCGGCGGCCTCAACATGCCCTGCACGATCCTCACGGCGTGCAACGACATCGTCTCGCGCGGCGACGCGGGCCTCATGAACCTCTTCGGCCTCCAGGGCATCGCCGAGACGATCAACCAGTTCGGCGACGAGGAGCTGAAGAAGCAGTACGTGCCGAAGCTCGTCACGGGCGAGATGACGGGCGCCATGGTCCTCACGGAGCCGGACGCGGGGTCGGACCTCCAGAGCGTCAAGACGACGGCGCACCAGGATGCGGACGGCAACTGGTTTGTGAACGGCGTCAAGCGCTTCATCACGAACGGCTGCGGCGAGGTGCTGCTCGTCCTCGCGCGCACGGAGCCGGAGTTCACCGACGGGCGCGGCCTCAGCTGCCTCCTCGTGGAGAACGGCCCGTGGGTCAAGGTGCGCCGCCTTGAAAACAAGCTCGGCATCCACGGCTCGCCGACGTGCGAGATGGTCTTCACGGAGGCCCCGGCGAAGCTCGTCGGCCTCCGCAAGCGCGGCCTCATCACCTACGTCATGGCCCTCATGAACGGCGCGCGCATGGGCATCGCCGCGCAGGGCACGGGCATCGGCGAGGCGGCCTACCGCGCCGCGCGCGACTACGCCGCGAGCCGCCAGCAGTTCGGCATGACGATCGACCATTTCCCGGCGCTGCGCGAGATCCTCTCGACGATGAGCGTCGAGCTTCAGGCGAGCCGCCTGCTCACCTACTACTCGGCGAAGAACGTCGACCTGGAGGCGGGCTACGAGCGCCGCTTCAACGCCCTCAAGGGAACACCCGAGGCGGCGGCGGCGCGCGCGCGCTTCAAGAAGGCGGCCGCGTTCAACAAGATGCTCACGCCCATGGCGAAGTACTATGGCTCGGAGATGTCGATGCGCAACGCGATGAGCGCGATCTCCGTCCTCGGCGGATCCGGCTACATGAAGGACTACCCGTGCGAGCGCTACCTGCGCGACAGCCGCATCACGACGATCTACGAGGGCACCTCGCAGCTGCAGGTCGTCGCGGCCGTCGCGGGCGTGACGGGCTCGCTCGTCCACGACGTCCTCGACGACATCCTCGGCGCGGGCTGGAGCCCGGCGCATCCGCGCATGACGAAGCTCCTTGCAGACCTCGACGCGGCCGTCGCCTACGTGAAGGGCCGGGAGGACGCGAAGGCGTATCACGACCTCTCCGCGCGCAAGCTCGTCGATGCGGGCATTGCGCTCGTCGTCGCGGCGCTCTTCGTCAAGGCGGCGGAAAAGGTCGAGGCCAAGAAGGCTGCGCTCGACCACTGGCTCAACGTCGAGTTCCCGCGCGTCCGCGCCGAGCTCGAGCAGGTCACGGGCGGCTACGCCGGCTCGGTCGACGCCTTCGAGACGCTTGCGCCGGCCGTTCCGGTCGCCGACTGAGCGCGGCGGACTGTCGCGGAACCGAAAACCGAATCCAGAATTCAAGAAGAAGGATTGCCATGAGCAAATTCGTGACGTTTGGCGAGATCATGATGCGCCTCAATCCCGAGGGCTACAACCGCTTCGTGCAGGCGGATCGCTTCGAGGCGTCTTATGCCGGCGGCGAGGCCAATGTCGCCGTGTCGCTCGCGAACTACGGGCTGGACGCGGGCTTCGTGACGAAGCTGCCCGCGAATCCGCTGGGCGAGGCGGCGCGCAACGCCGTGCGCCATTTCGGCGTCGCGACGGAAGGCATCGTCTGGGGCGGCCCGCGCCTCGGCCGCTACTTCGTCGAGAAGGGGGCGTCGCAGCGCGCGTCGAAGGTCGTCTACGACCGCGCGGGCTCGTCGATTGCCCTGGCCACGCGCCGCGACTTCGACTGGGCGAAGATCCTGAAGGGTGCGAAGTGGTTCCATTTCACGGGAATCACCCCGGCCCTGGGCGGCGATCTGCCGGCGATCTGCCTGGAGGCGCTCAAGTTCTGCAAGGCCCATCGGATCACGGTCAGCTGCGACCTCAACTACCGGGGCAAGCTGTGGACGAAGGCCGAGGCGGGCGCGTGCATGGCGAAGCTCGTCCCGTTCGTCGATGTCCTCATCGCGAACGAGGCCGACGCGGCGGACGTCTTCGGCATCGTCGGGCAGGGCTCCGACGTCGAGAACGGCAAGCTCAACAAGGAAGGCTACGTCTCGGTCGCCGAGCAGCTCGTCGCGCGCTTCGGCTGCAAGAAGGTCGCGATCACGCTGCGGACGTCGCTTTCGGCCTTTGACAACCTCTGGGCCGGAATGCTGTACGACGCGAAGACGAAGAAGGCCGCGTTCTCGACCGAGTACAAGGTGCATATCGTCGATCGCGTGGGCGGCGGCGACAGCTTCGGCGGCGGGCTCATCTACGCGCTGGCGTCCGGCAAGGGCACGCAGGCGGCGATTGACTTTGCCGTCGCGGCATCGGCCCTGAAGCACTCCATCGAACACGACTTCAACCTCGTCTCCGTTGCGGAAGTCGAGGCCCTCGCGGCCGGCAACGGCACGGGGCGCGTCCAGCGGTAGGGAACGGGGGCTGGCCATGAAGGAGGATGTCATCCAGTCCGTTCGCGCGCGCAAGGTCGTCGCCATCATCCGTGGCTTTGCGCCCGACGTCTGCCTGAAGCTTGCCGAGGCGTATGCGAAGGGCGGCATCGGGCTTGTCGAGGTGACCTTCAACCAGAAGGCGCCGGAGACGTGGAAGGACACGGCGACGGCGATTGCGGCGATTCGCGACCGGTTCGCGGGCGATGTCCGCGTCGGCGCGGGCACGGTTCTCACGGCGGAGCAGCTGACGCTCTGCGAGCAGGCCGGCGGCGAATACATGATTACGCCGAACGTGAACGTCGATCTGATCCGCGACTGCGTGCGGCGCGGGCTCGTCGCGATGCCGG
Source organism: uncultured Lentisphaerota bacterium (assembly GCA_900320855.1). Taxonomy (GTDB): domain Bacteria; phylum Verrucomicrobiota; class Kiritimatiellia; order RFP12; family UBA1067; genus UBA1067. Next base: position 3,876 of record ONTV01000012.1, read on the forward strand.
GCGCGCTGACGCCGAGCGAGGCGGTGGCGGCCCATGACGCGGGCGCGAGCTTCGTGAAGATCTTTCCGGCGGGTTCGCTCGGGCCGGGCTACGTCAAGGCGCTTGTCGCGCCGCTGGGGCATATCCCGTTCCTGGCCGTGGGCGGCATCTCGCCCGACAACGTGGCCGACTTCATGGCGGCGGGGTGCGTCGGCGCGGGCGTCGGCGGCAACCTCACGAACAAGGCGTGGATCGCCGCCGGCGAATGGGACCGGATCACGGACGTCGCGCGGCGTCTCGTCGCGGGCGTCGCGGGCTGACGTCATGGAACGGGCGGAGATACGTGCGGCGGAGCTGCGGGACGCGGAGCGCCTCTATGCGTTCATCGGGCAGAACAGTGACCAGCTGGTGCCGCGTTCGCTCGGCAACATCGTCGAGATGATTGACCGCTTTGTCCTTGCGGAGGCGGGCGACGAGCTCGTCGGGTGCGCGGCGTACCAGATCCATCCCGAGATCGGGAACGCCGAGGCGGCGGCCGTCGAGGTCGTTTCCGTCGCGGTGAAGGCGACGTTCCGCCGTCGCGGCATCGGTCGGTTGCTCGTCGAGGCCGTCCTCGCGAAGGTCGCGACGTTCCGTCCGAAGGAAGTCGTCGTCCTCACGTTCGCGCCGGCGTTCTTCCGCTCGCTCGGCTTCGTCGAGATCGCGAAGACGGAGATCATGCACAAGCTCTACACCGGCTGCATCAACTGCACGAAGCACGCCAACCCCTATACGTGTCCCGAAATCGCCATGCGGCGGCAAAACGGGATCCTGGAGATATGAAAGACAAGTTTTTCACGAAGCTCGACTGGGCGGCATTCTGGGCCGCCACGCTCCTGACGTTCGTCGTCTACTTCCTCACGCTCGGGCCGTCCGTCGGCCTCGAGGACTCGGGCGAACTCGCGACCGCCGCCGCGAACCTCGGCGTGCCGCATCCGCCGGGCTATCCGTTCTGGACGTTCTGCTCGTGGCTTTTCTGCAGGGCCTTCTCCTGGGTCACCTACATGGGCCATCCGACGCCCGCGTGGGCCGTCTCGCTCTGCTCGGCGACGTTCGGCGCCTTTGCCGCCGGCTGCACGGCGATGCTCATCTGCCGCTCGTCGTGCGACTTCATCGGACGCGACGAGGAGACGCCTGACTTCCACGCGATCCGCCCCTCGGGCCTGCTCGCGTTCGGCGGCGCCGTCGGCGGCGCGCTCACGTTCTCGCTCTCGCCCGTCGAGTGGTCGCAGTCGACGATCGTCGAGATCTACTCGCTCAACGCCCTCTTCCTGATGTGGGTGTTCCTCCTCTCCTACCGCTGGATGCGCCGTCCGTCGGACAAGGTCCTGTGGGCGACGGCCTTCGTCTTCGGCCTTGGCCTCACGAACTACCAGGTTCTCCTCTTCGCGATCGTGCCGCTCGCGCTCGTCATCGCGATGCGCAACGTCGGCCTCTTCCGCGACGTCTTCATCTATCTCGTCCCCGTCGGCCTGACGTGGCAGCTCCTGCAGATCGGCCAGCTGGCGCGCGCCGACCGCTACATGCAGGCGAACGTGATCAGCAAGCACGCGCCGCTCGTGGACAAGGCCATCGCCACGCCGTCCTCGACCGTCCTCGCGCTTGCGCTCGTCGCGCTCGTCGTCGCGCTCGTCGCGGCGGCCGTCCTGAAGCGGCGCGGACAGTCCGAGAAGGCGGCGAAGGCCGTCCTCTACGTGGGCGGCGGCGCCGCCGCGCTCGTCTTCCTCACCTCGTTCGTCTTCGTCTCGAAGAACACGTGGACGGGCGTGACGGCCGAGGTCGCGCCGCTCGTCGCGCCCACGCGCTACGCCTTCATCGCCGCGCTCTGCGCCGGGTCGGTCGTCGCGGCCGCGCTCGCCGCGCTGAAGGGCGACGGCGAAGACGCGCCGGACGGCCTCTTCCCGCGCCTCGCCGCGCAGTTCGGACGCGAGCTCTGGATCTCGGCGGGCCTCGCGCTCGCGGCGGTCGTCGCCGCGCTCACCGTGCCGGCGGCGGACGCGGCGGGCTATGCGGGGCCGGCGTTCCCGTGGGGCAAGTCGACGGCCGTGTTCGCGTGCCTCGTCGCGCTCCTCTTCGTCCTCGCGTCGTTCACGCGGAAGGGTCTCTCGTTCGCGATTCCTGTCGCGGGCCTCCATGTCGCGGCGTTCATCCTCCTGTCCCACGGCGCGCTCAACGGCCTCACGCACCCGGCGAGCTGGTGGTTCGCCTGGCCGATCGCGTGGAACTTCGTCCTCCTCGCGCTCGCGTGGCTGACCCTGCCGAACGGCCGCTCCGTCGCGGGTGCGGCGTTCTTCGCGCAGCTTGGCGTCTCGTTCTACGCCTACATGCCGATCGTCTCCGACCTGCGCAACCCGCCGATGAACTGGGGCTACCCGCGCACGTGGGAGGGCTTCAAGCACGCGATCATGCGCGGCCAGTACGAGGCGATCGGCGTGCCGAGCTTCCCGTCCGTCGGCGCGTTCCTCTCGTTCTTCTTCAAGCAGATGGGCCACTACTTCGGCGACGTGATGGTGCAGTTCACGGACCTGCTCGTCTTCTTCGCGCTCGTGCCGTTCGCCGCCGGACACTGGGTCGTTGAGAAGGCGCACCGCAAGACGTTCTGGCAGTGGATGATCGCGGCGGCGGCCTGCTTCCTCATGATGTCGGGCCTCCTCATCCTGCTCGCGAACGTGAAGGGCGACGTGCAGGACGGCTTCATCCAGAAGGTGAAGTTCATCTCCTCGCACGCGATGATCGCGCTCTGGATCGGCTACGGGCTCGTCTTCGCGGCGGCGATCGGCCTTCGCCTCTGCCAGCGCAAGGCCGCGCACGTCCTGCCGGCGGACGGCGTCGAGCAGCGGCTCACGAGCCGCCGGATCCGCCGCAGCGGCGGCATCGTCATCGCCGCGTGCGTCGCGGGCCTGACGATCCTCGTCTGCGCCGTCTACCCGATCGTCCAGAACTACACCGACGAGCGGATGGTCTTCGAGCTCGGCGGCAACGAGCAGAATGGCCACACCTTTGGCTGGCAGTTCGGCGCCTACCAACTCGAGGGCGCGAAGGCGATCAACGACCAGCTCGTCGCGGACGAGGAGCCGCTGCCCGACCCGTCCTATCCGCCGCCGATGGAGAAGTTCGCGATCTTCTTCGGCGGAACGGATCCGGGGCGGTTCGTGCCGACGTACATGATCTACTCGGCGAAGTACCGTCCCGACGTCTACCTCATCACGCAGAACGCCCTCGCCGACGACACGTACATGTCCGTCGAGCGCGACCTCTACGGCGACGAGATCTGGATTCCCGCGAAGGAGGACTCGGCCGAGGCGTTCAACATCTACGTGGACGAAGTCCAGCGCGGCGTCCGCCCGGCGAACGGCGACCTGCAGATCCAGAACGGCCGCGTGCAGGTCACGGGCGCGCTCGGCGTCATGGAGATCAACGGCATCCTCACGAAGATGATGCACGACCACGACCGTCTCCGCCACGCCTTCTACGTCGAGGAGTCGTACGTCATCCCGTGGATGTACCCGTACCTCTCGCCGCACGGCCTCATCATGAAGATCAACGCGGAGAAGACGCCCTACGACGCGCCGCGCGCCGCGCAGGACCGCGACTTCTGGGACTGGTACACGCGCCGCCTGCTGGACGACCCGATGTACCGGCGCGACTTCGCGGGACAGAAGAGCTTCTCGAAGCTGCGCGCGGCGATCGCGGGCCTCTACCAGAAGCAGGGCCGCTACCGCGAAGGCGCGCAGGCGTTCCGCGAAGCCGTCCTCCTCTACCCGGCCTCGCCTGAGGCCACCTTCCGCTACGCGCAGGAATGCCTCCTGCCGTTCCGCAAGTGGGACATCGTTCTCGAGCTCATGGACTACACCGACAAGATCGACCCGAACAACAAGCGGACGGCGAGCCTGCGCAACTACGTCATGCGCGTGCGCACGCTGACGGCCGAAGTCGAGCGCCTGGAGGCGAAGCGCCGCGCGAAGACGTTCGGCGACGCCGACGCGCTTTCGCTCGGCGGCTGCTACTACGAGCTCGGGCGCGTCGGGGAAGCCGCGGCGCTCGTGCGCGGACTCGTCGACAAGGCGTCCGACGCGCAGATGCTCCAGCTTCTCGTGCGCATCTTCCTTGACGCGCGGCAGGACGCGGACGCCGAACGGGCGTTGAACCGCTATCTCGCGCTGAACCCGAAGGGCGACGCGAACGCCTGGGCCGATCTCGCGAAGCTCCAGTTCCGCGCGGGCCGCAAGCAGACCGCGCAGCAGAGCTTCATCCAGGGCTACCGCATCGACGCGCAGGGGCTTTTCCAGCGCCTCCAGAAGGAGCAGGAGCTCTACGACCTCGCCGCGCCGCTCTTCCAGCAGCGGCGTTGACGCGCGGGAGGGTGGGCCGGACTCGCAGGGCTCAAGGGTCGAGCAGGTGCTTCTTGAGGGCGATTGCGACGGCCTCGGCGCGGTTGGCGGCGCCGAGTTTGGCGTAGATCGCGGAGACGTGCTCCCGGATGCCGCTGTGCGTGAGCGCGAGCTGCACGGCGATGTCTGCGTCCGTCAGGCCGCGTGACATGGACAGGAGAATCTCCCGCTGCCGCTCCGTCAATTCGGGGACGGGCGGCGAAGCCTTGATCAGGCGCGCAATTTCCGGCGCGACGACGCGCTCGCCGCGTGCGACGGCGCGGATGGCCTCGGCGAGTTCCCCGTCATCGACGTTCTTCATCAGCGCGCCGGCGGCCCCTGCGTCCAAGGCATGGGCAATGCCGTCGGCCTCGCCGAATGACGTCAGGATGAGGACGCGGGCGTCTGGCCGCGCCCGGCGGATCTCTGCCGTCGCCGTCGCGCCGTCCATCTTCGGCATGATGAGATCCATCAGGATCACGTCCGGCGCGAGCTCGCGGGCCTTCTTGACGGCGTCGAGGCCATCGTTGGCTGTTCCGACGACGCTGAAGTCGCGCTGGAGGCCGAGGACGGAGGCAAGCCCCATGCACACGATGGCGTGGTCGTCGGCAATCAGGATGCGGATCATCAGATTTTCTCTCCTTCCGTTTTCGGCAGCTCGAAGCTGGCCATGGCGCGGGTTCCTTCGTGCGGGCGGCTTTCGACGGTCAGTTCGCCGCCGAGGAGGCGAAGCCGTTCGCGGATGCCCTGAAGTCCGAAATGCCCTTCGGCAATGCCGGGCGCCGTCGCCGCGTCGAAGCCCTCTCCGTCGTCGCGCACCGAGAAGAGGAGCCGCCCGCTCGCGCGGCTGCCGGCGATCTTGATGGAATGGGCGTGGCCGTGGCGGATCGCGTTGACGACGAGTTCGCGGACGATGCGCATGAGCACGTGCGTCGTGTTGTCCGTGAAGAGCCGACGCGGCACGTTGAAGCGGATGGAGAGTTCCGTTTCGCCGACATAGGGTTCAAGCGCCTTGCGGATGGCCTCGTTCATGTCCGTGGATGCGAGAGCGTCGCTCTGGAGATCCCACAGGCAGGCGCGCAGTTCGTTCCGGCACGACTTCAGGGTCTTGGACGCGAGATTGAGATGGCGAAGCGTCGCGTCGGCATCGTCCGTCGCTAGCTGCTTCGCCGCGTTGACTTCCATGGCGGCGCCGGTCAGGTTCTGCGAGAGCGAGTCGTGGAGCTCGACCGAGAGGCGCGTGCGCTCGCGAAGCCGGAGGTCGGATTCCACGCGGGCAAGCTGCGCCTGGAGCAGTTCGCGGCTGCGTCGTTCGGCGACACGGCGGAGCAGGATGCTCCAGAGGCAGGCGGCGGCAAGCGCAAGGAGCAGCGCGCCGATGACGGCGAGCAGCCTGTGCGGCGTCCACCAGGGCGGGCGCGCAAGGACATGGATATCGGCGGGGTCGTTCAGGACGATGCGCAGTCCGGTGATGTGGGGCGCCGTGCCGTTGAAGCCCATCTTCTCGGTTTCGATCACGCAGGTTCCACGGACGCGGACGGTGTCGCCAAGGCCGATGCGCGCAGTCGGCGGCAGTCCGTTTCCCGCGTCGATGGTCAGGATGTGGCCGTCGTCATCAAGGTAGAGGGACTTCTCGCCGCCGGGAGTCGGCAGCCCGCGAACGATGCCGGAGACGAGGACATCCCGCCCCTGGAACGAGTAGTCGTAGACGGTCTGCGCGCCTTGCGTTCGGTAGAGACGGTCTGCCGACGTCTCGACGGCGGACGGGGGTTGCGTGTCTTCGGACGTCTCGTCCGGCAGGCGCTTCCAGTCGGCGCGGGTGAGGATGGTGTTGTAGAGGTCGGTTTCCGGCAGTCCGGCGAGGGCAATCCGCGCGCCGTGGGTCGGCAGACGGGAAGCCGCGAGTTCGCCTCGGACGACCGTTCCGTCGTCGGTGCGCAGGAGCAGCTTGTTGTCGTCCCAGACGGTGAGAACGTGCCCGACCGCCTTGCGTCGGGAGGCCCATTGCCCGTTCCCGGGGCGGAGAAGGTCGGAGGCGTGGACGTCGGCAGCGGCGAAGGGGTCTGTCCCCGCTGTGCCGAGCGGGCGGATTTCGCTGGGGCTTGTGATGCGGATCGCGTACTGGAGCTGGCGGCGGTGCCCGATGACGTGCGAGTAGATGCCCGTGACTTCGACGCGGCGTCCGATGAGCGAGGCGACATCGGTCGGACAGGCGCTCTTGTCCGCCAGCGAATAGACAATCGCGCCATTGCAGGAGAGAATCAGGAGAAGGCGATGGCCGTTTACCTCGTCGGCGAGGATGTCCGAGACGACGGCTTCAAGTCGGATGCGGCAGTGCGTGAAGTCTCCGCGTGCGAGCTCTTCGGGCGAGACGCGCAAAGGCGGCGGGACCGGGCCATGCCCCAGAATCTGGAGGGCCGTGCAGTCGGCGGCAATGGCGTAGAATTCGCCGGGGTTAAGCCGGCCCTGGATGCGCACCCGGTCGCCGGGGGCGATTTCGCCGTCGGTCTTCGGCGCGTGGTTCCAGCAGGTCATGCCGAGGCGGCCGTCCTGCACGGTGAAGGTCAGCTTGTCCTCCGTCCGCAGGCTTACGACGGTTGCCGTGACGTCGAACGTCCGCCCGAACTCCCGTCGGATCTCGGCCGTGCGCAGTTCGGCAGCTGATGCCCACGCCCGACTTCCGTCCCGAGGCGGGGGGCAAGTTCCATCCGGTCGACTACCAGCTGAAGCACCACGTCGCGAGCTGGGCGGCGATCAAGGCGAATCCGCGAATCTGGGGCGCGTTCGTGTGGCTGATGTTCGACTGCGGCAGCGACAACCGCCGCGAGGGCGCGCGCGACGGCCTCAACGACAAGGGGCTCGTCGCCTTCGACCACAAGACAGTGAAGCCCGCCTACGAGTTCTACAGGCGCGAATGGAATCGCCCGGCGGCCGCGTCGGCGCGGATGACGGTCGTGGCGACGAACGACTTCCAGGCGGCGATCGACGCGGTGGCGGCGGCGGGCGGCGGCACGGTGCGCGTCCCGCCAGGCGACTACGTGACGGGCGGCGTGTGGCTCAAGAGCCATGTCACGCTGGAGCTTTCCGAGGGCGCGCGGCTCGTCTCGAACGGCGACCTCGCAACCTATGCCAACCGCCGCGCGATGGTCTACGCCGAAAACGCCGAGGACGTCGCCCTCGTCGGCAGGGGCGAGGTCTGCGGCTCCGGCGAGAGGTTTCCCGCGCGCGACAACGCGCCGGACCGCCCGTTCGACGTCCTGTTCCGGACATGCCGCGACTTCCGGATCGAGGGCGTGAGGCTCACGGATTCGGCGGCGTGGACGTGCAGCCTCAGGGACTGCGTGCGCGGCGTCGTGCGCGGCGTGAAGATCTTCAGCCACGCCAACCTCAACAACGACGGCCTCGACATCGAGGCGAGCGACCTGCTTGTCGAGGCCTGCGACATCGACGCCGACGACGACGCGCTCTGCTTCAAGAGCAACAGTCCGCAGTTCGTCGGGCGCAACGTCCGCGTGCGCAACTGCCGTCTCGCCTCCAACTGCAACGCGATCAAGTTCGGCACGGCCTCCTATGGCGCGTGGCGCGACGTGGTGATCGAGGACTGCGAAGTCAGGCCTTGCGCGGTTTCCCGCTGGCGGGCGTGGCACGCGAAGAGGATTCCCGGCGGCGTGCCGGACGTGCCGCAGGGCCTTGGCGGCATCGTTCTCGAAGTCGTGGACGGCGGCGTCCTGGAAGACGTGACGGTGCGCGGCATCACGATGGAAGGAGTGCAGACGCCGATTGTCGTCCGCCTCGCGGCACGGCACGAGCCGTCCGCCGGGCGCGCGACGCGGCTGGAGAACGTCCTGATCGAGAACGTGACGGGCTCGTGCCTCAGTCGCATTGCCTCGTCGGTCACGGGCGTGGCGGGCGGGAAGCGTCCGCGCGGCATCACGCTGCGGAACGTCGATCTCACGATGCCGGGCGGCGCGACCGAGGCGATGGATTTCCGTCGTCATGTGGCGGAGGCGGAGCGGGCCTACCCCGAGAACCGCATGTTCGGGCACATCCTGCCGGCGTGGGGGCTTTATCTGCGCCACGCGGATGACGTGCGGCTGGAGAACGTGACGCTGCGTCTCGCGGCGGCCGACGCGCGCCCCGACGCGGTCGTCGCCTCGGACGTCACGGGGCTGTCGATGGAGCGCTGCGCCTTCCCCTAGGCGCGGCGGCGAAGCGCAAGACCCGCGAGGCCGACGAGCAGAAGCAGACCCGACGTTGGCTCCGGAATGGCATTCGTGAAGTTGCCTTCCGTTGCAAAGGTGAAAGTCCCCAGGTAGGGCTTGCCTTCGGAGAGACCGGAGACGGTGAACCGGTCGGTCACGGGCTTGTCGGTCACCTGACCGGATTCGTCAACATAGTAGAGGTTGCGGTATGTTTCCGTGATTGCATCGTAGACAAGCACGGTGAGTACGTCGCCGTCCTTGATATCACTCCGAAGCGTGTACGAGTAGAAACTCCCCACCTTGCCAATGTCTGTAGTATAGCCCGAAGTCACCACATTGCCATGGGTCAAGAACTCGTAACTTTCCGTACCATCGTCAGCCGTCATGACCAGACAAAGGTAGATTCCGCCCCCCGAAATCGTCTCAGCTTTCTTGTTGTTCTCCACATCCCACAAATAGCCTTGGGATTTCCAGTCGATGGATGCCGCCTGCGCGAACCCCGCCAACGCCATGACCGCCAGCGCGGCGAGCAGTTTCGTGTGACGACATGAATTCGTGCGAGTCCAATGAGTGCTCCAATCACGTACCATTACCATTGACGTTTCTCCATTCTTTCCGCGCCCACTTTGATGAAGACCTCGCCGCCAGGCGCGGAAAAGGAACGGCGCGCTTTCACAATCCTCCTCTCGGCCCAGTGTGCGGCCAAGGTTCAAAGGTTTCGCCGTCCGCAGAATTACAATAAATTCGAGATTAGAGGTCAGCCTCAAGCACCCAATACTTGAGAGCTAACCGCCACCACGAGCCTCCGCCCTCTGGGAACGTCCCTTCGCGGGCCGCATCGAAGACCCAGTCTATGCCGTCCGTCCCCATCAGTACGTCGCCATGAGTTTCAGGAAGAGATACGCATTGACGAGATAGCCACTCGCGGCCACGCAGACGGCGACCCAATAGAACGAACGGTGATTCAAGATTGCGCCGCTCAGAACCGACAAGACAACGATGCTCATGGCCATGCCGGCCAGTTGTCCGTCTGGGTACAGCTCCCAAAAGCCAAAGTCCCAGCCCGCCCGCCCTTGGATAAGCGGGCGTCCGGCAATCGCGCCCCAAAACGTCTCGTAAGGGCTCACACCCGCCCACCAGTTCCAGAGGCGGAAGCCGATGAACGCCAGAAGAAGCAGGCCAATCAAGCCGGCCACAATGCGCCCAATCTCGTGATCAATGTCTCTGTTGTCCATCATATGGGTTTGCACCAAGAGGCGGAAAGGCTGAGGTCGGCAAGTGAGAAGTCAAGGCGTAACATAGACGGCTCCAATCGCGCCGTAGGCGCTCGTCAGTGACCGTTCCGAGCCTCATACGCCCACCCTCACCTTGAAGCCCAGTGTCGTGACGACCTTCAGGAGCGTGTCAAGCGTGATGTTCCCCACACCCGTCTCCAGATTGGAGAGCGTATGCACGGACACGCCGCTCACGCGAGCAAGCCGTGCCTACGTGATGCGCAGCTCGTTCCGACGCGCCGCAAGGGCCAAACCGATCTCCTTCTTGTTCATTGCTTGGCAGCTCGACCTCATCGACCCGCACGGTCATCCACGGTCTGGTCAGGATGTGTTTGCTTGATAGGACTTTCCAGTTCATAGTCTGCGACGAGTATACCAAGATGTCCGCGCATCCGTTCGGCTCAAGAAGAAACGGCAGCTTCAGAGTGGGAACGCCTCCTGCTCGTACCAACAGTCGCGCGTGAGCAGGAGGGCGATCTCCTTGGCATGGGGCATCTGCGGGGACGTTTCGAGAACATGACGGGCACGCGCCGCCTGCGCCGCCGTAAGCGGGATGCCGGCGATTTCTCCGGGATTGCGGACGATCTCGGCCGCGACGACGCGGCGAAGCGGCAGCCGGCGCCCCACCATGTCGGCGATGCGGAAGCCGTCAAGGTCGGCGTCGCCCGCATGCTCCGCTTCCACGCCGGCGTCCCCGAGCGTCCGCAGGAACCGCTGGACGGCGCCGTTCGGATAGCCCTCTGTGTAAAGCGCGGGCCGCCTCGCCGCCACCAGGCGTGCAAATGGCGCGGCGTTCTCGCTCGTGACGAGGAACGGCTCGCCATCCCGCCATTCGACCGCCCGGACGTGCGCCACCGTCTCGCCTGAAAGCGTTGTCGCCTGTCCCGCCTTGAAGAGACGCATGGGGAAGTCGAGCGTCTCGCCCGCATCCGTCATCAGGACGAGCGGCGCGAAGAACGTGACGAAGCTCGTGTAGGGGTTCTCAATGATGCCGTACGTCTCGAAGAGCGTCCGCTCGTCGACGTCGCGGCCCTCCAGGCCCGACAGCATCAACGCGAGCTGTCGCCGCAGGGGGCCTGTCCGCAGGGCCTTGCTGTCGTTGAGCCAGTCGGAGCCGAGCTGCGAAAGGGTCTTCTCCTCGCCGACACCCGCGCGCACATGCTTGAACACGCCCAGAAGCAAACGCTTCCACGAGTCGCGGTGGGCAGAGTTCCGCACGAACCGCATCACCTCCGGCATCGTCTGCACGACGCCAATCAACGTCCGCGCCTCCGGCGCACGCCAGGCGAGGCGCGTCAGGAACGTCTCGGTCGAGTCCGCCGCGTCTTCTCGTGCCAGCCCCAAGGCGGAGATGACCGTTTGCCAGGCCGATGGTTCACGCCAACGCGGCGGAAGCGTCCCCGTGACCGTGCCGTCCGCCTTCCGCGCCAAGGGCGCCCCCAAGAGGCCTTCCAGCGCACCCTGCGCCGCATAGTCCAGACCGCGCACCGTAAAACGCGCGGGCAAGGGCTGCCCCTGCAACGCCCGCTTCGCCATCCGGCTCAGGAACGGACGGAGCAATGCATTCATTTGAAGCATTCCCTTCTGCTTCTTTTCACCTGTCCACCCAGCGTCGCCTCTTCGAGAGCCACTTGCTCGCGGCGTATCTCGGCAAGGAGCTGTTCTTCGGTGGGCAAGACAAGCTTGTACTTCGCGGCAAAGATCCGCTTCTCGTTAAGCGGCAACGTGTAGCGGACGAGATCCGAACCCTTGTCTGTGCAGAGGACAATGCCAATGGGCGGATTGTCGCCGGGATTCGTCAGCTCGCGCTCGTAGTAGTTCACGTACATCTGCATCTGCCCGAGATCGGCGTGGGTGAGACGATCCGTCTTGAGATCGACGAGGACGAAGCACTTCAAGATGTAGTTGTAGAAAACGAGATCGACATGGTAATGCTCGCCATCCAGCGTCAGCCGCTTTTGCCGTTCGACGAACGAGAAGCCGCGTCCGAGTTCCAACAGGAATTTCTGAAGATGCGTAATGAGCAGCCGCTCCAAGTCCTTCTCCAGAAACGCCACGTTCTCGCTCAACCCCAAGAACTCCAAGACGAGCGGATCGCGCAACACCTGTTCGGGAGCCGTCTCTTTCTTCGGCACAAGCGCATGGACAGGCGTCTTCTTGCCGCGTTTTGCGCGGTTCTCAAGAAGCCGCTCGAAGTAGAACGAGTCGATCTGCCGCTGGAGCTCGCGCACGCTCCACAGCGACTTGCGGCATTCTTCGGCGTAATACTGCCGAGCCTCCTCGTTTTCGACCGTGATAAGCAACCGATAGTGGCTCCAGCTCAATTGTTCACACAGTGTCTGAACTTTTGAAAACGAAAGATAGAACTTTCGCATGGCAAAGAGATTCACACGCGTAAACCCCGCGCCGAACTCGGCCGTCAGCCTTTCAGCCAATGCGTCGATGAGTCCGTCGCCATACGCCGCCTTCGCTGCGCCGCCCTGTTTCTCGACAATCATCTTGCCGACAAGCCAGTACGCCTTGACCATCGCGACGTTCGCCGTCTTGTGTACATACCGTCGCGCTTCGACGATGACCTCACGCACCTGCGCATAGAAAGCCGATTCGTTCCGCGACAGGCTTGCGCCTTTGTTTTTCTCAACCACCCTGTTGCCTCCTTTCAAATCAGTCGCTCTCCGCCAGCACCCTCATGCCGACGCCCGAATCCGTCGGCGCGTCGAAAAGGCCGCCCTGCGTGGCGACGTTTCGCCAGACGATCGGGCTCAGGTGCACGTCGAGGTTCTCGTCCTTGACGACGATGAGCGACACCGAATGGCGGATCTCGCGTTTGACGCCGTCCTGGTCGGGCGAGGAGACGAACAGCTGAAGGCCGAGGGCGTCGGCAAAGGCGAGCAGCTGATCCCGCCGGGCCGCGTCGATGCCGTAGAACGCCTCGTCAAAGAGCAGCGGCGCGCACTTTGGCGGGTCGGTGCGCTCGCCGCCATGGTAGAGGAACTCCGCCACCGCGAGGATGAGCAGGTAGTTCGGCACGGCCTGTTCGCCGCCCGAGCCGAGGCTCTTGACCTTCCGGTCGATGACGCGCCCCTCCTCGTTCTCCGTCAGCACCTTGAGCTGGAAGCTGAACCACCGCCGATAGTCGAGGATCTGGGGCAGCTGGTCGACCTCGGCATTGAGGATCTCGTCGCGGTGCTCCTCCAGCGTCATGCGCAGCTCGTCCTTCTCCTCTCCCGAACCGAGGCGGTTCACGTTGCGGATCTGCCTGACGAATCCCTCATAGGCGGGAACGGGCGTCAGCTCGAACGCATAGCGGTTCGATCCGAAACGCCGTCCCGCCAGCTGCCTCTGGACTCGCCTCGCGAGGTCCTCGATCTGCAGGAGGTCGCGATAGAGCCGGTTCATCACTTCGCCCATGAAGATGCGCTCGAAGACCTCGCGGCTCTTCTGGTTGATGGCCCCCTTCAGCTCGTCGAGTCGCCGCGTCTCATCCGTCAGGACCTCGTCGAGCCCGCTTCCGCGCCGATCCGCGAGCCGGTTCGACTCCGCATCGAAGGAAAACGAATACTCTTCGCCCTTCTGCGCGCGAATCATCCGCCCGATCTCCGCCTCGGCCACGCGCGCGTCTCCAACGCACTTCTCGCGCAGGGCCGCGAAGTCCGTCGCGTGTACACAGGCGGGGCAAAGCCGCGCGGCACACGCCGCGACCGTCTCGCCTTCCAGCCGGCGACCCGCAAACGCAGCCGCCGCCGTCTCGACCCGCGCCCGTGCGGATGCCGCGTCCGCCTCCCGCGCCTTGCGCGTCTTCGTCAACGCCTCCAGCCGTCCGCGCGTCTCGCCGATCTGCTGCTGGATTTTCTGCACGGCCTCATCCTTCTGCCGAAGGGCCTTTTCCGCCGCCGCGATTCGTTTCTCCAGCGATGCGTCGACGCCCTCGGCCCGCATCTTGAGCCGAAGGTCGTCCAACTCCTCCTGGACGTCCGCCACCTCCCGCGCGCGTTCCTCGGCGACGGCTTGCGTCCGCGTCCGCAAAGCCTCCTGCGCCGCCTCCCGCTCCCGCGCCCGTCGCACGTTCTCGGAGGCCTCGCGAATCTCGTTCCGCGCCGTCTCGACGACGGCCATCAGGCTGCGAACGGCGCGTTCGGACGCCTCGGCGGACTGCAAATCCCTCTCCGCCGCCTTCTGCGCACGCCGCGCAGCCGCCAGACGCTCCTCGGCTTCGCGCTGCTGCCGCGCCAGTTCAGCCGCGCGCGCCTTGCGTCCGATGAGTCGGGGCCGCCCGTTCGGCAGCGGCGCCGCACGGTCGCGGAACGCCCATGTCTTGACGGACAAGAACGTCCCGTCCTGCGGCGCGCCGCTGGACGCCAGTTGCCGCGCGAGCAGCCTGACGGCCGCCGGATCGGACGCTTCAAACGAAATGAAGGCCCCGAGCCACGGCGTGAGCGTCGTGACGTCCCCGCCCGCTTCTTCGCGCACGGCGACGGCAAGGGACGCTCCTTCTTGCCATGCGAGACGGCGGACGCGATCCGCCTCCTTCTCGTCCGTCACAAGCGTCGCCAGGAATGCCTCGCCCGCGAGCTGCTCCAGCAAGGCGAGATGCCGCGCGTCACAGCCCGGCGCCGGCTCCAGAAGCTCATATACGCTCCGCGCCGACAGCATGTTCTGCCGGAGTGTCGCCTGGAGGTCCGCGAAGCCGGGCATCTCGGGGACGTTCTCCTTGCGCGTCCGCAGCCGTTCGCAGACCGCCTCGGCCGCCTCCACCGCCGTCGCCGCATCCGTGGCGCGTTGCCGCGCCTCGTAGCTTCGCGTCATCCGCTCGTCACGAGCCTGACCGAGCGTCGGGCCAAGGGCCGCAAACGCCGGCGCACACGCGGCCGTCTTGTGCAGGGGGTCCGCCGCGGACAGGGCGTCCGAAAGCTCGCCGCACGAAAGCTCCGCTTCGCGGCCGGCCTTCTGGACCGCCTCTCCCGCGCGCCGCAGGGCATCTGCACACGCGGACGCGGCCTGCGCGCGCACCTTTGCCGCCCTGCGCACACGGGACGTCTCTTCTGAAAGGCGCGAGGCTTCCTCGTCGGCGCGGCGGCGACATTCGGCCAGGCGTGCCATGACGGACTTCTCGCGGCCGAGAAGCCCCGTCGCGTCCTTTTGCCGGAGATCGTCGAGCCGTTCGCGCGCGCGTTCCGTCTCGGCCCTCGCCGCCTGCGCAGACGATTCGAGAGCCTTCGATTCCGCCTCGCCCGCCGCTTCGGCGCCCTTTATCCGCTCGGCTTCCGTTGCCGCACGGACGCGCGCCTGCTCCGCCTCGGCCCACGCGATGACGGACGTTCCGAGCCGCGCGTCCGCCAGCCTGTCGCGCTGTCGCCTGAGATCCGCGAGGTAGCGGGCGCGCTCGTCGATCTGGTCGAGGCGGGCCTTGCTCTCCTCCAGCTCGCGCAGGCCCCGCAGCAACGGCTCGAACGTCTCGCGCTCCGGGTCTTCCAGGAGCTGGCGGAAGAGGTCGTCGTAGTTCGTCGCGCGCGCGGCGATCTCGCGGTAGGCCTTGCCCGTCCGCAGGAGCTTGCAGACGTCCGCATACTTCGATTCGCCGCCGAAGAGACGCCTGGCGACAGCCTCCCGATAGTCGCCGATATGCCCGAAGTACTTGCCGCCGACAAGGCTTCCGCCCGTCAGCGCGCGCTTGAACTCGGCCTGCGTCGCGGCGCGAAGGCGGCCGCCGTCCTCGACCGCGAGCGGCAAGGCGCGGACGGGGACGGACGCCATGCCGCCCCAGATCTGGTAGGCGACGTCCAACCCTTCCGCAGAAAGCCCGACGGCCAGCGAGACGACCTTGGCCGCGTCCGCCGTCGACCGCATCTCGACGGCGGCGTAGGTGAGGCCCGTCTCGCGCGCCGTGCGCCCCGTCACGGCGTTGTAGCGCAGGACGACGCCCTGGATCGTGCGCCCGCCGGCGTCCTTCGCCCCCGCGACGCGCGCGGCCGAGTTGAACTCCATGTCGCGCCCGGCGGAGAGGACGAGATGGATGGCGTCGAGGAGCGTCGTCTTGCCGGAGCCGTTGTCGCCCAGCAGGAAGAGGTGCCCGCCCTCGGGAATGTCGACGGTCGTGGTGCCGAGATTGTGGAACTCCACGAGGCGAACGGCCGTGATGCGGTAGTTGTCCGAGACCTTCATGCCAGGCCCTCCTCATGCGCCTTCGCCGCCTCCGAATGGGGCGAGATCGGCTCAACGAGCTGCGCCGCCTGGTAGTGCCAGAGGGCCGGCAGGCACTCCCAGATCGTTTCCGCCTCGCTGACCGACGCGTCGGCGGACGGCCTGATCCTCCGCAGGAAGCGATACTTCTCCAGCGCGGGCATGAGGCCGCGCAGGACCTGCCGCACCTTCTCGTCCGCGTACAGTTCGCGCTTCTCCGGCAGAAGCTCCCGGAACCGCGCCGCCGCGTATTCGAGCCAGTCGCCGAAGCGGATGCGCAGGTTGTCGCGGTCGTCCGCCGCCACGCCCTGCTCGCGGGCCTCGCGTTCAAAGAACTCCAGGAGGAGCAGGAAGCCGAGGCATTCGTCTCGGCGGGTGAAGCTGAACATGTCCCGGTTCGGCGGCGTGATCGCCTCGTTGTACCACTTCGGCTTGTAGAGGCGCGCGCATTTCGCGTCCATCACGAGCGTCCAGCCGAAGAACTTGTCGAAGAACGCCGCAAAGGCCTGCCGATGGCGCTGCACCACGAGAAAGGTGCGCTCGTCGTCCGTCTTGTAGAAGTACGGCGACTCCATCAGGATGTTCAAGGCGGCCTGGACCAGGACGGCGGTCTGGTCCCCTCGGTCGAGCAGTTCTTCAATCTTCATGTTCGGATTCCCCTTGCGCCTTCGTGAGGGCCAGATCGTTGCAGGTCAACGTGCATCCGACGCCGCCCAGCGTCGCCGCTTCGGCCAGTTCCCGCGCGGTGACGTCGAGATAGCGGCGGCCTTTCTCGCCGCGGCCAAGGCGCGTGTATTCAATCAGCCGGACGACATGTGCAAAGTCGTCGAACGCCTGCGGAACAAGGTCCGAGAGCTGCGTCGTCGCGCCCTCGGGATAGATTGCGCGCGCCTTGAGCCACGCCTTCAGCCGTTCGCCGCGCCTCTGGGTGATGGAGGCGACGTCGGGCTTCTCGCCGACCGTTCGCGGCGTGATCCACGTGACGGCCCTGTTCGCCTTGGCTTTCGCCGCCGCCTTCGGAAGCGGATGCACCGACTTCTCGCCGCCGGGGCGGACCTGCGCGTCACCCCGCATCGCCGCCGTCTCCAGCAGGCGCGCGAACCATGCGTAGGGGACGGCGTCCTCGCCTGCCTTCGCGAGCTCGCCAAGCCGCGCGCCAAGGTCTTCGAGGCGATGGTTGCGGCGTTCGAGTTCGCGCAGCTTTGCATTGAGTCTGCCCCAGACCTTGCGCGCCGAATCGACGATGCGCCGCATCAGGTCGACGAGCGTGCCGTCGGACGCATAGAACCGGGCGGCGTCGGCAAGGATCGCGGTCGCGTCGGGAATGCGCATGGACGCGATGTGGCGGAACTTCGCCACCTCGGCGCGAAGGACGTCCGTGCACGCCGACCAGCGCGCCGTCTGGTTCGGGCGGCGCAGCTCCGCGAGGTCTTGGACGATCTCCTCGCGCAAGGCGCCGAAACGCCGTCCGAAGCGCTCCAGGAAAAGCGCGAGCTCGTCGACGACGGGCTTCGCCTCGTCCGCCGAAAACGACTCCGCGCCGAACGAGAGAAGCCGCAGGTTCAGCGCCTGCAGCGTCCGCGCCGTCGCGTCGACATAGACACGTAGCTGCTCGACGCGGTAGAGGACGTCGCCGGCGGTATCGGCGTCCGTCCCCGTCGGCGCAGCCGCGCGGAGCTTGCGCCGCAGCTCGTGCAGCAGCGAGCACTGGAGGTCCAGGAGATTGCCGGTGACGTCGCCGCCGCCCGCATCCAGCGGACGGCTCCGCCGTTCGTCCAGCCACGCGACGAACTGGGCGGCCTCCTCGCAAAGCCGATAGCGGAACTTCGTGCGGCGGTTGTCGCGA
The DNA here is from genome assembly GCA_900320855.1 of uncultured Lentisphaerota bacterium. Taxonomy (GTDB): domain Bacteria; phylum Verrucomicrobiota; class Kiritimatiellia; order RFP12; family UBA1067; genus UBA1067. The sequence continues at coordinate 21,766 of ONTV01000012.1, forward strand.
TAGCCGCGTAGCCGCTCCTTCTCGATCCGCTCGGTGACGAGTCCCCAATTCTTCAGTTGGCGAAGATCGCTCTTGAGCGTCAGCTCGGCAAACGGGTCGGGCGTGTCGCCGCAGACGGCACGGGCAATGTCCTCGTGGAGCGGTTCGGGCTCATGGCTGCGGCGGAAACCGGCGAAGGCCCGCAGCACGGCCACATATTCGACGGCCCGTTCGGCGGCGAGAAGACCGCCGAGCTCCTTCGCCTTGCCGCCTAGCCAATCCGCCGTCTCGGCGACAAACGGCGAATCAATCAGCCGGACGGGCCCGGGCGCCGCCAGCCCAGGCCCGTGCACAGCATCCGGTCGCGTACCCGACGTTGCAAACAGGTCGTCGGCCTCATCTGTCTTCAATTTCCTCACAACGCGCATTATATCAAATTCCGTCCGCGTCCCCGTCCAGAAGCAAACGCACTCTTGTCTCTGCGGCAGGCTATCCGATTACTCTCTGGGCGTTGTGCCGTAGTGGGATGTGAACGCCTTCGAGCGCCACGCGGCTGACTTCGTCCGGGAAAGGCTTGCGGCCGCCGTTCCTCCGAATGACGGACGGCAAACGCCGATGCACGGGCATCCGGCCTTCAAGGCCATGCACGCCACCGCCACCTGCTGCCGAGGCTGCATGGCTAAATGGTGGCAGGTTCCCCAGGGGCGTCCGCTCTCGCCTTCTCTGCAGACGAAAGCCGTCCGGTTGATCATGGCTTGGATTATCCGAAACCAGACCTGTCCGTATCACCGGCAAACGCGTCCAGGAAGCGTAAGACCCGTGGCTTGACCAACGCGCGATGTTACGCCGGTCCGCTGGTGTTATGGTATAATGAGCGGCATGGGAGAACTTGCCGCTGAGACGGTTGCTGTGCCTTGGAAATGGCGTGGGCATGATTCGCGTTGGCCTGAACGAAGTTGACGGCGTGTCCGTCGAGGTCGTCCGCGTACGCGCGCGGCGAATCAACATCCGCATTCGCGCGGACGGTACTGTTCGGCTGGCGATTCCGCGATTCTGGGCGACGCTGGCGCAGGGTGAGCAGTTCCTTTGGGACAAGCGGACATGGGTGGTGAAGGCGCGCGGCGAGATTCTCGCGCGTCCGCCGATCGTCCGCGCGCCACTCACGGAGGCCGACCTCTCGCGGCTTGCCGAGACGTTGCGTGAGCTGAACGCGGCCTGGGCGGCGCGGCTGGGGGAGGCGGACGTCACGTGGAAGATCCGTCGCGTGAAGTCCCTGTGGGGCTGTTGCCATTGGCGTCGGCGGTACATCACCTACAATGCCGAGCTTGCGCATGCGCCGCGCTCTCTCATCGAGTATGTCGTCGTCCACGAGTACACGCACTTCGCCGTCCACGACCACGGTCCCCGTTTCCGTGCGCTCATGGACGCGCGCCTGCCCGATTGGCGATTCTTGCGTCGGCAGCTCAACCGCCGCGCGTGGAACGAATGTCCGTAGACATCCATTTGACGGTCATCGCGCAACCCTCGCCTGTACGCGGGACATCAGTTCGTTGTGGAGTTCGTCAAAGACAGTGTCATTTGGAATTCCTTTTCCTTCGTCGAATTCGCGGCGGGAGCGCGCGATGTCGGATTCCAGTTCGACGATCTCACGGGTGGGATGCGTCGGGGCTTGGATGGCGAAGGGGATGCGCCGTTCACGCGCAATCGTCACCATGCAGACGTTCAGGTCGGCCGAGGCGGTGAGGCCGACGTCATCGCAGAACTGCGCGAAGTTGCGCTTGACGTTTTCGTTTACGGAGATTGTCATGTTCGCCATCGCTGATGTGCCTCTTTTGCCGTTGTATTTGCGTGTATTATACGGCAATCGTGCGCAAGAAACCAGGGGGCGCGACTGTACCCTCCGTCAAACCTTTGATACCCCATTTTTGAGGGGTTGTTGGTCGGGGACGGTTGGGCTATAATTGTCGGCGTATTCGGCGTATTCGGCGCAACAAGGATCGTCTGAACAAGAATAAGGAGCCATCAAGTCATGAAGAAACTCGTTCTCGGCGCCCTCGCGGGCGCAGTCGTGTCCGCCGCCTCGGCGCGTGAGTGGACGGTCGATGCCCAAGGCGGCGGCGACTACACGGTCATCCAGGACGCCATCGACGCCGCAGCAGCCGGCGACACGATCTGGGTGAAGCCTGGCGTCTACGCGACCGGCGGGCGCGCGACATCGGAGGGGAGCGACAACTGCGCGCGTGTCCTCCTCACGAAGCCGCTGACGCTCGCCGCGACGAGCGGCGACCCCGCCGATACGCACATCGTCGGTGCGCCAGACCCGAACTCCGCCCTCGACGGCAAGGACTATGAGGGGCGCGGCCCCAACGCCGTGCGCTGCATCCGCCTCGAGAAGGCGGCCGCGTCGGGCGGCGCCGTCATTCGCGGCTTCACGATCCGCGACGGCTACAGCGCCCAGCGGTACAACGGCGACGCCTACGGCGCGAGCGACGCGCTCCTCGCCGCACAGCCCGGCGGCGTGACGTCGTTCAGCGCCGACTACGCCAACTTCTACGTGACGGACTGCGTGATCACGAACTGCTACGGCGTGCGCGGCGGCCTCGTGCGCTACGGCCGCTACGTCCGCTGCCGCTTTGCGGACGGACACGGC
>ONTV01000072.1 GCA_900320855.1 uncultured Lentisphaerota bacterium
CTCTGATGTAGTGGAAAAACGGAAGCGAAACTAACCGAAAAGAGAGAAAACTCAGGCAATGCCGGAGTTTTCTCTCTTTTCTTGGAAAGTCGGGATAGGCGTACTCGTCGAACGCGCGGAAGTCGGCGACGGCCATCTTCGGCCGGTCGGCCGGGTCGTCCGTCAGCACGAGGTCGGCGAACCAGGCCTCGCCCGTCCCGCCCCATCCGTTCGCGCAGTTGAGGTTCACGACGACCTGCCGCGCGTCGGCGGGGACGCGCACCTTGACCTGCAGCGTCTGCCACGGCGTCGCGCCGCGCGTTCCCGTGCCGATCGTGCGCGAGACGCCCTTCGCGCCGTACGCGCCGAGCGAGAAGCCGACGTCCGACGGCGAGCTGGCGGCGGCCTGCCGCACCTTCGCCGAGAGGCCGAGCGTCCGTCCGCGCATCTGCGCGACCGCCGCCGGCGCGAAACGGTAGGTCAGCACGTTGTTGACGCGCCCGGCGACGTCGTCCCTGAGATGCAGCGCCGCGCCGCCGGACGGCCCGGCGGCCGGCTCCAGGCGGCAGACCGCGAAGCCGTTCGTGCCCGTCGCCGACGGCGTTCCCCGCGACAGGTCTTCCACGGAGATCCGCCACGTGGCGGCGACGGCCGGCGCGGCCGTCAGGAGCAGGGCGCCCGCGTGCGCCAGGCCGCGCCCCAACGCCTGCCGCGCCCTCATTCTTTCAGGCCCTCCCCGTCCGGCAGGACCGTGAAATCGACCTTCGCGGACAGGCCGCCGCCCGTGGCGACGAGCGCGCCGGGCCCCGTCGTGCCCTCGCGGACGCGCACCACCGCCTGGCAGAGGCCGTGGAACGTCTTCTGCCGCCCCGCCTGGAAGCCCGTCCAGTCCGTCGGGTCGCCGTTGCAGACGCCGATGACCTCCACCGCGCCGGACGCCGTGAACGTCAGCTCCACGTCGGCTTCCGGCACGACCGTGCCCTGTCGGTCGCGCAACGCGAGCGACACGTAGGCGAGATCCTGAAGGCCCTTGAGCGTCGTGCGGTCGGCGGCCGCCTCCAGCCGCGCGGCGGGCCCCGCCGTCCGGCGCACGGCCTTCGCCCAGAACTTGCCGTCCTTCATCACGATGACCTTCACCTCGCCCGGCTCGTAGCGGACGTTGTTCCACATGAACCGCAGCGCCTCGTCCTTCAGCCGCCGCCCCTGCGACTTGCCGTTGACGTAGAGCGTCGCCTCGTCGCCGTTCGCGTAGACGTGGACGGGCGTGAGGCGCCCTTCGCGTCCCGGCCACGTCCAGTGCGGCAGGATGTGCGCCGTCGGCACGTCCGGCCGCCATTCCGCGCGGTAGTTCCAGTAACGGTCCTTCGGGAACCCGCACAGGTCGAAGATGCCGTAGTAGGAACTGCGCGCCGGACAGGCGTTCGTGCCGTACTGCGCCCGGAAGGCGTCCATCTCGGCCTGCTTCGCGGGCGAGCTGGCGCGGTGGTACCAGCGGTAGCCCTCGTAGGGCGACGGCTCGCCGAGGTAGTCGAAGCCCGTCCAGACGAAGCACCCGTAGCACTGCGGGAACTGCTTCTGCGCCTTGAACTCGATCTCCGGCGCCGTGTTGGAGGGGCGGAGCGTGTACTTCTCGTAGCTCGACACCTGGAAGTCGTACATGCCCCGGAAGTTGGGCCGTTCAAGGGAGCCCCAGTCGTCGTCCTCCGGGAAGTAGTAGGCGTCGCGCGTCGAGACCAGCGATTCCGTCTCCGTGGCGACAAGGCCCTTGTCGGGGAAGAGGCGGTAGAAGTCCTTGTAGTAGTCGGCCTTGTAGTTGACGCCGAAGACGTCCACGACCTGCACATAGCCGTTCGTCCACGTCGCGCGGACGTCGCAGCCGATCGTCGTCGGGCGCGTCGGGTCCTCCGCATGGCACGTCGCGACGAGGTTCGACGCGACCGGGAGGCCGATCTCCGGCTTGCGCTGCTCGCCGACCTCGTTGCCGATCGACCACATCACGACGGACGGGTGGTTGCGGTCGCGGCGGATGAAGTCCGTGAGGTCCGTCTTCCACCAGTCGTTGAAGTAGCGCGTGTAGGCGTTGGGCCCGCCCTTGCGGATCGTCCACATGTCGAACGCCTCGTCCATCACGAGGAGACCGAGCCGGTCGCAGGCGTCCAGCATCTCGACGCTCGGCGGGTTGTGCGACGTGCGGACGGCGTTCGCGCCCATGCCCTTCAGGAGCTCGAGCTGGCGCTCGAAGGCGCGCGCGTAGGCGGCCGTGCCGAGCGCGCCCGTGTCCGAATGCTGGCAGACGCCGCGCAGCTTCAGGTAGCGGCCGTTGAGGAACATCCCCTCCTTCGGACGGAACTCGACCGTCCGCACGCCGAACGGCTGGCGGTAGACGTCCGTCTCGCCGTCGGCGGCGGTCACGCGCACCTCCAGCACATAGAGGTGCGGATCGTCCACGTCCCAGAGATGCACGTCGCGGATGACGCCGCGCCCGTCCGTGAGCGTCGCGACGGGACGCGCCCCGTCGAAGACGGTGCAGGCGACCGTGCCCGCGCCGCCGGCGACCTTCACATCCGCCGTCACCTCGGCGTCCCTGCCCCGCACGGTGCTGCGCACGGTCACGCCCCACGTGTCGACGTGGACCTTCGGCGCGAACGTGAGCCGCACGCGGCGGTAGAGGCCGCCGCCGTGATACCAGCGTCCGCTGCCCCGGCGGTTCTCGATCCGCACCGCCACGTGCTGCCGCGCGCCCGGCACGAGCGCGTCCGTCGCGTCCACGCGGAACGAGATGAAGCCAAACGGACGCTCGCCGACCTTCCGCCCGTTGACGTAGACGGTCGTCAGCGACATCGCGCCGCCGAAGTCAAGGAAGACGCGCCCGCGCCGCTGCTCGTCCGTCACCGTGAAGTCGCGCTTGTACCAGCCCGTGCCGAAGTAAGGCAGGCGGCCCAGGACGCCCTCGACCTTCTCGGAGAACGGGAACTCCACGCCCCAGTCGTGCGGCAGGCGCACGGTCCGCCAGCCCGAGGCGTCGAAGTCGGGTCGCTCCGCGCCCCTCGGCTCCCGCACCGCATGGTAGCGGGAGAACCTCCACCCCGTGTCCAGCCATTCGCCCGTCGCGCGCGGCGCGGCGGACTCGGCCGCGCCCCCGCCCAGGGCGGCGCCAAGCGCCCCCACGAGCAAGACCAGCATCTTCTTCTGCATTTCCTTTTTCCTTACCTTATGTGTTCCTCAGAATTCGACTTCGGCGGCCTTCAGGCCCGGCGCCTCCGCCCGCAGGACGATTCGCCCCGGCCCCGTCCGCCGCACGTAGACGGCCGCGCGCCCGTAATGGAGCGGATGCGAGGCCGTCGCCTTGAACGACTCCGTGGCGCGCGGATTCGCGTTCCCGACGGACACGATCTCGCCCGCGCCCGACAGCGCGAAGGCGACGCGCATCGCCGCGTCCGGCACCAGGACGCCCTGCGCGTCCGTCGCCTCGGCGAAGAAGACGCGCGTCCGGGCGTCCGGCGCGTTGTGGGGACAGGCCCTCAGCCGCATCGCGGCCGCCGCGCCCGCCGTGCGGACAGTCGCCTCGCCGATCACCTTCCCCGCCCGCGACGCGACCGCCCGCAGTTCGCCCGGCACGGCCGGCACGTCGAACCAGCGCAGGCGGTAGTCCGCACAGACGTCGTAGTAGGCGTTCGTGAGCGCGGCGGTGCGTTCGGGCGCGTCGCCCTTCCGGCGGACGCCGAGGGAGCGCCCGTTCAGGAACAGCTCGGCCGAATCGCCGGACGTGTAGACGTAGACCGGGGTCGGCGCCGCGAAGTTCCAGTGCGACGGGCAGATCGCCACCGTCTCCCCGTTCGCGTTCCAGTGGCTGCGGTAGAGGAAGTAGCGGTCCTTCGGCGCGCCGATGAGGTCGACGATGCCGAAGTAGGAGCTGCGCGCCGTCTCCGCCTCGTTGGTCCGGATGCCGAACGTCGGGCCGTTGGCGATGGGCGTCGGCTCGCCGAGGTAGTCGATGCCCGTCCAGACGAATTCGCCCGCGCAGTAGGCGTCGCGCGCCATCCGCGCGAACTCGACGTCCGGGATGTCGCTCCACGGCGCCGCGCAGTGGTCGTAGGACGAGACCTGCAGCGTGTCGCGCGCGTAGTCCGTCTTCCCCTGCGGCAGGCGCCCGTAGAAGCCCGCGTCGGAGACGGCCGAGGCGGACTCGGAATAGACGACCGGCTTCGTCGGGAACGCCTCGTGGTTCTTCCGGTAGCTCCCCTTGTAGTTCCAGCCGGTGAGGTCGAGCTCCGCGTACATCGGGTCGCGCGCGGCCGTGTTGCAACCGATGCCGACGGGGCGCGTCGCGTCCTCCGCCCGCACCGCGTCTCGGAACCGGCGGAAGCGCGCCGCGTTCATGCCGCTCTCGCCCCAGTCGCCGAAGTTCCAGACGTCCTTCTGCCCCTCCTTCCAGATCTCGTTGCCGATCGACCACACGACGACGGACGGATGGTTGCGGTCGCGGCGGACGAAGCGCGCAAGGACCTGCGAGACGTAGTCCTCCAGCTTCTCCTCCGGCAGGCGCCCGGCTGTCGCCTCCCACTTGTCGAAGCACTCGTCCCACACGACGAACCCCATCTCGTCGCAGAGGTCGAGAAACGCCGGATCGGGGCAGTTGTGCGACGTGCGGATCGCGTTCGCGCCCATGTCCCGCATCGTGCGCAGCTGGCGCTTCGCGAGGTCGCGGTCAAAGGCCATGCCGACCGGGCCGAGGTCCGCATGGAGGTTGACGCCCTTGAGCGGCACGCGGCGGCCGTTGAGGATGAACCCGCGTTCAGGGTCGAAGGCCGCCGTGCGGATGCCGTAGCGGAAGCGCTCGCCGAGCAGCTCCAGCGTGTAGAGATGGGGGTCGTCCACGTCCCAGAGGCGCGGCCTCTCGACCGTGAACTCCTTCGTCTGCGGTCCTTTCGTCGACGAGACGTAGGCGACGCGGACGCGCGCCCGCGCGGGCGAGACTTCGGGCGTCGTGACCGCGAGCGTTCCCGGCACGACGTGCTCCTTCGGGCGGATCACGAGGCGCACGCTGCGGTAGAGCCCGCCGCCGCAGTAGAAGCGCGACCGCTGGCGCATCGTCGTCGCCGTCACGCGCAGGAGGTTCGTGCCGGGCGCGAGGAAGTCCGTCGCGTCGAGCGCGAAGCCGAGATAGCCGTAGTCGCCCGCGCCGACCCTGCGCCCGTTCAGGAAGACTTCCGGCCGCGCCATCACGCCGTCGAACTCGAGGTAGGCCCGCGCATCGCCCGCCTTCAGGCGGCGCATCTGCGCGTCCGCAAGCGCGAACGTGCGCGCGTATTCGCCCGCGCCCTTCCACGGCAGCTTGCCCGTCCAGCCGGACTCGTCCGGGTTGAACGGCCCGGCGATCGACCAGTCGTGCGGCACCGTGACGTCCGTCCAGCCGCCGGCGCCCTTGCCGGCCGTCTTGCGGAAACGCCACGCGCCGTCCAGCGAGACCGTGCGCACCTCCGTCCCCTCGTCCGACGAGAGGGCGAACGTCTCGACGTCCGGCCCGTATGCGGAGCCGTGCCCCATGTTCTGCTTGACGGTCATCTTCTTCGGGCCGCGCAGGTTCGCGTACAGGATGACCTCGCCCGACGGCGGGCAGACGTAGTCGCCGAGGCCAATCATCATCGTGACCGGGCACGTCACGCGCGTCGCGAGGTGGGCGAGCGACACATAGTCGAGCGCGGGCGTCCAGCCCGGCGCCCAGCCGCCGAGGCGGCCGAAGTTCTTCCACCCGGCCAGGTCGGCGCACCACGGGATGAAGGCCGAGACGCGCGAGACGTCCGGGTCAAGCGCGGCGACGCCCAGCGCCTGGTAGCCGCCCATCGACCCGCCGCGCGTGAGGATGTCGCGCCCGTTCCACGCCGGCAGCGTCTTCGCCCACTGGAGCGCGCGCGCATGGCGCAGGAGCATCTTGACGTAGTCCGTCTCCTCCGGCGCGCCACCGTTGTTGCGGAAGCAGAAGTCCTTGCAGATGTTCGTGCGGAAGTTGTCGTAGTAGGCCGCATCCCCGCACGGGTCCTCGCCCTGGCTGGTGAACGCGAGGAGGATCCGCCCGCCGCCCTTCAGCGCCTGACTCTCGTCGAGCGTCGTCGAATTCGGCCGCCCATAGCCCGCAAACGCGACTTCCATCGGCAACGTGGCGTCCTTCGCGGCCTTCGGGTAGGCGACAAGCCCCTGCGCCGGAAACGACGCGTCCTCCGCCATCGGCACGGAGAACTTCGCGAAGAAGACCTTGTCGGAACGCGAGGCGAGCGGCGTCACCGTCGCCTCGGCCGGGGTGGCGCGCAGCTTCGCGAGACGCGCGTCCCAGAAAGCGTCGAAGTCGGCGGGAATCGGCTGGCGCGCGATGTCCCAGACGTCCGCCCCGGCCCCGCCGTCCCAGACGACCGCGCGGTTCTTCTGGGGATCGCGCACCTCCTTCCCCTGCGCGTCGAGGACATTGACCGTGAGGCGCACGAAACCGGGCCTGTCCGACCGCGTCTTCACGACGAGCGGCCGGTCGCTCGTCGCCGTGCCCTGCTCGACGCGCCCGTCGTCGCCCTTGCGCGTCCAGACGAGACGACGCCCGGGCACGGGACGATTCGCGGCCTCCCGATCGACGAGCGTGACCGTGAAGGTCATCTCCTCGCCGACGTGATAGTCAAGCGGACTGCGGGCGCACGAGCCGAGGAAGGTCAGCGACTCGGCGCATGCCGTTCCCATGGACAGCCCGAGAACGAGGGCAAGGGCTGCCCCCCCTGGGGTGACGGCGGGGCGTCTCCGTACCGATTCGGCATGCATCTCTGTCAGGCTCTCCTTCGTCGTCATGTGCGTTGCTCTCCGTGGTTGACGACGGGAAGTATATCACATTTTGGGGTGCCCGAACACAAAAGACATGTCAACTTTTTTGGCGGGATTTTGGGATGCGGACGCGGCCAGCAGGTCGGGGCGGACGCCTTCCGTGAGCCGACGCGCCTCGGCCGCGCGCCACGCCTCAATCTTCCGATGGTCGCCTGACAAGAGGACTTCCGGAACCTTCAGGCCGCGAAACTCCGGCGGATGCGTGTACTGCGGACATTCGAGAAGCCCTTCCGCGCCAAAGCTCTCCGCCGCCGTCGCCGCCGGGCCGCCGCCGAGGACGCCCGGCAGGAGGCGCACGACCGCGTCCGCCATCGCCGCCGCCGCCAGCTCGCCACCCGTCAACACGAAGTCGCCGAGCGAGAGTCGGTCCGTCGCCAGCGTCTCGACGCGCGCGTCAAAGCCCTCGTAGTGTCCGCAGAGGAAGACGAGCTGGCGCAAGGCCCCGTCCACGGCATTCGCCGCCAGCGAAGCGGCCGTGCGCTGCGTGAACGTCAGCCCCTTCGGATCCGTCATCACCGTCCGCACGCCGACCGCCCGAAAGGCGTCCGCCGACAAGTCCGGCACGTCCGGGCCGACGCAGTGCGCCACGGCGTCGAACCAGGGCCCGCATTTCATCAGCATGCCGGGCCCGCCGCCGTAGGGCTTGTCGTCCACCTTCTTCCAACGCCCCTCGCCGAAGTCGCGCAGGTCAACGAGGTTCACGGCACACGCGCCCTTGCGCACGGCGCGCGCGACGATGGACTCCGTCAGGAAACCCGCGAACATCCGGGGCTGGACGCTGATGATGTCGATTCGCAGCATGGGCACTCCCTTCCCGCTTTCCGCCTACCGTCCCCGCACGTTGTAGCGGATCGTCAGCGGCTCGCGCCGGAACTCGGCAAGGAACTCGGCGCTCAGGCCCCGGATGCGCGTGACGGCCCGCGCGACCGACAGGGCCGCCTGGTCGGAAAGCGCGTCGCCGCACCCCTTCGCGAGCCGCACGTTCACGAGCCCGCCCGCCGAGTTGAACTGGACGGACAGCAGCACCGTGCCGTTGCGGCCGACCTTCGGCGACAGCGCCTCCCACTTGTCCTCGATCGCCATCTGGATGAGCGACAGGCACCGCTGCTTCTCGTTCGACGCGAGCTGGTTCTCCGTGCCCGGACGATACCCCGCGTTCAGAAGCCGCTTGATCTCCGCCTGCGAAAGCGTCTGGCGCGCCGTCCGCCCGTCGCCGCTCGCCTTCGCGTCCTTCACCTCAATCGTCACCTTCTTGTTGACGGACTTCATGCGGTCGCGGATGCGCTTCATCCGCTCCTCGCGCAGCTCCTTCGCCGTCTTCCTCGGCCGTTCGGGCTTCTTTGGCTCCGGCTTCTTCTTCTGCGGCTTCGGCTTTTCCTCGCGCTTCTCGTCCTTCTTCTCGACCGCCTTCACGACGTTCGTGACGATCTGCTCCAGCGCCTTCGGCGGATCGGGCTTCTTCGGCTCGGGCTTCGGACGCGGCTTCGGCTTCGGCGGCGGAGGCGGTTCGGGCGTCGGGTTCACGAGCGGCGGCGGCTCGTTTTCCTTGCCGTCGAGATTCTCGTTGACGACGACCGTGAGGTCGATCGGGATGATCGTCTCCTTCTTGTCGAAGAGGCCGTGGCACGCGGCGACGATCCAGAAGACGGCGAACGCGGCGAGGTGCAGGGCAAGCGCAAGCGCGAACGAACGGCCCGACAGGACCTCCGGCCGCCGTCCCTCGATCACCTCTGTCCGCCAGAGCTCCACGCCTCAGTTCTCCTTCGAGACGAGCCCCAGATGCTTCACGTTGCAGTTCTTCGCGATGCGGACGATCTCGTAGATCTGCCCGTAGCCCGCATCGACGTCGCCGCGGATGAGGACGTTCACCTCGGGGTCTTCGGCGACGGCCTGCTCGAGCGACGCCTTCAGCGCCTCGTGCGTCGTCGGCGCCTCGCCGAGGAAGACCTTGCCGTCCTTGTCGATCGAGATCGAGCAGATCTTCTTCTTGTCGTCCTTCTGCGACTCGGTCTTGCCGACCGGGAGGACGATGTGGACCGTCTGCTCCAGCGTCGGCAGCGTGACGATGAAGACGACGAGCAGAAGGAAGGTCAGGTCGATGAGCGAATTCATGTCGATGTTCGCCTTCGCCCCCTCGCGCCGCGCGCGCGCGCGTCTGCGCAGCGACATCTTACGCGCCCCTCCCCTGGAACTCGCACGCGATGCGGCCCATCAGCTCGTCCGCAAACCCCTCCATGTCGGACGTGATGTTGCGCACCGAGGCGTTGAGCCGCGTGTGCGCGATGACGCCCGGAATCGCGATCAGGAGGCCGACGACCGTCGTCACCAGCGCGGCAGAGATGGACGGCGCGATCGTCGCGAGGTTCGCGCTGCCCGCCGTGCCCATCTCGGCGAAGGCGTCCAGCACGCCCCACACCGTGCCGAGAAGACCGAGCATCGGCTCCAGCGCGACGACCGTCGAGATGACGCCCATGCCGTGCTCGACGCGCAGCTCCTCCTCGTCGAGGACGTGTTCGCACGTGCCGCGCACGAGCTCGATCTCGCGCGCCGTCAGCGCCGCGTCGCCGCCCTGCCGCCCGACGAGCAGCGAGCGCACGTCCGGCGAGAGGAGCTTCAGCAGCCGCTCGCACGTCTCCTTGTAGATGCCCTCGACGCCCGTCGAGGCCGAGGGACGCCGCTGGAGATAGTACTCCAGCACGTCCTGCCCCGTCGCGAAGTCGCGCAGGAACCGCCGCGTCGCCATGCCGACGAAGCCGAGTTCCTTCCACTTGCCGAGGATCGTCGCCACCATGACGACGGAGCCGAGGAGCTGGACGACGACGAGCGCCTGGCCCATGAGGTTGGAGCCGAGGAAGCCCTGAACGAGAGAGTCTGCGAGAAGCATAACGGATTTGGATTTGAGTTTGACGGTCAGATGTTCAAGACGGAACCGGTTCCGCGCCAGTTGGCCCACGCGCGAACTTCGGGTTGTTGCCGGCGATCACAAGCGCGACCTCGCCCTTCACCTGCGCCGTCCGGTATTCGGCCGCAAGGTCGGAAAGATAGCCGCGCGAGACGCGCTCGTGTAGCTTCGTCAGCTCGATGCAGACGGCCGCCTCGCGGTCGCCCAGGACCTCCAGCGCCGCCGCAAGGGTCGCGCCGACCCGAAACGGCGACTCGTAGCAGACGAGCGTGTGCTCCTTGTCCGCGTCCTCACGGAACCAGTTCCGCAGCGCGCCGGGCCCACGCGGCGGAAAGCCGCGAAACGTGAACGACGACGTCGAAAGCCCGCTCATCAGCAAGGCGACGTTGACCGCGCTCGCGCCGGGAATCACCTCGTAGGCGACGCCCCGCTGCGCACAAGTCCGGATGAGGCGGTAGCCGGGATCGGAGATGCCGGGATAGCCGCCGTCGGAGCAAAGCGCGACCTCCTTGCCGGCGGCAAGGTCTGCCAGCACCTTCGCCGTGATGCGCTCCTCGTTCCCCTGCCGATAGGAGAACATCTCGGGCGGACGCGGCACGCCGATGTGCGTCAGGAGCTGCCAGGTTCGGCGCGTGTCCTCGCAGGCAAGGACAGTCGAGACGCGGAAGGCCTCCACCGCGCGTGGCGAGAGGTCTCCGAGGTTTCCGATGGGCGTGGCAATGACGTGAAGCATAGGCAGAAAAACAGGCGTGTATTCTACCATATCCACGCCCCGCCGTAAACGGGGTGCGCCCGTCCGCGACGAGCGAGAGCGTCCGCAAGACGCCGCCGCGCGCCTCATCGTGAGGACGTTACAGACGGGAAAGCCCCCGGAGCCTGCGCAGACGGCGCGCTCCGAGGGCTTCAGCCAAGGCTTTCGCCGATTGGACTACTCAATGTCGACGACGCTCGCCCAGTGGAGGAGGAGCTCGCGGTTCTTCGGCGTCTGCTCGCGGCTCGCCTCGGCCGCCGCGACGATCGGCAGCCACTTCTGCACCTCGTGGAGCGGGACCTTCAGGGCCTCGCACGCGAGATCCATGTACTTCTCGGCCGCCGCCACGTGGCCGGAGAGCCAGAACAGCAGATACGTCCGCGCGACGTCCGCGCACGGGTCGCCGAGGCGCACGTGGCTCCAGTCGATGACGCGCCAGTCGCCCTTCGGCGTGATGATCACGTTCGTCGGGTTGAAGTCGCCGTGGCAGAGCGCCGTCCCGCGCGGGAAGCTCTGGAGCTTCATGTGCAGGTCGTAGCGCGTCACCTTCTCGACCGGCGAGGCCGAGATCTGCTTGTCGAGCTTGTCCGCGAGGTTGCCCATGCGGTCCGACGTCTTCGAGAAGATCTGGCACTGGATCGCGACGAACTCCTTGAGGTACTTCGCGAGGTTGCGCTTGTCCTTCGCCATCACGTCCGCCAGCGTCTCGCCCTCGATGTACTCGCGGCGGATGCACCAGTGGTCGCGGAGCTTCAGCACCTCGATCACCTTCGCGACGGGCAGGCCCGTCTCGGCGGCGCGCGCCTCGTTCATCGCCTCGTTGAGGATGAGCGAGACCTTGTAGCTCGGCCCGAAGATCTTGAGGACCGTGTCCTTGTCGCGGCAGATCACCTTGTCGGTGCGCTCCTGGAGGACGGCGTCCTTCTTCGCCGGACGCCCGGCCTTCTTCGCGACGGGCATCTTCGCAGCGACAGCTTTCTTTTCAGCGGCTTTCTTCATTTCGCGGCTTCCTTTCCCTTTCAAACGATGTCATGCTTGCCGTAGTAGGCGTTCAAGTACATCTGCTTGATTTCCTTCATCAGCGGATAGCGCGGATTCGCGCCCGTGCACTGGTCGTCGAAGGCCTGCTCGGTCATCGCGTCGAGGCGGTCGAGGAAGTCCTTCTCGTTCGGCACGTAGTCGCGGATCGTCGGCTTGATGCCGATGCGCTTCTGGAGCGCGCGGATCGCCTTGATGAAGTTCATGAACTGCTCGCCCTTCGTCTTGCCCTCGATGCCGAGCGCGGACGCGATCTCGAGATAGCGCTCGAGCGTGTGCGGGTGGTCGTACTGCGGGAAGGTGCCCATCTTGCGCGGCACGGGGTCGGCGTTGAAGCGCAGCACCTCCTCCATCATCAGCGCGTTCGCGATGCCGTGCGGGATGTGGTGGAACGCGCCGAGCTTGTGCGCCATCGAGTGCATGACGCCGAGGAAGGCGTTCGCGAAGGCCATGCCGGCCATCGTCGCGGCGTTCGCCATCTTCTCGCGCGCCTTCGGGTTCGCCGTCTTCGCGACCGCCGCGTCATAGCACTGCGGCAGGTACTCGAAGATGTCCTTCAGGGCCTGGATCGCGAGGCCGTCGGTGTAGCTCGTCGCGAGCATCGAGGCGTAGGCCTCAAGGGCGTGCGAGACGGCGTCGATGCCCGAGGCGCTCGTGAGGCCGGGGGGCGCCATCATCTGGACGTCGGCGTCGACGATCGCCATGTTCGGCATGAGCTCGTAGTCCGCGAGCGGATACTTCACGCCCGTCTTCTCGTCGGTGATGACGGCGAACGGCGTCACTTCGGAGCCCGTGCCGGCCGAGGTCGGGATGGCGATGAAGTAGGCCTTCTCGCCCATCTTCGGGAACGTGTAGACGCGCTTGCGGATGTCCATGAAGCGCATGGCCATGTCCATGAAGTCGCACTCCGGGTGCTCGTAGAGGACCCACATGATCTTCGCGGCGTCCATCGCCGAGCCGCCGCCGATGGCGATGATCACGTCCGGCTTGAAGCTCGTCATGAGCTTCGCGCCTTCCTTCGCGCAGGCGAGCGTCGGGTCCGGCGCGACGTTCGAGAACGTCGTGAACATGATGTTCTGCCTTTCGAGCGCCTTCTCGATCGGCTTCGTGTAGCCGTTGGCGTAGAGGAAGCTGTCCGTCACGATGAACGCCTTCTTCTTCCCCATCACCTCGCCGAGCTCGCGGAGCGCCACCGCGAGGCACCCCTTCTTCTGGTACACCTTCTCGGGCGCGCGGAACCACAGCATGTTTTCCCTGCGAATGGCCATAGTCTTGATGTTGATGAGATGCTTGACGCCGACGTTCTCCGAGACGGAGTTCCCGCCCCAGCTGCCGCAGCCGAGCGTGAGCGACGGCGTGAGCGCGAAGTTGTAGATGTCGCCGATGCCGCCGAGGGACGACGGCGAGTTCACGATGAGGCGGCAGGCCTTCATGCGGTCCGCGAACTTGTCGAGCTTCGCCTTCTCGTTGAGATCGTCGATCCAGAGGACGGACGTGTGGCCGAGGCCGCCGTTGTTGACGAGCAGCGCCTCCGCGATGTTCAGCGCGTCGTCGAAGTCCTTCGACTTGTACATGCCGAGGATCGTCGTGAGCTTCTCGTGGCCGAACGCCTCGCTCGTGTCGGTCGAGGTCGCCTCGCCGATGAGGACCTTCGTGTCCTCCGGCACCTCGAAGCCCGCCATCTTCGCGATCGTGACGGGACGCTGGCCGACGATCTTCGCGTTCAGCGCGCCGTTGATGAGCATCGTCTTGCGGATGAGGTCCTTCTCCTTCTCGTTCAGGAAGTAGCAGCCGCGCTTCGTGAACTCGTCCTTCACGAGGTCGTAGACCTCCTGGTCGGCGATGACCGTCTGCTCGGTCGCGCAGATCATGCCGTTGTCGAAGGTCTTCGAGTGGATGATCGAGTTGACGGCGTTGATGATGTCCGCCGACGGGTCGATGATCGCCGCCGCGTTGCCCGCGCCGACGCCGACGGCCGGCGTGCCCGAGCTGTAGGCCGCCTTCACCATGCCGGGGCCGCCCGTCGCGAGGATGATGTCGACTTCCTTCATGAGGAGGTTCGTCTTCGGCAGCGACGGCTGCGCGATCCAGGCGATGATCTCCTCCGGCGCGCCCGCCGCGACGGCCGCCTCAAGGACGATCTTCGCCGCCGCGATCGTGCAGTTCTTCGCGCGCGGATGCGGGCTGATGACGATGCCGTTGCGGGTCTTCAGCGCGAGGAGTGTCTTGAAGATCGCCGTCGAGGTCGGGTTCGTGGTCGGGATGACCGCGCCGATGACGCCGATCGGCTCGGCGAGCTTCTCGATGCCCATCGCCTCGTCGCGCTCGATGACGCCGCAGGTCTTCGTCGCCTTGTAGGCGTTGTAGATGTACTCCGCCGCGTAGTGGTTCTTGATCACCTTGTCCTCGACGATGCCCATGCCCGTCTCCTCGACGGCCATCTTGGCGAGCGGGATGCGCGCGCGGTTCGCCGCGAGGGCCGCCGCCTTGAAGATCGCGTCCACCTGCTCCTGCGTGTACGTCGAGAACTTCTCCTGCGCCGCGCGCACGCGCGCCAGCATCGCCTCGAACTCCGCCACTCCGTCATCCGGCGCCGCCGCCGGGTTCACTGCATTGTCTGCCATGGTTTTCTTTCCTTTGGTCTTGCGTCCGCCCGAAGCCTTCTCCGGCCGAACGGCGCATAGTATATCATCTTTTCATATCGGTAATCAAGTAGCGATATGAAGCCGCGACCTTCCGGGGTGCGATTCTAAACCGTTGAACCGCTTGCGCGCAATTCGGTTTGTATCGAGGCCTGCGCCGACCTGCTCGCCCGACCCGCAGTTCGCGGGCACCCCACCGACATGATTTCGACGCGCGCGCCTTCACGCGCGCCCTTTACCGTGGTGGTCGAAATCACGTCGGGCCCGCGAACGTGCTCTCGTGCGACAGTCGGCCTCCGGCCTCGACGCGGCAAGCCTCCCTCCGACCCTCTGTCGCCATCCTC
>ONTV01000017.1 GCA_900320855.1 uncultured Lentisphaerota bacterium
GCCATTCCTGGGCTTCAATTGGGCTGATTCACCGACCTGATCGAACCTCTTGATCGTCAGGTAGCCCGTCTGGTAGAGGAGCGGCACGAGCGACGGATTCGACGGCTCGTACGTGCCGAGGTCGGACTCGGCGACCTTCCACCTCGGAGATGTCCACGGGGCGTTCCTTGGCATGTTCACGAGGAACGTCGGCGTCCCCGTCGCGTACCAGTAGTCCTTGAACTTCCGCTCGCAGAGACAGCGCCCGAACGAGACGGAGTTCACGACGCGCGGGGCGCTCTCCTCGAACCGGTAGCCGTCGTACATCTGCACGACGCGGTCGAACGCGCCCTCCATCGATTCGGGCGTCTGCGCGCTCGCCGCAGCGCGCAGCCAGTCATAGGCAGGGTGGCCGCGCAAGATTCGCCGCACCCATCCGGGAGTGGCGTGCGGTGAATGACGCAGATGCGCCCCTACAAAATGAGAATTCAGTGCGGAATTCTTTTTCGCTTTCCATCCTCCCGAATCCCGTTATACTCCAGAAACGCCCGTCTCCCCCTATCGGGGCCCCAAGGCTACTCCCTGCGCCGTACCACTTCACTCCGCAGAGTCACATTCAAGGTCGCCGAAGCGTACCTTCAGGCCGCCAACCGAATAGACGCTCGGCGTTCCGAGCGTTCACATTCAAGGTCGCCGAAGCGTACCTTCAGGCCGCCAACCGAATAGACGCTCGGCGTTCCGAGCGTCGGCGGCGCCGCGCCCTCGACAAGCCAGACCTCCGCAAAAAGCTCCCGTCCGTTCGCGTCGAAGACAACCGCCTCAACCGTGTCCGCAAAAGAGAGAGGAAGGACAAAAGACAAGGACGGCCGACAACGGCCGAACGCTCCGACAAAAAAGACGAACTTCCATCCTGTTCCTCACTTGCTCCTTACTACCTACTACTTACTCCTTAAACAAAGTCGCCGGGATGAAGCAGGACGCGAGCGCATGATCGCGAACCGTACGCACGGTCACGCCGATGTCGCGTCCCTTGAACGCCTTGAACGCCTCGGCCCACGCCCCTTCGAGCCGCATCGTGAGCGCGCCCGAGTCGGCGAGAAAGCCCGTCACGACCATCTCCTTCGGCGAATAGCGAATGCCCGTTCCCAGCGCCTTGGAGACGGCCTCCTTCGCGCACCAGAACTTGATGACGGCCTGCGAGGCGTTCGCCGCCTGCGCGGCGAGGTCGAGCTCTTCCGGCGTGAAGACACCAGCGGCGAACTCCTCCGAGAGGTCGCGCGCCGTCGATTCGACATCCACGCCGACGCGCGCATTCGCCGCCGCGATCGCGACGACGAACTGCGCCGTATGGGCGATGGCGATGTCGAGCCGCGTGTTGAGGTAGTCGTTCCACGCGCCCAGCGCATGGGGCTTGCCGGAGTCGTCCGGCCAGATGCGGACGTCCGCATCGCTCCACCGCGCCTGGTAGTAGTCCTTCAGGAAGCGGCGGACGGCCTCCTTCGCGGCGACGCGTCCAAAGAGCCACTCCGTCCGCCGCGACGCCGAGCCCGTCATTTCGGCGAACTCGCGCCGCTCGGAGGCGTCGAGGATGACGTGCGAGAGCGTCTTGAGCCACAGCTCCTCGTTGCGCTCGAAGATGCGATAGGGGATGTCCGTCACGAAGGCCGTCGCGACGTCCGTCGAGGGGTTGCCGACGAGGTCGCCGCCCAGCGGCTCCGTGAGGAAGGTCGTCGCCGGCTGGAGGATGAGCGACCGGTAGCCGATCGGCACGCGTTCGGTCAGCTCCTCCCAACCGGAGACCGCAATGAGCTCCTGTCCGTTGCCGTCCGTCGCCGTGATGTCGCAGAGATGGCTGCGCGGCGTCACGCCCGTCAGACGCATGTAGCACTTCAGACGGTCGCCCTCCTTCGGCACGGCGCCGCCCAAGGCAATGCGGCGGACGCGGAACGGGAAGGAAAACGCACCGGCGAAGCGCTCGTGGCTGCGCCAAAGCGGAAAGCCGCTGACGATCGACTCAAGCAGGAGCGGATTGAGCGCCCAGAGCGGGAAGCGCGTGAACGCGACGTTGCCGGCGAGCGGCGGCACGACGACCTCGTAGTCGATGCCGTTCTCGCTCCAGGCCTCGACGAACGTGACGTTGCGCAGACGATGCCCGCAGCTCAGGCGCGCGGGATAGACGTCGCGCCCAGACCAGTGGACGCTGCGCGGCTTCGAGAGCGGATCGACCGAGACGGGCCGCGACGGCGGCAGCGCCGCCGCGAGGACGACGGTCGCCTCCATCACCGCCCAGGTGAACGTCGCGTTCGGACGGTCGTCGCGGATCTGGACCTTGAACGCCGATTCCTGCGGCGTCGCGGCCGGCACGCGCTCGGCCTTGACCGTCAGCCGGAGGCGCCCCTTCTCGAACGACGTCATGCGCCGACAGACGAGATCCTCGACGCGCAGAAGCGTGCGGTTCGGCATCACGAGCTGCGCCGTCTCGGCCATCAGCTCGGCGCCGACGGCCGGCACGAGCGGCACCAGCCCCCGGAGATTCGGATCCGAATAGCTCATCTGGCTCGTGCCGAGCGCGAAGTCCCCCAGGAACGGCACGTCCGAAAGGCGGAACTCCTTGGCGATCTCGACGGACACGCCCGGCGTCGATTCGAGCGTGTCGGCGTCGGAGACGAGCGGGTTGAGCGCGCCGAAGTCGAACTGGCGCTGACGGCGCGACTTCTGGGCGAGGACGGCCGCGCGCGCCGCCGCCTTCGCGCCGCGCCCCTTCGGCTCGGCCAGGAAAGTCGCGCCCGACAGCGGCGTCTCGGCCGAGAGGAGCGTCAGGCGCGGGAAGGCGCGCGAGAGCTTCATCTCGGAGTCCCGGCGAACCTCTAGCGACAGGGCGGCATCCAGATCGAGGGCCTTCGCACCGCGCCGCGCGAGCTCGGGCGCGACATCAACCCCTGCGCCGAGCGCGGCCAGCTGGCCGATGGCGTGCAGCAGCTGAAGGCGTCCGCTGCGGTGGATGGAATTGAGCGCGACGGCCGCATGGGCCTCGCCGCGTAACGTGTCGGCGACGGCCGCCGTCAGGAGTCCGCGCGGTCCGACTTCGAGGAAGACGCGATAGCCGTCGTCCAGCATCTGGCGAATCGTCTCGCGGAAGCGCGCGGGGCAGGCCCAACGCGCGGCCGTGTCCTTTCGGGCCGCGCGCTTGCCGGACGGGACTCGCGCCGCCGTCGCACAGGAATAGACGTCGCAGACGCTCTCGTGCTTCATCCAGACGTCGGCGAACTTGCGGACGACGGGCACCAGCGACTCGCACAGCGGCGTGTTGAACGGGCGGTCCAGCGCCAGCCGCTTCACGCGCACGCCCGACGCGGCGAGGGTGGCGGCGACCGGCTCCGCCCATTCCTCCGCAACGGCAAAGGTCCTCTGGCGCGGCGAGAAATCGACGGCGAGAAACGCCTTCCCCTCGGGAAGCGCCTGCGCGAACGCCGCCGCCTCGTCGGGATGGCGCACGAGCGCCGAGAGAACCGCGACCTTCGGCAACCCGCCCGAATTGACGGCCTTGTGGACGATCCGGTAGATGTCGGAGATGATGCGGATGCGTTTCGGGCGCGCGAGGTCGACCCCCGCCGCGCCGGACTCCACCATCGCCGCGAGGTCGCCGCCGGCGAGGCCGACGACGCCGTCGGGCCCCAGCCCCACCGTCTTCAGGAGGCGCGTCAGCGCCACGCTGCCGGCGTAGGTCGCGACAAGCGCCTCGGCATAGGCGCCGGACGAGAAGATGTCGGCGTCATGCCGATAGTAGGGCGCGGGCGGGAAGACGAACGACGAGGGCGTGAACGACGGGTCGTCCTTCAAGGCCTCCTCCAGCTCGTCGAACGCCGCACGGCAGACGGGATAGGTGATCGCGAGGTCGCGCATCATGTCGGGATAGAACCCCGTCACGCCCGGGTAGACGAACGCCAGCTTGCCGCCGCCCGGTCCGAGCAGACGCTCCCGCGCATAGTACGTGCCGCTCTTGTCGCGGATGCGCTTCACCGTGCCGCCCCCCAGGCGATCGCGGGCGGAGGCGAGGCGAGCGCGAAGCGACGGCACGTCGTCCGCAATGACCGCCAGCACGGCGGGGCCCGTTCCCCGCGAGCAGGTGTAGGCGACATCCGCCAGCGCGACTTCGGGCACGCGGTCGAGAAAGGCGACCAGCCGCGCCAGTTCGGCGACCAGGGTCGGCTCGTCCGCCGCGCGCACCAGCACGAGCTCCGTCATACGCGGACCTCCGGTTCCTCTTCGAGCAGAATGGCGGCCGCGCGTCCTGTCGTGGCGGCCGTCCCGATCGGATCGACGGGATCGAAGTTGGCGCCGAGGACGGCGGCGCGGCGGGGCGACGCCGAGTCGCCCGAAATCCAGGGGCGCGCCTCGTCCAGCAGATAGGCGCTCGACGCGAGATTCGAGATCGAGTCGGCCGGATGCTCGGCGGGGACTTGCGGCGGCAAGACCTTCTTGTGCAGCGCCAGCGCCGTCTTCACGAGCCCCGCCGCCATGGCCGCGCGCAAGGTGTGCCCGATGTTGCCCTTCACCGAGCCGACGCCGACCAGCGGCATCCCCGGACGATGCACGCCCCAGAGGCGATGCAGGGCGTCCAGCTCGCGCGCCTCGGCCGCCGCAAGCCCCGAACCGTCCGCCTCGACGAGCCCAACGGAGCGAATGGGGACGGCGGCGCGCGCGGCGGCCTCGGCAAAGACGGCCGAGGGGTCGTGCGCGGGATTGTGCCCGATCGCGACGCCGCGCACGAGCGCGTAGATCCGGTCGCGGTCACGCAGGGCGTCCACTCGACGCTTCAGGACGAAGAACGCGCCGCCCTCGCCGGGAATCGTCCCGTCCTGCTCCTGGGCGAAGGGATGGAGTTCCGTGCGCGTCGAGAACGTCGTCTCCCCCGAAAGGCCTTCGAGATAGGCACGTGACAGCGGCGGCGTGAGCGCGCCCGCCAGCGCGACGTCCGCGCGCCCCGACAGAAGGTCGTCCGACGCGCTCGCCAGCGTCGCCGCCCCCGTGACGAGGCCGGCGTCCATCATCGTCGCCGCCCCGTCGAATCCGCATTCGCGCGCAATCCACGAGACGAGGCGGTAGCCGGCGCCCATCAGGAAGGACGCCGCGTTCGGCGGCGGCAGCGACTCGACGAGCTTGGCGCGCACGGCGTCCAGCGCCTCTTCGGGCGCGTGGGGGAAGAAGCGGCGCACGACGTCCAGCGTCTGGTCGAGGAAGGACGTGTGCTGCAGCCAGTTGACCGTCGAGGCGTTGAACGGCGGCGCATAGCCGAAGCGGACCGTTCCCCGCACGGACGGACTGGCGTGCGGCTTCATTCCCGCGTCGGCGAGCGCATCGAACGCCAGCTGCGTCGCGAAGTAGAGGTCCTGGTTCTCGCCCGCGTTCACCTGACGCGGGAAATTCTGCATCGCGGGCACGCAGGCGTAGAGATCGCCGAGCTGCCCGAGGCGCGTCGGGTAGGGGCGCGCAAAGACGTTCTTCTGCCCAATCGGCAGTTCCGCCTCGGGCCCCGGCGGCGTCAGCAGGACGCGACGCGCCATGACCGACTCCCAAAGGGCGGACGGCGACGCGCAGCCGGCAAAGCGGCAGGACATGCCGACGATGGCAATGGCGCCGCTGGCGCCCGGCTGCGCGGGGGGTGTCGTCACGGCCCTCTTACATCAGTGCGTACTTCGCGATGAAGACGATGGTGAGGACGTACATGATCCAGTGGATCTTCGTCGCCTTGCCCGCGATGAGGTTGATGAGCGTGTAGGAGATGACGCCGGCCATGATGCCGTCCGAAATCGAATACGCGAACGGCATGATCGCGACCGTCAGGAACGCGGGAACCGCCTCGCTCGCGTCGCGGAAGTCGATCTCGGTGACCGAGGAGAGCATGAGGTAGCCGACGATGATGAGCGCGGGGGCCGTCGCGAAGCCCGGCACCGCGAGGAACACCGGCGCGAGGACGAGCGCGCCGAGGAAGAGGACGGCCGTCGTGACGGCGGTGAGGCCCGTCTTGCCGCCGACCATCACGCCCGAGGCGGACTCGACGTAGGCCGTCGTCGTCGAGGTGCCGAAGACCGCGCCGACCGAGGTCGCGATCGCGTCCGCGCAGAGCGCGCCCGAAATGCGCGGGAGCTTGCCTTCCTTCGTGAGGAAGCCGCCCTTCATCGAGACGCCGATGAGCGTGCCGAGCGTGTCAAAGAGATCGACGAAGAAGAACGCGAACATGACGACGAAGAAGTCGAGCCCCTTGACGAGCGCCCAGCCCGTCTTCGCGTCGCCCTTGTGCGCCCAGCCCGCCGGGTCGAAGAGCGCGCAGCAGGTCTGGCCGAACTCGGAGAAGGACTTCGTGATGCCGTTGAACGAGAGGGCCGGATAGAGCGAGAAGTAGCCCGCCTTCGCGTCCGGCACGTAGAGGCCCGCCGCCTGCGCGGCCATGCCAAGGCCCCACGTCAGGAAGATGCCGTAGAGGATCGCGCCCTTCACGTTGCGCGCCATCATGACGCCCGTGAGGACCGTGCCGAGGATCGCGAGGAGCGCGCAGATGCCCTGCGTGTGGAACGCGACGTTCTTGAAGCTCACGAGGCCGACGAGCACGGCGTCGTTGTTGACGATGATCTTCGCCGTCTGCAGCGCGATGAAGCAGATGAAGAGGCCGATGCCGGCCGCCACCGCCTTCTTGAGCGTGAACGGGATGCAGTCGAAGATCGCCTCCCGGACGGGCGTCAGCGAGAGCGCGAGGAAGACGAGGCCCTCCACGAACACCGCAAGAAGCGCGAACTGCCAGCTGTAGCCCATGCCGAGGCAGACGCCGAAGGCGAGGAAGGCGTTGAGGCCCATGCCCGGCGCGAGCGCGAACGGATAGTTCGAGAGGGCGGCCATGAGAACGGTGCCGATGAACGCCGCCAGGCACGTCGCGACGAAGACGCCGCCGCGCGGGATGCCCGCGATCGAGAGGATGTTGGGGTTCACGGCGAGGATGTACGCCATCGTCATGAACGTTGTGAGGCCCGCGACGAGCTCGGTCTTCACCGAAGTCTTGTTCTCGTCGAGCTTGAACAGTTTCGTGAGCATTGTTGATCCTTGGGTTGGCGGTGGTTAAAGCGTGTGGCCGGTCAGAGCGTCCCGAAGATGCGGTCGCCCGCGTCGCCGAGGCCCGGCACGATGTAGAAGTGGCTGTTGAGGCGCTCGTCCTTCGCCGCGACGTAGACCGGCACTTCCGGATGCTCGCGCTCGAACTTCGCGATGCCCTCCGGCGCCGAGATGAGATGGAGGCACTTGATGCGCTTGTAGCCGAGCTTCTTGAGCTGGGCGACGGCATCGCACGCCGAACCGCCCGTCGCGAGCATCGGATCGATCACGATGGCGAGCTCCTCGCCCTTCGCCGGCGGAACCTTCGCGTAGTAGGGGATCGGCTCGGCCGTCTCCTCGTTGCGCTGCATGCCGAGGACACCGACCTTCGCGTAGGGCAGGACGTGCAGCATCGCGTCGAGCATGCCCATGCCCGCGCGCAGGATCGGCACGAGGACGATGCGCTCGTCGACGAGCGCGCCACGCGCCTTCGCCACGGGCGTGACGACGTCGACGCCCTTCAGGTTCACGTCCTTCAGGGCCTCGAAGGAGAGGAATTCCGTCAGCTCGTTGACGAGTTCGCGGAAGAGTTTCGGGGGCGTCGCCTGGTCGCGCATGAGCGTGACGCGGTGAGTGACGAGCGGATGGTTCAGGACGGTGTGCATAATGTTGAGTTTAACGGTGGAAAGGTGAATTAAATAATCGAATAATCGAATGATCGAATGGTCGAATGGGCGAATGGGCGAGTGGGCGAGTGGTAGAATGGCAGAATAGCCGATTCCGTGGCGGTGCGCCCGCCCCCATTCATCCGACGGATCTTCCATCCGCTCCGACTCTCAATTATCCGACCACTCATAAGCCTTGCTCATTCCTCATTCAATCATTCGATCATTTGGTCATTCGATTATTTCTCCAACCCATTCTGCTGGGCGACGAGGCCGGCACCGCCGTACATCTTGCGCAGCTTCGGCTTCTCGATCTTCCCCGTCGGATTGCGCGGCACGTCCGCGAAGATGACCTTGCGCGGACGCTTGTAGCGCGGCAGCCCCAGGCAGAAGTCGTTGAACTCCTTCTCGTCCAGCGTCATCCCCTCCTTGACGGAGACGATGGCCGCCGCGATCTCGCCCAGCCGCACGTCGGGCAACCCGATCACGGCGACGTCCTTCACCTTCGGGTTCGCGCGGATGAAGTCCTCGATCTGCACCGGGTAGAGGTTCTCGCCGCCCGTGATGATGACGTCCTTCGCCCGGTCGACAAGATAGACGAAGCCGCCCTTCTCCTCGGCCATGTCGCCCGTGAGGAGCCAGCCCGGCTCTTTCATGATCTCGGCCGTCGCCTGCGGATTCTTGTAGTACTCCTTCATGAGGCCGGGGCCCTTGAGCGCAAGCTCGCCGACCTCGCCCG
The DNA here is from genome assembly GCA_900320855.1 of uncultured Lentisphaerota bacterium. GTDB lineage: Bacteria > Verrucomicrobiota > Kiritimatiellia > RFP12 > UBA1067 > UBA1067. Next base: position 8,467 of record ONTV01000017.1, read on the forward strand.
GCTTCACGGGCGTGACGCCGTCCGGCCCGACGATCTTCGTCTCCCAGCCAAAACCGGCTACGCCGATCGCGCCGACGTGATCGACGTTCTCGACGCCCAGATGAACGGCGCCGGGGCCCGTTGATTCTGAAAGCCCGTAGTTCGTGTCGTAGGCGTGGTGCGGGAAGACCGCCTTCCAGCGGCGGACGAGCGCGGGCGGCACGGGCTGCGCGCCGATGTGCATGAGCCGCCACTGGTCCAGGCGATAGTCCGAAAGCTTCACGTCGCCGCGCTCGATCGCGTCCAGGATGTCCTGCGCCCACGGCACGAGAAGCCAGACGATTGTGCAGCGCTCCTCGCTCACGGCGCGGAGAATCCACTCCGGCCTCACGCCCATGAGCAGCACCGAGCGGCAGCCCGCGAGCAGCGAGCCGAACCAGTGCATCTTCGCGCCCGTGTGGTAGAGCGGCGGGATGCAGAGGAAGCAGTCGTCGCGCGTCTGCCCGTGGTGCGCCTGCTCGACCTTGCAGGAATGCAGGAGGCACCGGTGCTGGAGGACAATTGCCTTCGGGAAGCCCGTCGTGCCGCTCGAGAAGTAGATCGCCGCGTCATCCTCCGGGACAATCGGGATCTCGGGGCGACGCGCACTGCAAAACCCGACGCGCCCACGATAGGGCTCCGCAAAGCTTGGACAGTCGTCGCCGACATAAAGCCGCGCCTTCACGCGCGGCATCCGGTCGATGATTTCCTCGACGCGGCCCACGAACGCCGGGCCGAACACGAGCGCGTCCGCGTCGGCGAGGTCAAGGCAGTAGCGGATCTCCTCGGCCGTGTAGCGGAAGTTGAGCGGCACGGCCATGCACCCGGCGCGGAGGATGCCGAAGTAGATCGGCAACCAGTCCAGGCAGTTCATCAGCAGGATCGCGACCTTCTCGCCCTTCTTGAACCCGCGCGAGAGGAGGAAGTTCGCGAAGCGGTTTGCCTGCTCGTCGAACTCCGCCCACGTGATCTCGCTGCGGAACGCCGCGATGGGCGACGACTCGATGAGCGAATACTCGCGCCACGTCGTGTGGTGGTTCTCAAGCTCCTGCGGATTGATCTCGACGAGCGCGACGTCGTTCGGCCATTTGCGGGCGTTGCGCGCGAGAATCTCGGCAATGTTGTTGAATTCGGTCATGTCCAATACTCAGAATGTCGCGGCCGTCCACTTGAGGTCGGCGAGCGCATTCTTCGCCTCCTGGACGACGAACGGGTTCTCCGACGCAAGGAGCGGCTTGTACTTCGCGCTCGCAAGCGCGTCCCGCACCAGCAGCTCGTAGCGCTTGCGCTGAACCTGCTGCTTCTCGCCGAACTTCCGCATGTCCTTCGCCTTGCGCGCGAAGTCCACGAGCTCGGCGAGCTTGCCCACGTCGGGAATCGCGTGGATCGCCCGCTCCTTCGCGGCATACGCCTTCGCCTCGTCCGGAAACTTCTTCTTGAACTCGGCGAGGCGCAGGTACGCCTTGCCCGGCAGGTACTCGACCTCGAAGTCGAGGAAGCGCTTCCACTGCGCCACGTTGCGCGGCGACTCCATGTCCGTCAGCGCCGTCACGATCGCCTGCGTCGCCGCCCGCTCGTCATGGCCCTTGTAGACGACCTTCCCCGTCTCGTCGACGACATAGAGGAACGGAATCGCGTCGAAGCGCGGCTCCAGCGCGGCCAGTCCCGCGTCCTCGTAGATCGGATAGGTGAGCCCATGTTCCGCCGCGAGGGCCTTCACGCCCGCCGCGTCGCCCCAGCCCTTGCAGTGCCCGCCCAGGACGATGAACGGCTTCGTCTTGAAGCTCTGCCAGATCTCCTCCAGGCGCGGCAGGAGCCGGCGGCAGGGCGGACAGTGCACGCCCCAGCGATCGACCAGCACGACTTTGCCGCGCAGATAGCCCTGGCTCGTCTTGCGCCCGGCGAGGTGATGATCCTCGTCGAGGTTGCGCCAGTCAACGGCAAAGACAGAGGCGGCGACAAGCGCCGAAAGAAGAGCGAAAAAGAAGCGGAATTTCATGGTTTTGGGGGTTGGGGAGAGAATGGGACAAACGGGACGGACAGGACGGGCGGGACAAAAAATCGCGAAGGCTCGTTAGAAGGGGTTGGAGGATTTGAGGGGTTTGAGGATGGCGCAAGTTTGAAGGGCGAAAATTTGAGGGGTGTGAGTGCGTCAGAGCAGATGAGGCGAGCGAAAGCAAGTTAAAGACGCGAGACGAGGAAGGGAATGACCTTCTCGAAGCTGACGCCGTACCAATGGTCGGGCTCCGTCGCCTCGATGGCGGCGCAGACGACGTCCGCCGCAAGGGCCGCCGCGTCGGGCGCTGACTTGCCGCGCAGGACGGCGCCGGCGAAGACGGACGCGAAGACGTCGCCCGTGCCGTGCATCGCGCGCGCGAGGCGCGGATTGAAGTCGTACGTGACGGACTTTCCGTCGGACACGGCCGAGCCCAGCAGCCCCGGCTCGAAGCTCACGCCCGTCAGGACGACGTTCTTCGCGCCCAGCGCGTGGAGCGCGGCAATCAAGTCCTCGAGCTCGGCTTTCGTGTAGCTCTCAAGCTTCGGCGCGCGGCCCGCGAGGAGCGCGGCCTCCGTGAGGTTCGGCAGAACGTAGTCCGCCCCCGCGACGAGCCGCGCCATCTTCGAGGGGAAGTCCGCCGCGAAGCCCGCGTAGAGGACACCGTTGTCGGCCATCGCCGGATCGACAATGCGCACGGCTCCCGGCCGTGCGCACGTCTTCATGATGGAGAGGATCGGGTCGATGTGGCTTTCGCAGACGTAGCCCGTGTAGAAGGCGTCGAAGGCGATCTTCTGCTCGACCCACTTCGCCTCGACCTTCGGCAGCTCGGCCGTGAGGTCACAGAAGCTCCAGCCCGTAAAGCCGGCCGCCGTGTGGTTCGAGAGAATCGCCGGCGGCAGGACGGCGCACTCGACGCCGCACGCGCTCACGAGCGGCAGCGCGACCGTCGTCGAGCACTGGCCGACGCACGAAATGTCCTGAATCGTCAGAAGTCGTTTCATCGCGAAAGGTATTATACCATAAAGTCGTCTGAACAAAGAGAGCCGTCCCACCTGTTCAGGAGGGGCGGCCCTCTTCGCGGCCGTGCCGACGCGACGCCGCGTTCACTTCGTCGCCATGCGGTCGTTGTACTCGCCGGACTCGGTGTTGATGCGGATGACGTCGCCCTCGTTGATGAAGAGCGGCACCGCGAGCTGGTAGCCGCCTTCGACGGTCGCCGGCTTCGTCACCTTGCCCGAGGCCGTGTTGCCCTTCACGCCCGGCTCGACCTTGATCACCTTGCGCTCGACGAGCTGCGGGAGATCGACGCCGATCACCTTGTCGTTGAAGAACAGGGCCTTGACCTCCATCTCGTCCATCAGGAAGTACTTCTTGTCGCCCATGACATCGTAGGAGACGCGGATCTCCTCGAAGTTCTCGTCCGTGAAGACGAAAGCCGTACCGTCGTCGTACGAATACGTGACGGACATCTGAAGAAGCTCCGGCTTCTCGAACTTGTCGCCCGAGCGGTAGCTCTTGGTCATGCCGCCGCCGGTCATCATGTTGCGCAGCTTGCAGTTGTAGATCGCCTGCCCCTTGCCCGGCTTCGAGAAGTCGAACTCCGTGATCTCCCACGGCTCGCCGTCGATCAAGAGCTTCACGCCCTTGTGCAGCTCGCCCGCTCCGATTACTTCACCCATCTTGTCCTCCGATGTGACGGATCCGGCCTTACCGGAAATTATTTCGTTTTATGGCGCTGCGCCTTCATGCGCTTGTCGTATTTGTGCTTCGACATTTTTTTGCGGCGTTTCTTCTTGATGCTTCCCATTTTTGTTTCTCCTTTGTTTCGGATTGAGAGGTTGTTCTTCCTGTCAGAAGATGATCTTGTTGAGCGGCAGCTCGATGATGCCCGTCGCCCCGTTCGCCTTGAGCGCGGGGATGAGGTCGCGCACCTGGCGCTCCTCGACGACGCTCTCGACGGCGTACCAGCCCGAGTCGTTGAGCTTGTTCACCGTCGGCGCGTGCAGGGCCGGCATGACCTTCACCACCTTCGCGAGCGTCTTCTCCGGCGCATTGCACTTCAGGAGGACGCGGCGCTGGGCCTCCAGCGCGCCGACGAGGAGCATCTTGAGCTGCTCGAGCTTCGCGCGCTTCGCCTTGTTCTTCCACGACGCCTTGTTCGCGATGAAGCGCGTCGTCGAGGTGAGGATCGTGTCGACGATGCGCAGGTTGTTCGCGCGGAGCGACGAGCCCGTCTCCGTCAAGTCGACGATCGCGTCGACGAGCTCGGGGGCCTTCACCTCCGTCGCGCCCCAGCTGAACTCGACGTCGGCCTTGACGCCGTTCTTCTTGAGATAGCGCTTGACGAGACCCATCGCCTCGGTCGAGATGCGCTTGCCCTGCAGATCCTTGACCGTCTTGATCTTCGAGTCGTTCGGCACGGCAATCACCCAGCGGACCGGGTTCGACGTCGCCTTCGAGTAGTTGAGCTCGCAAATCTCCTGGACGTCGCTGCCGTTCTCGTAGATCCAGTCATAGCCGCAGATGCCCGCGTCGATCTTGCCGAGCTCGACGTAGCGGCTCATCTCCTGTGGACGCAAGAGGCGGCACTTGATCTCCTCGTCGTCAATCGACGGGTAGTAGCTGCGGCTCGAGCACGAGATGTTGAACCCCGCGCGCTTGAACAGCGCGAAGGTCGATTCCTGCAAACTGCCTTTCGGCAGACCTAATACGATAGCCATGAAACTCTCTTCCTTGGTGAAAAGTCTGTGTATTATAGCACAACCCGCCGTCTTCTGTCCACTTGCCCCCGCGCCGTCGCGGCGGGCGGTCATTCGCGTCAGGACAAAGAGCGCGTGGCTAGTCCATCAAGCGGACGCGCGCGCCCTCGGACAGGACGGCGACGCCCGCCGTCGCCATGCGCACGCCGGGCGCAAGGCCTGTGACGACAACGCCCTCGTCCGTCCGCCGCACGACGGCGACGGCATTCCGACGCACCGTGCAGACGTCCTTCTCCGCCGTCGGCTCCAGCCGCCAGACGAAGAACGAGCCGTCCGCCGCGACGCCGAGCGCGCCTTCGGGCACGACCGCCATGCGCGCCGCCTCCGCCGCGTCCGGCTGCTTCTGCGCGTAGGTGCGCCCCGAAATCGTGATCGTCGCGGACATTCCCGGCAGAAGCAGGAGACCCTTCGGCGCCTTCATCGTGTACGTCGCGACAAACGTCTGGTTGTTCCGGTCGGCCGACGCCTGGAACTCCTTAAAGACGCAGCGGAACGACTGTCCGGGCAAGGCGTCGAAGGAGACCGTGCGCCCCTCGTCCGTCTCGATGTCAACGAACTGGCTGCGGCGGAGAATGTACTTCTCGGCGACGCCGACGTCGATGTTGACCGAACTCGTGTCCTGGATCTTCACGACCGGATTCGCCGCGCCCACCATGTCGAGCTCGGTCGCGGGGACCTCGGCGATCGTTCCGTCAAACGGCGCATAGAGGACAGTCTCCTCCAGCGCGCGCTTCGCAAGTTCGAGCGCCGCCTCGCTCTGCTTGAGCTGCGCCTCGGCCTGCGAGACGTCCTCCTGCGAAATGGCCTTCTTCTTGAGGGCGTCGCTCTTGCGCGCGTAGCTCAGGCGGTCACGCGTCGCGGCGGCCTCGGCCTTCGAGAGCGCGTCCACGAAATCGACCGGGTCGAGCCAGGCGAGCTTCTCGCCCTTCTTCACGTCCTGCCCCTTCGCCACGGCGATGCGCTGGATGCGGCCCGCCTGCTTGAAGACGAGCGTCCGCGACGTCGAGGCCTGGACGATGCCCGCGAACACGAGGTCGGGCATCTTGTAGCCGGCCGAGACGACAGTACTGCGCACGGGGCGCAACGCCTCGGCTTCGGCCTTTCCGCCGCGCGCCCACAGGCAGAGGCCCAGCGCCGCCGCCACGCCCGCCGCCCAGACACAACCCGTCTTCTTGTTGATGCGCATCACCCGCACCCCCTGTCGTTTAGTCTGCGGGTATTATAGCACATTCGTCACGGATACGAGATTGCCGCCGACTCCAGCCCCGGCAGGACGCCGGCCTTCGTGACCGTCACGCCCAGCGGCCGCGCGCCGGACACGGCGGCACAGGCCGCGCAACAGACGTCATAGGCGACCTTCGCCGCGCGCTCGATCATCTGGCATTTCGCCGCGACAAGCGCGGCGCGGATCCCGTCCGCCAGCGCCGCGTAGTCGATCGTGTCCGCAAGGCCGTCCGTCTCGGACGCCTGCGGCGGAACCTCCAGCGCGACGTCCACGCGCAGCTTCTGCAGACGGGTGCGCTCGTCGGGGCGCTCCCCGATGACGCAGAGGACCTCGATGCCGTTCAGCCGCAGCGTCATGCAACGATCCCCCAGTCCCTCAGCGGCTCGACCGGAAGGCCCATGATGTTCTCGTAGCTGCCCGTGTAGGACGCGACGAGCAGGTCGCCCGATTCGTCGATGTCGTAGGCCCCCGCGCGATCCGTCGGCTTCACGCGCGCGACGTAGGCGTCGATCTGCGCGTCCGACAGCGCACGGAACGTCACGTCGGAACGGACGACCTGCACATCGCCGTCATAGGCGACGCCCGTGAAGACCGTGTGGACGCGCCCGCTCAGCTCGTGCAGGAACGCCTTCGCCTCCGCAAGGTCGCGCGGCTTCCCGTAAATCCGTTCGTCCAGCCAGACGATCGTGTCGGCGCTCAGGACGTGCGCCGCCGCGACCGCCCGTCCCTTCGCGAGGGCGTTCTCCCGCACCGTCCGCTCCGGATCGTGCGGAATGCTCACCTCCGCCGCGTCGCTCTTCGCGACGACGAAATCGACGCCGAGCGCCGCGAGGATCTTCGCCCGGCGCGGCGACCCGCTTGCGAGCGTCAGGAACGTCACCGGGCCTTCGCGCAGGACGTCAAGCCGCCCGCCCTCGACGCGGACGACCGTCGAGGCCGTTCCTCCCGGCGAGACGCCGTCGTCGATGACGAGGTCGGCCGAGAGGCCGACCGCCCGCAGCGCGTCCTCGGCGGCCGTCGCCGCGCGTCGCCCCGACAGGTTCGCGCTCGTCACGCGCAGCGCGCCGCCGCACCGCGCGAGAAGCCGTCGCGTCCAGTCATGGGCGGGAACGCGCACGCCCTCGCCCTGCGCGACGACCGTGAGCGCGCCCGGCCAGTGCTTCGCGCCGACGCGCGCGGCGTCCGCGCCGACGAACGCCGCCGCGCCGTCCGCATCCGCCGCCAGAAGCGCGATGGGCTTCTTCGCGTCGCGCGCCTTGATCGAATAGAGACGCGCAACGGCCTCGGGACGGTTCGGATGCGCCGCCAGCCCATAGACCGTGTCCGTCGGAATGACCGCGACGCCCCCCGCGCACAGCACGTCCGCCGCCGCCGCCAACCCCGCCTCGTCTGCCGTCAGAATCTTCATTTGTCCTCCTCACTCCCTCCGCACGATGTCCGCGCCCAGCGCGCCGAGCGCGCGCTCGACCGAGACGTAGCCGCGATCGATCGACTCGGCGTTCAGGATCGTCGTCTCGCCCTTCGCGCAGAGCGCGGCAATGACGAGCGCGATGCCCGCGCGAATGTCGGGCGACGTCACGGTTCCGCCCGTGAGCGGCGACGGCCCCGTGACGACGACGCGATGCGGGTCGCACGGCACGATCTTCGCGCCCATCTGCCGCAGGTGATCGACGAAGTAGAGGCGCGACTCGAACATCTTCTCGAAGAAAAGGCATGTGCCGCGCGCCTGCGAGGCCAGGACGACGAGAATCGACAGGAGGTCGGACGGAAAGGCCGGCCAGGTTCCGTCCGCAATCGAGGGAATCGCGTCGCCAAGGTCGTACTTCATCCGCAGCCGCTTGCGCGGCACGTAGCGGAGCGTTCCCGCCGCCGCGTCAATCGTCCACGTCACGCCGAAGCGCGCAAACGGCCCCGCCAGCACCTCGAACGGCGTCGGCTCGATGCCCGTCAGCGTCAGCTCGCCGCCGGTCACGGCCGCCGCGACGAGGTAGCTTCCCGCCTCGATGTAGTCGCAGCCAACCGTCGCCTCGCAGCCGTGCAATGACGCGACGCCCTCGACGACAAGCCGGTTCGTGCCCGCGCCCGTGACGTGCGCGCCCATCGCGTTCAGCAGGTTCGCGAGATCGACGACGTGCGGCTCGCACGCCGCGTTGAGGATCTCCGTCCGCCCCTTCGCGAGAACGGCCGCCATGAGGATGTTCTCCGTCGCCGTCACGGACGCCTCGTCGAGGAGAATCCGCGCGCCCCTGAGGGAGCCCCGCAGCGCGAGCGACTTCTTGCCGACGGACGCCTTCGCCCCGAGGGCCTTGAACCCGGCGAAGTGCGTGTCGAGCCGACGATGCCCGATCGCGTCGCCGCCGGGCGGCGGCAGCGAGGCCCGCCCCAGGCGCGCCAGGAGCGGCCCCGCGAAGAGGAAGCTCGTGCGGATCTTCGCGGCCAGCTCCGGCGAGATGCGCGCCGAGCGCAGCTTCGCGGCCGTGAGCGTGACGGTGCCCGCCGCCGCGTCACGCGCGACCCGGACGCCGAAGCTCCGCGCGACGTCAAGCATCCGCGCCACGTCATCGATCGCGGGCACGTTCCGCAGCGTGACCGGCTCGGACGTCAGGAGCGCCGCCGCGACCATCGGCAGCGCCGCGTTCTTGTTGCCCGAGACGCGATGCGTCCCGGAAACCGTCTTCCGCCCGCGAATGACCAGCCGGCTCATCGTCAGGACAGCTCGTCGAGCTTCTTCGTCTCGCCGAAGACGATGAGGCGGTCGGTCGGCTCGATCACGTCGTTCGCCTGCGGGAAGACGACCGTGCGCGGCTTCTGCGGGTCGGCGGACGCCCGGCGGACGCAGAGCACGGTCACGCCCGTCCGGCGGCGCAGGTCGGCCTCCGCGAGCGTCTTGCCGCGCACGCCGTCGGGCACGTCGATCTCCGCGATCGAATAGCCTTCGGAGACCTCCAGGAAATCGACGACGTCGTGGTTCGCGATCGCGCGCGCGAGCCGGTGCGCCGAGTCGCGGTCGGGGTAGACGACCGAATCGGCCCCGATCCGGCGGAGGATCTTGCCGTGCAGTTCGCTCGTCGCCTTCGCGACGACGTTCGGCACGCCCAGTTCCTTGCAGTTCGCCGTCGCCATCATCGACGCCTCCATGTTCGAGCCGATTGCCACGACGACGACGTCGCATTCGCCGAAGCCCGCCTCCTCCAGAACGCGCGGCTGGGTCGCGTCGCCCTGCAGGGCCGTCGCGAACTCGTCCGCCTGCTGCATCGCCGGGCGGTTCCGGTCAATGAGAATCACCTCCGCCCCCGCGTTCGAAAGCGACTCCGCCAACGACATGCCGAAGCGCCCCGCGCCGATGATGCCGATTCTCTTCATGCGCACATTATACCATATCCGCTCCGCCCGCCCGCGCGGGCTGCCTTCAGGCAAGCGCGGCGAGGATCTCGGGCAGAAGCTGCTTCTTGCGCGAGAGGACGCCCGGCAGAAGCCAGATCCCGTTCTCGCCGAGGCGATAGGGCAACGCGCGGCGGACGGAATCCGCGCCGCTGAAGAGCAGTTCGGAATTGCCGCGCACCGGATCCGTAACCATGAGCGCCATGAAGTCGAGGCCCTCGCCCTTGACGCGCGCATCCATCGCCGCCGCAAGCGCCGCCGCGTGCCGGTGGAAGACCGCGAGGTTCGACTCCTCAATCTGGGCGAGGACGAACTTCATGCCGTGTTCGGAATACGTCTTCGCGTCGCTCGCAAGCGCGGCCTCCGCGCTCATCGAGGCGAGCGGCGAGGCGACGGACGCAAGCCCCTCGAAAATCGCCGCCGCCCGCTCGCCGCAGATCCGCTCAAGCCACTCGCACATCACCCGGTCGGTCTCGGTCGTCGTCGGCGACTGGAAAAGGAGCGTGTCCGCCACGATGCCCGCGACCAGAACGCCCGCAATCTCGCGCGTCGGACGCTCGCCCATGCCGCGAAACATCTTCGCGACGAGCGTGCACGTCGAGCCGACGGCGTCCGCCGTGTACTTGATCGGGTCGCGCGTCGCCGAGAACGCCATGCGATGGTGGTCGACGACCTCGACGACGGGAATCTCCTCCAGCCCGGGAATCCCCTGCTCCGTCTCGTTGTGGTCCACGAGGATCATGCGGAACGGCGGCTCCTCCGCAAACGCCCGCTTGAGCAGCGTGCCGAGAAGACGCCCCCGCTCGTCCACGACCGGGAAGTGGTTGTGCGGATTGCGCAGGACGGCCTTGCGGATGTCGTGGACGCGGTCCGTGTCGGTCAGCGTCTGCGCACAGTGGTGGAGCGGCGCCGCGCCGACGGGCATCGTGAGGTCGGACTTCGCGATGAAGAGCGACAGGAGCTTCGCGGGCGAGAGCATCCCGGCGAACGCGCCGTCCGCCGCGCGCACGGGCAGCGACGACTCGCCGCTCGCCTCCAGGATCTTCAGGGCCTCGACCAGCGGCTGGGCCGCGTCAATCATCGGCAGCGTCGCGTCCATGAGATCCCGGACGCGCACGTAGACGTCGCGCTTCGCCCGCAAGGGCTTGAGCGCAAAGTGGTCAAAGACCCAACGGGCCTTCTCCGGGAGGAGGCCCGCGCAAATGGCCTCGACGTCGCGCGTTCCCGTGCGTCGCCGAAGTTCCGCGAGCGCATACGCGCTCATGACCGAATCCACGTCGGGATTGCGGTGCCCACAGACAAACGTTTTCACGCGCGATAGTATACCAAAACCGGCTTCAATCCATCCGCCGCCCTACGCAACCGCTACATTCTCGACCGCGCCGACAGGCTCTTCCTAATTTCATTGGTGGGGGTCGAGCGGTGGGGTTGCGGGGCCTGTCCCCAGGGTTGTCACCGGTCTTCTCTCAGCCGGGGCGCCCCATGCGCCCCCGGCACCCGGAGACGAGCGCATATTGTACCGAAAATCAGCCGGTTCTGCGGAGGCGCGTCAACGACGGAACGTCGGCGGGAGCGACGCAAGGCGCGCCGCGATGACGCGCGCAAGGCGTTCGTGCCCGACGGTCGACGGATGAAGCGAATCGCCCTTGCCGCCGCGCGCGAAGCAGGCGGCGTAGGCCGGCTCGTTCGGCAGCAGCCCCGCCTCGGCGTAGAGGTCGATGACGGGCGAGCTCCAGATCGCGGCCGCCGCGCGGACGCATCGCACGTAGTCGTCAATGAAAAGCCCCCGCACGTTCGCATAGCGTTCGTCCGGCTGGACGTTCTTGGGGCCGAACTCGGCGAACCCGCGATGGAGCGGCGTCATCACAACGACCTGCGCCTGGGGGAACATCGTCTTGATTGTCCGCAGCGCGACATTGAGGCGCCCGCAGAACGTCGCCGTGTCGAACGACGGCTCGCGCTTCTTCAGCTCGACCAGCTGTCCATTCCGGTTCACGGCTTCCGTCGACTGCACATACGCCTCGCCGAGCGGAACCCCTGCGTTGTAGTCGTTCGTGCCGATCAGCATGAAGACGGCGTCCACATTCTCGCCCAGCTCGTCATGGGCCCAGGCGACCTGTTTCGGTATCCCGTCCGTCTGCCAGCCGTTCTTGCCGTAGACGTGCGCCGAGAAGCCCATGCGCGCGGCGAGAAAGCCCCAGTAGTTCGTCTCGCAGCCGACATGGCACTTGTCGGTGATCGAGTCGCCGAGGAAGACGGCGGATCGGCCCTTCCAGGACAGGAGACCGTCCGCCGTCGGCTCTCCGTTCGCCACGATCGCGCACCCAAGCGCCCAAGCCCCCGCAAGGGCAACTGCCAGTCTCGTTTTCTGTTTCATGCCACACATTATACCTAAAAGCCGCAGTTGACGGCAAGGGGGCGTGGCCATCCTCTCTCTGCGCGACAGTCGGTGCGGACGAACGGCGCGCGACGGGCAGCAGTCCGCTCCGAGGTCTTTCGCGGCACTGCCCTCCGCTTGCCGCGCCCGCCTTGCCCGCGGCTTCGCCCGTGCGCTCCCCCTGAAGCGGTCTCGTCAGCGTCTCATCTTTGCATTCCCCTATCCATTCAGCCCTTCATCGGGCAGCCGACGTTGTCCTTCAGGATGAACTCCTCGCCGTGACCGCCGAGGTCGACGATCTTCTCCTGCATGTAGCCCTGGTGGAGCGCATTGCCCGAGACGACCGAGTAGGCGAGGTTCTTGACGATGAAGCCGACCTGCGGCGTGTAGAGGCCCTTGCCGCCGTCGTCGCGCCCCGCGCGGCAGGCGTTGCCCGTCATCGCGAGCCCCCGGCAGCCCTCCAGGCGCACCTGGCAGGAACGCTCGCCCTCCGCGAGCCGGTTCGCATCCTTGCCGCAGCGGCGGAAGACGTTGCCCGTCACCGTCAGGGCCTGGGTGCCGACCGCGCAAAGCCCCGCGCCCCAGTTGCGGTCGAAGGAGTTGCCCGTCACGTTCCAGTCGTCGCCGCCCACGAGCGAGAGGCCGTAGCCGCGGTTCCACTCCACGCGGTTCGCCGTGAACATGACGGTCGCGCCCACGCCCTCGCAGCCGAAGCCGTTGCCGCCGTTCGCCGAGAACTGGTTGTCCGTCACGAAGCCGTCCCACCCCCGGATGCGCATGCCGTCGCCGCCGTTCGCCATGCACTGGCTGTGGCGGATGATGAAGAGCCAGATGCGGTTCAGGTAGATGCCGTGGCCGGAGAACTCCATCACCTTGATGTCGTCGAAGACGAACGTGTCCTCCTTCTTGCTCCACTTCTCCGTGTTGTCGAGGAGAATGCCGTGGACGGGCTGCGGCGTCTTGCGGATGCCGCGCAGCACGAGCCCGCGCACGCGCACGCCGAACGCCCCCGTCACGTCGAGCATGCACCGGGCGCTCGGGTCGTCGAGTTCGAGGACGGCCCCCGCCTTCTCGCAGCGGAAGATCCACGCCGGGTCGGCGAGGAGCGTGACGTGCGGCGGCACCTTCAGGCCGTGACAGCGGTAGACCCCGGCGGGGAACCACACCGTCCCCTGCGCCGCGCCCGCCGCGTCGAGCGCCTTCTGGACAGCGGCGGTGTCGGGCGTCTTGCCGTCGCCCGCCGCGCCGAAGTCCTTCACGTTGAAGCGCGAATCGCCCTTCGCGCCCGCCGCCTCCGCGTCCTGCGCCGCCGTCGATGCGAGCGCCGCCGCAAGGCCAAGACCCGCGCCCAACATGAAATTCCGCCTGTTGACGCTGCCGCCGCTCTGCGCGCCCCGCGGTTCTGCGTGGCCCATCCGACCTAACGAATTTTGAAACCGTGTTCCTGTTGCCATGTCCGCCTTCCTTTCCATGTCAGCATTCCTTTCGTTGTGCAAAAAACCTTGACTCTTCTTCGCGCCATCGGCTTCCCAATTCCCGACGTCGTCCGAGCCGATGCGGCGGAAGACGCCCCGCCTTCACTTCGTCGCCGGCTCCATCCGGAGCGTCCAGGCCGTCCGCTCGATCGGGAAGACGTACTTCCTCATCGGCTCGGGCCCGCAGCTCGCGCCGCCGAGGCCCGTCTGGCGCACGTCGAGGTTCAGGCAGACCTCCGGCCGCGCGACGAGCGGCGCGCGGAAGCGCTGCTGGCCGTTGCGGTGCCGCGCGAACTCCATGTCCTCCCACCCGTAGTGCAGCGCCTGCACGAACAGCGGCTCGGACGCCGAGAAGCGCACGCCCGTGCCGTCCCTCGCCGTCAGCTGCACCCAGCGGACGTCCGTCCTGTAGCCGTTGTCCTGCGGGCGCGCGTAGGCCTCGAACTGCTCCGTGACCGTCGACCTCCAGCGGCCGAGGAACGAGCCGGAGTTGCGGTCGACGTAGTTCTCGCGCGGGCCGCGTCCGTA
>ONTV01000105.1 GCA_900320855.1 uncultured Lentisphaerota bacterium
TGAGGTGCATGTGGAGAGATCCTTGCGGGTTCGAGTCCCGCCCCGAGCACCAGCCTTCGATGGCGTCAGAGGCCCACGGTTTCCGTGGGCTTTCATGTTTTCCGGCGCGCGTTGCCGACGCCTTTTTTCGGCCGGTGTGAGTTCCTGCCCAACAGAAGCACGAAAATATGGTATAATTGCACGAACGCTTGACAAGGTGCAAGTGGGTGAATTGTAGACTGGAGTGACTATGGCAAAACTGAAGAAGCCGGGCTTGAAGGCCACGGCGGCGAAATCGGCGGGGAAGGTCTCTGCGCGGAAGTCGGCGGGGCGGGACGCGTCCGGCGAGTCGTTTGACGGGGACCTGGACGCGCCGGACGACGACTTGCCGCCCGACGAGGAGGCCGACGCCGCCGCGCTGGACACGGAGTCGCTGGTGGCGGAGGTCGAGCGCACGGAGGCGAAGGGCAGCGAGGCCGACGCCGAAGAAGTCGCGGGCGACGACCTGCCGCCGATGCCGGCCGTTGCCGTTGACGATGCGGCCGACGCCGATGCCGATGCCGTTCTGCCGTCGATGGAGGGCATGTCCATCCTTCGAGAAACGGAGCTCAATGACGTCATTCAAGACGTGAAGCGCCGCAGCGAGGCGAACGGCGGCTACATCACCTACGAGGAGCTCAACCAGATTCTGCCGTCGAACATCGTTGACGCGATCCAGAGCGACAAGTACCTGAAGATCCTCGAGGCGCTCGGCGTCCAGGTCTTGCGCGAGGAGGACGTGAAGAAGTACCTCGACGCGAAGAACGCAAAGACGACCGACACGAAGCGGTCCGACATGATCGAGGACCCGATCCGCATGTACCTGCACCAGATGGGGCAGGTGCAGCTTCTCACCCGCGATCAGGAGCGCGAGTTCTGCTCGACCATCGAGGATGCGGAGTCGAAGACGCGCGACATGTTCAACCGCTTCCTGTTCGTGCCGAAGATGTACGAGGCGATTCTCGACAAGCTCGAGGGCCAGTGCGAGCGCTTCGACCGCATCGTGACGGACAAGTTCGACGACAACCGCGACGCCTACATGGAGCTGATCCCGCAGTTCCGCAAGGAGATCAAGGACGTCGACAAGCGTCTCCGCGACGCGAGCGCGAAGTATCTCTCGGTCATCGCCCAGAAGAACGCTTCGCCGACGGTCGTCCGTGGCGCGGAGAAGTCCCTTGCGAACGCGCGTCAGGCCCTGCGCCAGTGCTTTGAGGACCTCAGCTACAAGCAGAAGGTACTCGAGACGCTGTGCGCCGACGCCGACGAGCGCATCTACTTGCCGTATCGCGCGCTCGTCGCGAAGCAGGCCGCGCTCCTGCAGCAGCGGCCCTCGAAGCGGCGCGAGGAGGAGCTGAAGACGGTGCGCGCGGCGATGGCCCAGAAGGAGGCGCTCTTCGGCATGCCGGGCGAGGAGTTCGTCTCGACATTCTCCGAGCTGCGCAAGATCCTGAAGGCCGGGCAGGCCGCCCGCACGAAGATGGTCGAGGCGAACCTCCGCCTCGTCATCTCGATCGTCAAGAAGTACATGAACCGCGGGCTTTCCTTCCTTGACCTCATCCAGGAGGGCAACACCGGCCTCATGAAGGCGGTCGAGAAGTTCGAGTACAAGCGCGGCTACAAGTTCTCGACGTACGCGACGTGGTGGATCCGCCAGGCGGCGACGCGCGCAATCGCCGACCAGGCGCGCACGATCCGCATTCCCGTCCACATGATCGAGACGATCAACAAGCTCATGCGCGTCCAGAAGCGCATGATCCAGAAGCTCGGCCGCGAGCCGACCGAGCAGGAGCTCTCGCAGGAGATGGACATGCCGCCGGACCAGGTGCGCGCCGTCCGGCGCATGGCCCAGCAGCCGATCTCTCTCCAGTCGAAGGTCGGCGACAACGACGATGCGCACTACGGCGACTTCATCCCGGACCTTTCGAGCGAGAATCCCTTCGAAGTGACGGAAGGGCACCTCCTGAAGGAGCGGCTGCGCGAAGTCCTGAACTCGCTCACTGACCGCGAGCGTCAGGTCATCGACCACCGCTATGGGCTGACGAAGGGCTATAGCCTGACGCTGGAGGAGGTCGGTCGCATCTTCAACGTCACGCGCGAGCGCATCCGCCAGATCGAGGCGAAGGCCCTGCGCAAGCTGCGCCATCCGAGCCGGATGAAGTCGCTGGGAGACTACAAGAACGGCTAAATAGTAAGGCGTAGGGAGTAAATAGTTAAGGAGTAGGTAAGGAGTCAAGTAGGGAGTAGGAGCAGGTGCGGAGGAATTGGGGTTAGGATTTGGGTTGCATAGGGAAATACGGACAAACGAACAAGTAAACAACAAAGCAAAACGAACAGAGAACAAAGAAAGAGATAGGAAAGAACATGAACTGCATCAACAACGTAATCGGGCTTTTCACGAACTGCCAGACGTCCTGCGCGGCGATTTCGCTTGCCGTCGCGGCGTTTGTCCTCGGCATCCTCGCCGCGTGTCTTGGTTGCAAGGTCTTCGGCGGCTGCGGCAAGAAGGCGTGCGCGAAGGGCGGCGCGGCGAAGGCCGCGAAGAAGGAGGAGCGTCCCTTCGAGAAGCGCAAGCCGCATCCCGCGCCGGCGGACGGCTCGGTCGAGATCTACGTCGGCAACCTCAGCTACGACATGACCGAAGACCAGCTCCGCAAGGAGTTCGAGGCGTTCGGCAAGGTCAATTCGGCGCGCCTCATCCTGAACAAGTTCAACGGCAAGTCCAAGGGCTTCGGCTTCGTCCAGATGCCGAACCGCGCGGAGGCCGAGAAGGCGTGCGAGGCCCTGAACGACAAGGAGATCATGGGCCGCAAGATGAAGTGCAACGAGGCGAAGAACCTGATTTGAGGACCTGAGAAATAATCGAATGGTCGAATAATCGAATGTTCGAATGGATCGACTGTCCGGATAATCGAATGTTCGAATGGATCGACTGTCCGGATAATCGAATGGTCGAATAATCGAATGTTCGAATGGATCGGATGGTTGACTCTGAAATCTGAGATCTGAAATCCGAAAGCGACAAGACAGATAGCGACAGGACACGAAAGGAGCGCAACAATGGCGAAGGCACTGATTCCGTTGGCCAAGGGCTTCGAAGACGTCGAGGCCGTGACGGTCATTGACGTCCTCCGGCGGGGCGGCGTCGAGGTCGTGACGGCGTCCCTCTCTGGCGCGACGGAGGTCGTCAGCTCGCATGGCATCACGATGAAGGCCGATGCGCGTCTGGCGGACGTCGCGGACGGTGACTTCGACGCGATCGTCCTGCCGGGCGGCGGCGAGGGCACCGAGAACCTCAAGAACTCGGATGCGCTGATTCGCCTGCTGCAACGGCAGAACGACGCCGGTCGGTGGCTGTGCGCGATTTGCGCGGCGCCGACCGTCCTCGTCGAGGCGGGCGTCCTTGCCGAAGGCCTGCACGTGACGTGCTACCCGACCTGCCAGATGGAACTTGACCGCCCGTGGTCACCTGTGCCCGTCGTGGTGGACGGAAACGTCATCACGGGGCAGGCGCCCGGTTCGGCCTTGCTCTTCGCCCTTGTCGTCCTTCAGACGCTGACGGACGAGGCGACGGCGCGCCGCGTCGCGCGCGGCTTGGTGACGGACGTCCTCGGCTGACCGATGCTTCGCCAGCTCTCCATCTCGTCCTTCAGGTTCTTCCTTGCGGGGAAGGGCCTTTCTTTTCAGACGGGGAAGAACTTCGGGCTGGCGCTGCTCGTCGGCGCGTTCGCGGGCCTGGTCGTCGTCGCGTTCCGCTTCCTGATCGACCTTGGCTTCGCCTGGATCTTCGATCCGGCCGTCGCCCTGAACCGCCGCTGGGTCTTCGTCGTCCTGCCGCCGCTCGGCGCGCTCGTCGGCTATCTGCTGATCCGGCGCTTCGATTCGCTCGAACACGCGCGCGGGACGGACAGCGCGATCCTCGCCTACCACCGTCGGTGCGGCTACGTGCCGCCGGCCGTCCTGCCGGTGAAGTCCGTCGCGTCCGTCCTGACGATCGCCTCGGGCGGCTCGGCCGGCTACGAGGGACCCGTTACGCTGTTGGGCGCGGCATGCGGCAGCCTCGTCGCCTCGTGGTTTGGGCTTCCGGCGCGCGCGCGGCGCATCCTCATGACGGCGGGCATCTCCGCCGGCATCGCGGCCCTCTTCCAGGCTCCGCTGGCGGGGGCGATCTTTGGGTTTGAGGTTCTCTACTCGTCAAGCGACGTCGAGTACGAGTGCCTGCTGCCGTGCTTCACGGCGGCGACGGTCGCCTACACGGTCTTCGCTTGCTTCTTTGGCTGGGGGACGCTCTTCCTGATGCCGACGGGCATCGTCTACGAGAACGGGCTTCGCCTCCTGCCGTACTTCGTCCTCGCGCTCGCCGTCACGTTCGGCGCGCGCTTCTACATCCGCTTCTTCACGACGGCCGAGCGCACGTTTGCCGCGCTGCCCGTGCCGGGCTGGGCGCGCGTCGTCCTCGGCGGCCTCGCGACGGGCGTTCTCGGACTGCTTGTGCCCGAAGTCCTCGGCACGAGCTACGCCGTCATCCAGCGGACGCTTTCGGGCGGCTCGCTGGCGCTCGGCGCGCTCGTCCTCCTCTTCTTCGCGAAGGTCGTCGCGACGTCCTTCACCGTTGGCAGCGGCGGTTCGGGCGGCGTCTTCGCGCCCGCGCTCGTCTGCGGCGGCACGCTGGGCGCGGCGGTCGGCACGGCGTTTGCGCATCTCCTCCCGGCCTCGTTCGGCATCCAGCCGGCGGCGTTCGCGCTCGTCGGCATGGCGGGCTTCCTCGCCTCGTCCATCCGCACGCCGATGGCGGCGATCGTGATGGTCGCGGAGATCTCCGGCAACCACGGTCTGCTCGTGCCGGCGATGTGGGTCTGCGGCATCGCGTTCTGGCTCAACAACGGCTGGTCGCTCTACCGCAGCCAGCCGCACAGCCGCGAGTCGTCCCCCGCCCGGTTCGTCGCCCCTTTGCGGACGAATTGAATTTTGGTATCATAGTTTCCTTCACGTAAAAGAGAAAGGCACAGACAGATGATGAGACAGATGGCGATGCTGACCTCCGTCCTCGCGGTCGGCGCGGCCCTGGCGGCCGAGACGAACGACTGGGAGAACCTCCAGGTGAACTCGATCAACCGGCTGCCGCCGCGCACGTACGCGATGCCGCTCGCCCGCGAGGCGGACGCGCTCACGGACGCGCTCGAGCCCGCGACGCCGTACAGGAAGAGCCTCAACGGGGACTGGAAGTTCGCCTGGGCGGGCAGCCCGGAATTACGCGTGAAGGACTTCTGGCGCGTGGGCTTCGACGATGCGGACTGGTTTACGATCGACGTGCCGAGTTGTGTGGAGATGCGCGGCTTCGGCTCGCCCGGCTACACGAACATCCGCTATCCGCACGCCTGGGACCCGAAGCGCGACATCGCCGCGCCGACGATCCGCGACCGGGGCTCGGACGCGCGCGACTACAACCCCGTCTCGTCGTACCGCACGCGCTTCACGGTGCCGGCGGAATGGGCGGGGCGCGACGTCATCCTCCGCTTTGACGGCGTCTACTCGGCCTACTACGTCTGGGTCAACGGCAAGCGCGTCGGCTACGCCGAGGACTCGAAGCTCCCCTCCGAGTTCGACATCACGCCCTACCTCAGGGGTGGGGACAATCTCCTCTGCGTCGAGGTCTACCGCTGGTGCGACGGCAGCTTCCTCGAGGACCAGGACATGTTCCGCTTCTCGGGCATCTTCCGCGACGTCACGCTCTGGGCGAAGCCGAAGGACGGCATCTGGGACTTCGAGGTGAAGACCGAGATCGCCCCCGACTATCGCTCGGCGAAGCTGAACGTCGCCGGCTGCGACCTCGCGGACGCGAAGCTCTATGACGCGGAGGGAACGCTCGTCGGCACGTTCACCTGCGGCCTCGCGCCGCTCGCGGTCCCGGACGTGCGGCTCTGGTCGTCCGAGCATCCCTACCTCTACACGCTCGTCCTGCGCAAGGGCGACGACATCCGCGCGAAGAAGGTCGGCTTCAAGGAGCAGAAGATCGTCGGAAACAGGTTCCTCGTCAACGGCCGGCCCATCAAGTTCAAGGGCGTCAACCGCCATGAGACGAACCCCGACAACGGGCGCGCCGTCACGCTGGACGACATGGTGAAGGACATCACGCTCTTCAAGCGCTACAACATCAACACCGTCCGCACGAGCCACTACCCGAACCACCACCTCTGGTACGACCTGTGCGACCGCTACGGAATCTACGTGGTCGCCGAGGCGAACGTCGAGGGCCACGAGCCGGGCTACGGGGAGAACGGGCTCGGGCGCCATCCTGAATGGGACCACTCGATCGTCGAGCGCAACGTGCGCCACGCCGTCTTCTACCGCAATAGCCCGTCCGTCACGATGTGGTCGATGGGCAACGAGACGGGCCACGGCGATTGCTTCCGCCACGCGATCGCCGCCGTGAAGGACATCGACCCGACGCGCCCTGTCCACTGGGAGCGCGGCAACCGCGACGCGGACATCGACAGCCGCATGTATCCGTCCGTCGAGTGGCTGGAGGCGCGCGGCCAGTTCGGGGACACCGGGGACGGCGCGATGAAGAAGGAGGCGGGCGGCGTGGGCTTCGTCGATTCCGGCGACCACACGGCCGGCAAGCCGGCGTTCCTCTGCGAGTATGCGCACGCGATGGGCAATGCGATCGGCAACTTCAAGGAGTACTGGGACGTCTTCTACCGCCACGACTCGCTCGCAGGCGGGTGCATCTGGGACTGGATCGACCAGGCCGTCTGGAAGTATACCGACCGGGTCGATCCGAAGACCGGGGCGCGCGAGCGCTACCTCGCCTACGGCGGCGACTTCGACGAGCAGCCGAACGACGGGCCGTTCTGCGACAACGGCGTCATCGACCCCCTTCGGAACGTCACCGCGAAGCTCGTGGAGGTTGCGCACGCCCACCGCGACCTCGTCGTCACGCGCTCCGAGCGGCCGGGCGACAGCCCGTTCGCCGTCGTCTTCGAGCTCTGGAACCGCTTCCTCTTCACGCGGGCGGACGCCTACGCCGCGCGCTGGGAGCTCGTCGAGGACGGCGCCGTGACGAAGTCCGGCGCGTTCGAGACGCCGGCCGTCGAGCCGCTGAAGCGCTGCCGCTTCACCGTGCCGGGCCTCGCCGAGGCGCTGGCCGCCGCGCGGCCGGGCGCGGAGGTCCTCGTCAACTTCGCGTTCGAGACGCGGGAGGCGACGGCGCTCGTGCCGAAGGGCTGGGCCGTCGCGCGCGACCAGGTCGCGCTCGGCGCGGGCTGGAACTTCGCGCAGGCCGCGAAGGGCCCTGCCGCCGCGTCGGCGGGTACGGGTT
>ONTV01000050.1 GCA_900320855.1 uncultured Lentisphaerota bacterium
AAACCCGAACGACGAGACCGAACGGCAGCTCCCCGGCCCGCAGCGGGCGGTCGGAAACGGCCTTTTTAGGGGCTATTCAAAAAACCGGGATAAGCGTGCGCAAAACGCGCCCGCCGCAAAAAGGAAAGAGGCGGCCCCGGAGGTTCTCCGGGGCCGCCTCTTCAGACGCTGACGTCCGCCCTTAGGCCTTCGTCACCTTGCCGGACTTCAGGCAGCGCGCGCAGATGCACACGCGCTTCGTGTTGCCCTTGCCGTCCGTCGTGCGAACCGTGTGAAGGTTCGGCAGGAAGCGGCGCTTCGTGATGCCGGTCGTGTGGAGACCGATGCCGCCCTTGTACTTCGGCGAACCCTTGCGAACGACGACGTTGCCGGTCGAGGGGCCCTTGCCGCAGATTTCACAAACTCTGGACATCTTCGTGTTCCTTTCGTTTGACGTTGATTAGTTGCCGGGCTGCCACTCGACGTTCGCGAAGGCGTTGTCGAACGCGGCGGACAGGCCGCCGAGGTTCTCGCTGCCCGCGCTCGTCGACGAGACGGGAGCCTTCTCCTCGCCCGCCGCTTCCGCTTCGAGCGCCTTGATCTCGTCGTCCGTCATGCCCATCGCGCGAATCGACAGGCCGATGCGACGCTCGCCGCGATCCACCTTGACCACGCGCGCCTCGACCTCCTGGCCGACCTCAAGCGCGTCCTTGACCTTCTCGATGCGCTGATCGGAGATCTGGGAGATGTGGACGAGGCCGTCCACGCCGTCCTCGAGCTCGACGAACGCGCCGAACGAGGCGATCTTCGAGACCTTGCCCTTGACGACCGAGCCGACCGGGAAGCGCTGCGCGATCTCGTCCCAAGGATCCTGCATCGCCGCCTTGAGGCTGAGCGAAATGCGCTGCTCCTTGGCGTTGACGTCGAGAACGACCGCCTCGACCTCCTGGCCCTTCTGCAGGCACTCCGACGGATGGTTGATCTTGCGCGTCCAGCTCATGTCGCTGACGTGGATCATGCCGTCGATGCCCTCCTCGAGCTCGACGAACGCGCCGTAGGCCGTGAAGTTGCGGACCTTGCCCTTGACCTTCGAGCCGACCGGGAAGCGCTCCTGGACTGTGTCCCACGGATTCGCCTGCGTCTGGCGGATGCCCAGCGCGATCTTCTGGTTCTCGACGTCGACCGAGAGGACGACGACCTGAACCTCGTCGCCGACCGAGAGCATGTCGGACGCGCGCGCGACGCGCTTCGTCCAGCTGAACTCGGAGATGTGGACGAGACCCTCGATGCCGGGGGCGATCTCGACGAACGCGCCGTACGCGGCGAGGTTGACGACCTTGCCCGCGACGCGCGAGCCGACCGGGAACTGCTCCAGGATCGAATCCCACGGATTGGGCGTCGTCTGCTTGAGGCCCAGCGAAATGCGCTCGCGGTCGCGGTCCACGTCGAGGACCATGACGTCGAGCTCCTGGCCGACCTTGAGGATTTCGCTCGGGTGCTTGACGCGGCCCCAGCTCATGTCCGTGATGTGGAGGAGGCCGTCGATGCCGTCGAGGTCGATGAACGCGCCGAAGTCGGTGATGTTCTTCACGCGGCCCTTGCGGATCTCGCCCTTCTGGAGGCTCGCGAGGAGCTCCGCCTTCTTCTCGGCGAGCGTGCCCTCGATGAGCTCGCGGCGCGAGACGATGAGGTTGCGGCGCTCGTTGGAAATCTTGATGACCTTGAACTCGAACGTCTGGCCGACGTAGGGCTCGAGCTCGCGCACGGGCGAGACATCGACCTGCGAGCCGGGCAGGAACGCCTCGACGTCGTCGATCTGGACGAGGAGGCCCCCGCGGACGGCCGACTTGATGGTGCCCGTCACGACGCAGCCCTCGACATAGCGCTCGAGGATCTTCTCCCAGCGGATCTTGTCGTCCGCACGACGCTTCGAAATTTCGACCATGCCGGTCTTGTCGTCTTCAAGCTTGACGAGCATGACCGTCACCTTGTCGCCGACCTTGACGTCGGCGCCTTCGCCGAACTCGTTCAGGCCAACCATGCCGACCGACTTGTAGCCGATGTCGACGAACACGTCATCACCCTTGATTGCGCTGACGGTGCCCTCGATGAGGCTGCCGCCCTTGAACTTCGACTCCTGCCCGGCCTGGGTCAGGACGTCGGCCATCGCCGCGGACTTCGCCGCAGGAGGCGTAGGCTTTCTAATCGCCATTTGATCTTTTCTTTCGTTTGTCTGTGTGCGCGGTTTTCTGCCGCGTCCGCCCCGTCTTTGGGCACGGAAGCAAATAGTATATCAAATTCGCGTGGCCGCGCGCAACCCGAAGACCCGGACGCGCGGCCGCGAGACGACCTGTCCGGCCTGCGGCTACAGGCTCTTGTGGCAGGTGCGGCTGATGACGTCGAGCTGCTGCTCGCGCGTGAGGTCGATGAACTTCACCGCGTAGCCCGAGACGCGGATCGTGAAGTTCGCGTAATGCTCCATCGCGTCGACGAGCTTCTCCGTGCCGAAGACGTTCACGTTCAGGTGATGCGCCCCCTGCGAGAAGTAGCCGTCCAGCACCGTGGCGAGCGTCTTCGCGCGCGTCTCGTCGTCGTTGCCGAGCGCCGAGGGGTGGATCGTCTGCGTGTTCGAGATGCCGTCGAGCGCGTAGCCGTAGGGGAGCTTCGCGACCGAGTTGAGCGAGGCGAGCAGCCCACTCTGCTCCGCGCCGTAGCTCGGGTTCGCCCCCGGCGCGAGCGGCTCGCCCGCCTTCCGGCCGTCCGGCATCGCGCCCGTCGCCTTGCCGTAGACGACGTTCGACGTGATCGTGAGGATCGACGTCGTCGGCGTCGCGCGGCGGTAGGTGTGGTGGCTGCGGATCTTGTCCATGAACGCCTTGAGGAGCGCCTTGGCGATCTCGTCCGCGCGCGGGTCGTCGTTGCCGTAGCGCGGGAAGTCGCCCTCGACCTTGTAGTCGACCGCAAGACCCGTCTCGTCGCGCACGACGTGCACCTTCGCGTACTTGATCGCCGAGAGCGAGTCGACGGCGTGCGAGAAGCCGGCGATGCCCGTCGCGAACGTCCGCTCGAGGTCCGTGTCGATGAGCGCCATCTGCGCGGCCTCGTAGTAGTAGCGGTCGTGCATGAAGTGGATGAGGTTCAGCGTGTGGACGTAGAGCCCCGCGAGCCAGTCCATCATCGCGTGGTACGACTGGAGCACCGTCTCGTAGTCGAGCGTCTCGTCCGTGATCGGCCGCAGCGCCGGCCCGACCTGCGCGCGCGTCTTCTCGTCGACGCCGCCGTTGATGGCGTAGAGGAGGCACTTGGCGAGGTTCGCGCGCGCGCCGAAGAACTGCATCTCCTTGCCCGTGTGCGTCGCCGAGACGCAGCAGCAGATCGCGTAGTCGTCGCTCCAGACGCGGCGCATGACCTCGTCGTTCTCGTACTGCACGCTCGACGTCGCGACCGAGATCTTCGCGGCATAGCGCTTGAAGGCCTCCGGAAGGCGCGGCGAGTAGAGGACCGTGAGGTTCGGCTCGGGGCTCGGCCCCATCGTCTCGAGCGTGTGGAGGATGCGGAAGTCGGTCTTCGTGACCATGCTCCGCCCGTCGCCGCACATCCCGGCGAGGTTGATCGTCGCCCAGACGGGATCGCCCGAGAAGAGCTGGTTGTACTCGGGGATGCGCGCGAACTTGACCATGCGGAACTTGAGAACGAGGTGGTCGATCAGCTCCTGGGCCTCCGTCTCCGTGAGGACGCCGCGCTTCAGGTCACGCGCGATGTAGATGTCGAGGAACGTCGAGATGCGCCCGATCGACATCGCCGCGCCGTTCTGCGTCTTGATCGCCGCGAGGTAGCCGAAGTACGTCCACTGCACGGCCTCGCGCGCGTTCGTCGCGGGCTGCGAGATGTCGAAGCCGTAGCTCGCCGCCATGACCTTCATGGCCTTGAGGGCGCGGATCTGCTCGGCGACCTCCTCGCGGCCGCGGATCACGTCCTCCGGCATCGAGCCGACGCCGACCATCGGCAGGTCGCGCTCCTTGCCCGCGATCAGGCGGTCGATGCCGTAGAGCGCGACGCGGCGGTAGTCGCCGACGATGCGCCCGCGCCCGTAGGTGTCCGGCAGACCCGTGATGATCTTGTTCTTCCGCGCCGTGCGCATCTCCGGCGTGTAGGCATCGTAGACACCCTGGTTGTGCGTCTTGTGGTACTCGGTGAAGATGCGGTGCAGCTCCGGGTTCGGCGTGTAGCCGTACGTCGTCAGCGCCTCCTCGGCCATCTTGATGCCGCCGTAGGGCATGAACGCGCGCTTGAGCGGCTTGTCCGTCTGGAGGCCCACGACCTTCTCGAGATTCTTGTCGAGGTAGCCGGGCGCATGCGAGGTGATGGACGAGACAATGTCGGTATCCATGTCGAGGACGCCACCCTTCGCGCGTTCCTCCTTCTGGAGGGCCTGAAGCTTGTTCCAGAGCGTCGTCGTCGCCGGCGTCGCGCCCGCGAGGAACGACGCATCGCCCTCATACGGCGTGTAGTTCAGGCGAATGAACTCGGCCGGATCGATCTCCTCTTGCCATTCACCGCCAATGAAACCTTCCCATGCGGGAGTATCTGTGCTTTTCATAAGGCGCGTATTATACCACAATCCGCGCGGCGCGTGTTAGCCTAAGGAAACTTTTTGGCAACGCCCCCGATTCGACCGGCCGAATGGGAAAGGAGAAGCGGTTTCCTAACCGCTTCCACAGATGGGAAACCAGGAATTCACGGACAAAAGACAATCGACAGCCGACAAAGGCCTGCTCGGGTTGGAGTGCCAAGGTGGAGGCGGAAAGCTCCCTCATCACTCCTTTGTCGCCGCCGCGTAATCCGCGTCCCTGACGGGTTCGAGCCACGTGTTCTTGTTCGTTTCGGGATGGCACTCGATGGCGAGATGGCTGAACCACGTCTTCGGCCCCGCGCCGTGCCAATGCTCGACGTTCGCCGGAATCTCGACGACCATGCCGGGCGTCATCTTCACCGCCTTCTCGCCACGCGCCTGGTACCAGCCCTCGCCACCGACGCAGACGAGGATCTGTCCGCCCGTGTGCGCGTGCCAGTTGTTGCGGCAGCCCGGCTCGAACGTGACGTTGAAGATCGGCACGCCCGTCTCCTTGTCGCGCTTCGAAAGCGCCGCGAGCCAGCTGCGCCCGCTGAAGTACTGCCGGTAGCGCGTGTTGGGGAAGCCCGCCCGGAAGGGGCTGACCGTGTCCTCCGTCCGGACGAGCGCAAGGATTTCCGCGATGTCCGCGTCCGCCACGCCGTTGTGCTTCGCGATGCCGATATGCGCGTCGAGCTGGGGCTGCACGCTGCCGAGGGCCGCGAGCGCGGCGACCGTGGCGATCTCGCGCGTGCGCCAGTCGAGCACGGCGCGCCCGAAGATGTCGCCGAAGAGATGCGCCTTGAGGTAGTCGTCGATGGCCGGGCACCAGTCGAAGAGAGGCCCGGCGATCTCGCGCCCGCAGAGCTTCGTCTGGTTCGCCGCGCCGCGCACCAGCGAGGTGCCGTCCGGGCGCGACGGATTCTCGTCCGCCTTGCCGCGCTCGGCCTCGGGCGCCCGCGCATAGAGGACGCCAAGCGCGTTCAGCGCGCGCGGGAATCCGCAGTAGGCGTAGAGCTGCGTCGCCGTCTCCATGAGTTCGCGCGTCGTCCATCCGGCCACGTAGGCCGCCTCGAACGCGCCACCGAGCTGCTTCAGGTCGCCGCGCGCCGTGCAGGCCGCGACATCGCAGAGCGTCCGTTCCTTTTCTGTCAGTGCCATTGTCTTTCCTCCTGTCATCGTTGTGATTGCCAGTAAAGAAACCGTCAAAACGCTCACAGGAGAGAGCGTCGCGCCCGGTGTTTGCTGTATCGGATTCATCTTCGACTTCCTTTCGTGTTTTCAGAATCAGAACGTGAGGCGGCAGCCGACATACCACATGATGCCATCCATCGGGTAGCCGGGGTAGTATTCGTAGTCGCGGTCGGCGAGGTTCTCGAGCGCGACGAACGCCTCCCCCCGGAGGGCGGACGTCAACGACTCAAGCGGCACGGCGAGGCGCGTGTTGACGAGCAACCCCTCCTTAAGCTCGACGAGATCGGACGCCTCCCGCGAATCGCGGACGGAATAGGCGTACATGCGGTCGATGAACTGTCCGTCGAGCGTCCACTTCAGATACGGGCAGATCGTCCAGGTGCCGCCCGCCGTCGCCGTTCCGCGCGGCAGACGCGAGACGGGCGCCGTCTCGGGGTTCGTGTAGGTCAGCCCCGCGAAGAGCGCGAGGTCGTCCATCGGCCACCAGTGCGCCGAAAGCTCGACGCCCGTCGCGCGCATGCCGCCCGCGTTGACGTAGCCGCGCGCCGTGCGGTCGATGCGGTTCTGGACGTCGGTGTGGAACACGGTCGCGAGGACGTCCAGCGACTCGTCGACCGAAACCGCCACGCCGCTGGACAGGTAGTCCATGACTTCCGCGTCCAGCGTGTCGCGCGCGTAGTCCATCGACAGCGCGCGCGTGTAGACGCCCGGATAGTGGACGCCGCGTGACGCGGTCGCAAACGCCTTCGCCTTGCCGCGCCAGTCGAGCGTGAGCGCGGCGTCCGGCGCGCCTTCGCCCTCGTACTGGCTGTGAAAGTAGTAGCGCGTTCCGACGGACGGCGTCAGCGTCCAGTCGTCCGTGAGGCGGAAGTCGTAGCGCGCGCCGACGTACGGCGCGACCGTCGTCAAGTCGCCGTCGGCCGCAAACGGAACCTGTCCGTTGACGCGGTTGCGCGTCTCCGTCTCGCCGTCCTCGTGCAGGAGGTCGAGTCCGCCGCGCAGCCAGAGGTCCGCCCCGACGTTCCAGTCGTAGAAGCTCCGGAAACTGAAGTTGAGCCATTCGGTGTGCGCGTTGCCGTCCATGGGCGGACGCGGCGCCGGCGGCCGGCAGAGCCCGTCCTGATACCAGTCGATCGTGCCGTGCTCGAAGGCGACGAGCGAGAAGCCCTCCAGGAAGTCGCGCGACGTGTCGAAGCGCGCCGTGTAAAGGTCGGTCGCCAGGTCGAAGCGGTCGGTGCGCGGCGGCGGCTGGCCGACGACGCCCGGATCCTCGACCCTGCTGTCGGTGCGCTGGTAGACGACGCCCAGGTGCTCGTGCGCCGAGAGATCGACGCCGAACCGCCCGAAGGCGCTCTTGAGGATGGCCCTGCCGTGATCGCGCGAACCGTCCGAATGCTTGTAGCTTAGGCCGCCGTAGGCATCGACGGGGCCGTCCTTGAGTCCGGCCGAACCGGCGGAGAGGAACGTGCGGTCGCGGCCGCCGACGAGGCTGACCTCGGCCTCGTGCCCCGGTTCGCGGCGACGACGCGTCGTGACGTCCACGGCGCCGAACGTGTCCGCATAGCGGGCGGGGTGCGGACTCTTCTGAACGGAGATCGCCTCCGCGAAATCAATGGGCATCGCGTCCATGAGCGGATGCCCCCACATGCCGGACTCGCGCGGCGCGCCGTCCGTGTAGAGGCGCACCTCGCCGCCGGGACGCGCCGTGCCCATGCCGCGAATGTAGACGCTGCCGCCCTGCGCGCCGCCGTAGCTGCCGATGGGCGAATAGCGCGAGATCGTCACGCCCGGCACCTGCCGCAGCGCGGTCTGCATGTCCTGCGCGTTCAGCCGCGCGAGCTGTTCGCGGGAGACGAGGACGGTCTCGGCGCCGTCCTTCGAGACGCGCTCCGCCTGCGAGATGGGGCTGGCCGTCACGACGACGGACGGCAGTTCCGCGACGTCATTCGTCGCGGCCGCAAGCGGCGCCGTCCGCACCGCGCCCAGGACGGCCAAAGCCAATCCGAGGCCTGAATCGAGTACAGTACGCATCACAGATGACGCACAGTATAGCACATCCAACGCAGAACGGTCAATTATGAAGCAGCGAAATCCATAACCTAGAAGAATGGTACGCCACGGCGTGCGCAGCCACCCGCCTCGCGGGATCAGACGGGCACAGCCTGCCCGGTCGCCTCAAGGAGCAGCTGCACGACGATCCTCTCCACGGCAAGCCCGGTCAACCGGCTCAGGGCCTGACGGTAGAGCGCCATCTGCGGCGCGTAGAGCGTCCGCATCCGCGCCGCAAACGCGGCTTCGCTTTCGCCCGCCTCGCGCGCATTCGTCTTGAAGTCGTAGATCGTCGCGACGCGGTCGGCCCCGGAGCCGACAAAGACGACGCGGTCGAACTGCCCCGTCTCCCAGCAGTCGCCGTCCACCAGCTCGTAGGCGCGCTCCCGCCAGACGGACGCCGCCGCGCCCGGACGGACAAATGCGGGACGGAATGCCTCCGGCAGCTGCGCCGCCGTCGCCGCGTCCGCCCACTCGATCGCCGCGTAGGCCGCATGCACCTCGACGCCACGGCGCGCGGCCGCCCCATATGACTCGCCGAAGAGGGCATCGGCTGTCAGCGGCTGTCCGCGCGTTCGGCCCGACGCGTGCTCCGCGCGCGAGGGCGACCGGCGCTGCAGCCGCTTCGCCGCCACCGCATGCGTCCACGCCTGGTGGCGCTCGCCCCCGCCCTGCGCCGCCTCGAAGGCCGGCGGCTCGCCGTCCTCGAAGAGGAGCGTCCCGCCCTCGCTCGGGCGTTTCTCGCTCGTGCCGATTGCCTGGGCAATCATGTCGCGGAAGAGGAGCCCCATGTGTTCCTCCGGCGAGAACACCACGTAGAGCGCCTTGCGCGAACGGGTCAGCGCCACGTAGTAGAGCCGCAGATGCTCCAGGAGCCGCGCGTCCCGCTGCTCGTCGAGAACGGCCTTTGTCTCGGCGTTCAGCGCGGCGACGTCCGGCGAGAGATGCGGCAAAACCCAGCTGCGCCCCTTCCCGAACAAGGCCGAGGCCTGCGTCGGCTCGACAAGCGACGTCTTCTCGCTCTCGAACAGCGGCACGAAGACCCGGTCGAGCGTCAGTCCCTTCGAGCGGTGGATGGACAGGACGCGGACGGCATTCGCGGAGACCGCGCATTCGCGCATCCCGGCGCCCGCGACATAGCGCGCGAATCCGTCGACCCCATAGTCGGGCGCCCGCCGGCGCGCGTAGTCGACGCCCATCCGCACGAGCGCCCGCAGACGGGCGCGCGAGAGCCCGTCAAGGCCGTTCTCCTCGCGGCCGAGCAGACCGCAGAAGTCCTTCAGCGTCCGCGCCAGCCCCTGGCGGGACAGGCTTTCGGCGACCCGTGCCGAGACGACGGCGGCGGAATGCGCGTCCGGCATGAGAAGGCCGCAGATCGGCAGCAGACGACTCACCGTCTCCCACGCAAGCGTGTCCTCCGGATGTTCGGCAAGCCGTAGCAGCTGGAGGACGGCCTGGACGACCGGCATGTCGCTCACGGCGTTCACGCCCTCCCAGACGACGGGGATCCCCTCCTTCCGCAGACACT
This sequence comes from uncultured Lentisphaerota bacterium, assembly GCA_900320855.1. Lineage (GTDB taxonomy): Bacteria > Verrucomicrobiota > Kiritimatiellia > RFP12 > UBA1067 > UBA1067. The sequence goes on from ONTV01000050.1 coordinate 9,363, forward strand.
CGGCGACGCGCGCCCCGTCCTCGTTCCGGCGAACGAGGATGCCGATCGACTCGTCACTGTTCGCCTTCGTGCGGGCGTCCCAGACGGACGCCAGTTCCCGACAAAGCGCCGAGATGACCGCATCGTCCGCCTTCAGGTCAGGCTCGGAACGAGCCCCGACGACCTTCACGTAGTCCTGGACCTTCGGCACGCCCCGTTCGTCGCATTCCGGGATGTGCTTCAACCAGCAGTCATCGCTCAGCCAGCGATTCGTCGCCGCCGCACACGACGCCGGAATCAGCCCGCCGTCGCGGAGATTCCGCTCGCCAAAGACGCGGTTGATGAAGTCGGCAATGCGCTTTCCGTAGCGATAGGAGATCTGGTTGTTCTCAATCCGCCCGTAGACCGTGCCGTCCTTGTCCGTCCCGAACCAGGGCCACGACATCGCCTCCTTGAATGGCTGGTCGTTGCCGCCGCGCCACGTGTAGATCGACTGCTTCAAGTCGCCGACGACGATGAGCGAACGCGATTGGCTCGCCCCGCCGGAAGCCGCCGATTCGACCAGCGCCTTTAGGCATTGCCACTGCACCTCGCTCGTGTCCTGGAACTCGTCCAGCGCCCAGTGGTCCAGCTTCGAGTCAAAGCGAAAACGCAGATTGTCGAGGTCGAGGTTCGCGCCGTCACCCGCCGCCTGCGTGAAGTCCTGGAACGTCAGCTTGCCTGCCCGCCGCGTGGCGGCGTCGTACTCCTTCTCGATGATTCCCAAGAGCCGGATCTTCGCCTCGACGATCTCCAGCTGGCGGCGCAGAAACGCATCCGCAAGGCATCGCAGGTCGGCATGGGCCGCCGCAAAGACCTCTGGCGGATAGTCGCACCGCTCGACCTCGACCGCTCCGTCCTTGCCCTTCTTCTGGTGCTCGACGAAGGGCTCCCCCGGATGCCGGACGACGGCCCGGGCGAATTCGAGGGAAATCTTGTTGCCCGACGGGACAGGATCCTCGCCCAACTTGACGGACGCAAGATGCTTCTGAAACTTCTCCAGCCATTCGACCGCCTTCTTGTCCGCCACCCGGCCACGCACCTGCGCGGTCTGCGTCGCGGACGCATCCGGGAATCCGGCAAACGCGCACAGTTCCAAGGCGTCTGCCATCGTCTGCGCCGTCCACGCCTTGCATTCGGGATGCGCGAGGATGAACGCGCGCCAGCCTTCGCGCTCCATCATCGTCTCCAGCGCCTGGGCGCACGTCCGTGAGAAGCGGCCCTTCCGGGCCGCGCGGAACGCCTTCGTGAACCCCTCGGCATCATCGGCGCGGCCGAGGATCGCCTTCGTCGCATGGTCGATCTCGTCTTTCTCGCCGGCGGGATCGAGCACCTCCAACGCGCGCTGAAACCCCATCTCGACCGGGAAGTTCCCGACAAGGCGGAGGATGAAGCTGTCCAGCGTCGCAATGGCGCCGAGGTGCTGCACGGAGACGACTTTCCGCAACAGCCCGGCAAACGTCTCCGGCGTCCACGAGATGCCCAGCTTCTCGATCAGGGCCACCTTGTCGGACGACAGGCGCGCGAGCAGATTCGCGCGCTCCCGGTCGACGCCCGACGGACTCTCCGCCGCCTTCCAGAGGCGTTTCAGAAGCGCCGTGTAGATCTCCTGCGCGGCGGCGCGGGAGAAGGTCAGCGCGACGATGCGCGCCGGATCGACGTCATCAAACAGCATCAGGCGGATGAACCGCGTCGCAAGCGAAAAGGTCTTCCCCGTTCCGGCAGAGGCGCGAATCAGCACGTTGCCCTCGATCATGCCGTTTGCGTGTCCGTTCATTTGCAGGCCTCCAGTCTCTCCATCTGCGTCCGAAGCCATTCGGGCGGCACCTTCAGGTCTTCTCCCATGTCCTTCTCCGGCGTCGTGACAAACAGGCCCTTGAAGTCATGCTTCCATTCCTCTCCCGGACCCGGCGGCCAGAAAAGGTTCTCGCGGATGTGCCGCAGGGCCACGCGCGCCGTCTCCAGCGCCGTCGGCGCCAGATCCGCAAGAACGATCTTCTTCTGCGCCTGCGCCTCGAAGCGTCCCTGCGGATACGCGCTGCCGAACACGAACATATTCGCGGCGTCCTCGCCTAGCACGAGGTAGCACATGTCGGCCACGCGTCCCCGGAACGCGGCGTCGGCCTCGGCCAGGCACCGCGCGTAGAGCGGCAGCTGAACGGACATCCACCGCCGCCCGTCGGGTAGCAGGGGAAAGTGCTGCCGTTCGGCGAAGGCCTGCTGCGCCGCGCCCCCCTGGACGATGTGCTTCACGATGTCGCCCTTCCTGTCCCAGGTCTTGTAGTCGATGAGGCGGCAGCCGTGCTCCGGGTGGCAGTCGATCCGGTCGATGCTCCCCTTGATCCACGTCGCGTCGCCCGCGTCGAGGAACGGCTGGACGAGGAACGGGTATTCGGGACGCGCCACAATCCGCCAGCCGTCCGCCGCCCACTGCGCCTGAATGTCGGCGAAGAGCCTGAGCCGCCCGAAAAGCGCGTCGAGCTGCAAGGCGACATTGACGCTCGGTCGCGCGCCGTAGGCACGGACGACCTCCTGGGCGATCCTTTCCAGCGCCGCGCGGATCGCCGCCGCGTCCGTCAGCTGGTCGTCCCCGCAGGCGATCTGCTCCGTCGCATACGCCTCCAGCACCTTGTGGACGAGCGTGCCGAAATCGTCGAAGCCCAGCTCGCGCTTCTCCTCGACCTTCTTCATCCCCAGCGCGTACTTCAGCAGATAGGTGAACGGGCAGCGGACATACTGGTCGAGGGCGCTGGCGGAAAGGCGCCCCTGCGGCGTCCGCTCGTCTCGGCTCGGCAGCGCCACCTCGTCCGGGAGGCGCAGGCGCCAGCGATCCGCGACCTGGCGGGGGAAGCGCTCCTCCTCGACGTCGCAGTCGCCGAACAGGTACCCGACGCGCGCCGGGAACGCGGCGGGCGGGCAGAGGTACAGGAGGCGGCTTGGACGGCAGATGTCGCCCGCGCCGTTCGTCTTGGCGATGTACGCCCGCACGCCGTGTTCGTCATGCGAATCGAGGAGTTCCTTGAGAAGCCACGTGTCCCGCGCCAGCCGGTCTTCGTTCGTGGTCAGGCCCAGCGCCGCGCGCAGGGCGTCGGGGACAAAGGGATGCCCGACCAGCGAATCCGGCACGGCGCCCTCATGGAAGCCCACAAGCGCAAACCGCCGGGCGGCGCTCCACGGAAGCTCCAGCCAGCCCTCGGTCTTGACGGCGTCCAAAGCCTCGGGCTCCAGGGAATAGACCGCCGCGTCCAGTTGACGCCGCACGACGGCGCCAAAGGCCGCGTCGGAGAGTCCCATCTCGGCGATCGCCTCGCTTTCGAGCGCGTCCAGCGCCGTCCATAGGCAGGCGGCGGCCTCGCGGAACTCGTCTTCGCCCGCGCGGCCGGAAAGCCGCCTCCTCGCAAAGACGCGGCGCAGCATCTGCCGCAGGAACGCCGTCAGCGGACGCCCGGCGCGCGCCGCGTCCAGCCAATCGATGAACCGCTTCGCCGCGCCCGAAAACGCCGCGAACCCCGGCTGGTCGTACTTCGACACCGCGACGTCCGGCAAGACGCCGTCCACGGGAAAATGCTGCGGCAGGAAACGATTCTGGACGACGTCAATCCCCTTCAGGACGTCGGCGCGGCGGACGCCCCCCTCGGCGACGAGCGCCTTCAGCACGTCGTCCGACCGCAGCGCGGCGGCGAACGACGTCCACGCATACCCGGCGGCATCCGGCCTGTACAGGTCGAACAGAACCCGCACCAGCCGACCAAGCGACGAAATCGAGAGCGGATGGCATTCGGGATTGTGGACGACATAGCCGGCGTTCAGGAAGGCGCCGGACACTTCGGGAAAGGCCTCGTCATCGACGAGCGCCAGCGAGGGCCGCTCCCGCCCGTCCTCGACCGCCGGGAAGTCCGCGACCACGCGTCGTGCCATGTCGGCCGTGTCCGCCCCTCGGATGATGTCAGTCGTGTCAAGCCGCATGAGCGCGGGCTGGTTCTTGCCCGTCCACTGTTCAACAAGCGGGCGCCCGAAGGCGTCGAACTTCGCGGCATCCTTCTCGTCCGCATGGAGCAGCACCGTCACCTTGAGTTCCGGCCGCTGCGCCGACAGCACGTCCTTCAGGACGCGAATCGGGTCTGCCAGCGCCGGCAGTACGACCTCGCGGATGCCCGGATCGATCGGCCGGGGCTTCGTCTTCGCGAGGCGCACGTTCTCCGCCGGGTGGCAGATGCCCCGCGCGTGGAGAAACGCGAAGAAGGTCTGCTCAAGCGTCGCCAGCTCCTCCCAGCGCGCAAGCTCTTCGCCCGCCGCCGCGTCCAGCACCTCGCGCGCCGTGTCCGAGGCGAGCACGTCGGCCATCACCATCCCGCCCCCGGCAAGGATGCGCCAGATGTCCGAGAGCTGGTCGAGCAGGGAAAGGCGCGCGCCCATGTCCCCGATCACCTCCGGGCGGAACAGGTGCCGCCACTCCGCAAGGACCGTCTCCACCCCGCGCGGCGTCTGCACGGACTGCCGTCTCGGACGGTCTTCGAGGAACTTCAGGAACGCGGCCGCCACCTCCGCATCGGACGCTTCCCGGAATGCAGGAGCCGCCGGCTTCACCAGCTGCATGGGCAGGACGACCTTCGGCGGCAGGAGGACGCCGCCGCGACGCGCTAGGGCGAGACGCAGGTTCCGTCCCGACTGCGCCGTCGGCACGACGACCATGATGTGCGAGAGGGACGTCGCGCCATCGACCGACTCCGACTTCCCCTCGGATCGCCCGTCGCCCAGCAGCCACGCCACGACCTCGTTCACAAGCGGCTTACGCGGATCCAGAAACACCTTGTTCAGACAGTTCATATTTCTCGCATGGATTATACCAAAAATCTGTCCGTGTCCCAGCGACCGCCACGACGGACTCCCTGTATTTTCGCCTGCGAGTTGGGAAGAAATCAAATCGAGTTGGGATATGGCGGATTTCGTCGGTATGTTGAAAGCCCCCTGCAAGAATCTTGCAAGGGGCTTTTTTGTGGTTTGAAATATTCACGAAATCCGGTCAGTATGTGACCGTCGTTGTCAGGACGGCGCAGGCTGTCCAGCAGACGAAATGCCGAAGGTCGCCCTCGAAAAGATAGACCAGAGAGGCGCAGACGTCGAGCGCGATCAGGATCGTCGGGAAGAGTTTTGCGCTCATTGCTTGCCGCCCTCCTTGTAGCTTGTTCCGAACGAATAGGCGAGGCGGATGTCGTTGCCGGTTTCGCGGCGACGTCGCCAGATCAGGCGGCGACGGTGGCTGAGGCGAAGCACCTCGAAAAGGCCCAGCAGTACCGGCTGGCGCGAGATCGTGCTGCCCGACATGGACACCGTCCGCGTGGACGGCCGCCGCGCCCGTCGGCCACAGCTCGTCCACGGCTGCCGTCGCCAGCAGGCAGTTGGCGTGAAATTCGCCGCCACCGTATTGGTGAGGCACATGACACGCGGACCTTTCTCTGCTATCATCCGTTAAACTCCTTCCGGACGGACTTCTCGAACGTGTAGATGTCTGTCACGAGCTTTCCCATGCCGCAGATTATCCCACAACGAAGATGGAGGCAGGAGCTGGAGGTGGAGAGCGGATGCTAGAGTTGGAGGCTCACGATGGAGACGGGAAGAACGGCGTCGGACGCCCCCGCAAATCCTCCTCTCTAGCCCCTGACCTGTGCGCGCAGGGCGCACGCCTCGCGTCCGCCCTGCCCGCCCCAACCGAGCCTCCCGTCAGCCCCTTGCCGAGCCCCCTCACGCCCCGGCCGCCGCGAGCCGCCACCCGTGCGTCGAGAAGCCGATCTCCCCCACGGGGTGCGCCCCCACGCCCCTCGCGCGGAAGCGGTCCCCCAGCGCGGATGCCGTCCGCAGAACGAACCCTGCGCTCCCGAAAACCTTCCCGGCCCCGACCTGCGCCACCCGCCGTAGCCACCACCCCCCGG
>ONTV01000011.1:0-25028 GCA_900320855.1 uncultured Lentisphaerota bacterium
AAAAGACGAAAGAAGTGTAGCATACCCGCCCCAGAAAGTCAATGGGGACTGCCGCCCCGCAAGATGCAATCGTGTGAGCCCACTTTCATCTTCGGCGACGAAGGGGCTTCATCCGCGTCCGAGGGCCACTTCATCCGCGCCGTCTGGCAGGACAACGCCGCCGTCGGCAAGCTCGCCGCGCGGCACTTCATCGAGCAACGTCTTCACCGCCGCCTTCGGGCAACCGCCCTCTACCGTGCCGCGAGGAACGCCTCGACCTCCGCGCGCGTCGGCGCGGACGGCGGACGGCCCGAAAGCCCACGGCACTTGATCGCCGAGACGGCCGCGCCGAAGCGCTGGCAGGCGAGCAGGTCATGCGTCTCAAGCCAGCGGACGGCGAACCCCACGTGGAAGAGGTCGCCGCAGCCCGTCGTGTCCACGACCTTCTCGACGGGAAACGCCGGACATTTCACGAGGTTTTCCCCGTCAAAGCACATCGACCCCTTGACGCCCATCGTCGCGCCGCAGACCGTCGGGCGGTACTTCGCGTAAAGCGCACGCACGGCCGCCTCGACTTCCGCCTCCGTGTAGCCCGTCGTGATCAGGGCGTCCTTGCCCGCCGCGACCGAGACGGCGAACTCGCCGGAGCAGATGAGCAAGTCCGCGAGCGGCAGAATCTCGTCCATTCCGGCGCGGATCGTTCCTGCATCGTACATGACCGTGACGCCTGCCGCCTTCGCGACCTTCGCCGCCGCAATCGCGCCGGCGGCGTTGTGGCCGTCGAGGTGCAGGACTTTCGCGCGGCGGATCGCGTCCGCAATCGCGGGCGTGATCTCGTCCGCCGTCAGCTCGTCCAGCCCCTCGCGCGTCCACGCGCACGAGCGCGCGCCCGTCTTCTCCTCGATCCACAGGTAGGCGATTGCGCTCGTCGCGCCCTTTCGTACGGCCACCATCGACGTGTCGACGCCTTCGCGCGCGAACTCCTCAAGGATCATGCGCCCGTCGGCGTCGTCGCCGACCGTGCCGACGAACGCCGTCCGCAGACCGAGCGTCGCCGCGCCCGCCGCCGCGTTGCCGGCCGGCCCGCCGCCGAGAATCGCGTGCGAGAGCATGCGCACCTTCGTGTCAACGGGGAGATAGGGCAGAACCGCAAGATGGTCGTTCGAGACGAAGCCCAGCGACAGGTAGTCAAAGTCTTTCATGGCCGCATTATACCATATGGCCTCCACGCCGACGGCAAGAAGCCGTGAGAAATCCTGAGCGCATTTGAGAATGTCCGCGTCTTTTTGGTATACTGTCGGCATGGACAGCTTTCGCACACGACTCATCCTCGCCTACCTCAAGCAGCATCGCGTCTGCTCCTTCGCCGACCTGATGGAGAAGTTCGACATCAGCTCGGCAACCGTCCACCGCTACGCCCTTGAACTCACGAAGCGTGACGCCGTCACGCGCGTCCGGGGCGGGCTTGTCTTCAACGAGGCCGAAGCGCCGCGCGACGACACGTCGGCCTACCTGGACCGCGTCGTCACGAACCGCGCCGGCAAGATCGCGGCCGCCAGGCAAGCCGTCACCGTCGTCCGCGAAGGCGACATCGTCTTCCTCGACTCGTCGACAACCGTCTACGAGCTGGCCCTCCTGCTCAAGGAGGCCAACTTCTCGCACCTGACGATTGTGACGAACTCCGTCTCGATCATGCAGAACTTCCGCAAGTTCCCGTCGCACTACGTGCTGATCGGGCTTGGCGGCTCGTACGACCCGAACCTCAACGCCATCCTCGGCGCCGCGACGCTCGAGCAGCTCGCGCACATCAACCTGACGAAGGCGTTCGTCTCCGCCTTCGGCGTCGATGACAAGAACGTGACCACGAACCACGAGCGCCAGGCGGAGTTGCTGAAGAAAGTCCTCGACGCGGCCGATAAGCGCTACCTTGTCGCCGACAGCTCGAAGTTCGACCGCACGGGCCTCTACCGCCTGTCGGCGCGCGGCGCCTTCGACGCGATCTTCTCGCCCAAACGCGCGGCGGACTAGCCGAGGTAGACGCCCTGCTTTTCGAGCGCGCGGCGCACGTCGGCGTAGGCCAGCGCGCGCGGCGCGATTCCTTTCTGCGCCGCCAGCGCGGCCGCGACGCCCGCCGCCTGACCCGTCACGAAGCACGGGCAGATGAGGCGGAACGTGTCGACCGTATCCGGCGCGCCGAGCATGCGCCCCGCGCACAGGACGTTCTCGCCGCGCGTCGGCACGAGCTGACGGTAGCAGACCGGCATCGCCGCGTGCTTGCCGTCCGCCCCGAACCAGCCGACGACGTCCGGATAGTCCGTCCCCGCGCGCACGGACGCGCGCGTCGTCACGAACGCCGTCTCGACGAGCCGCGTCGCGCGCGGGCCGATCTGCGAGCAGGTGTTCGCGATGAAGACGTCTTCCCAGCCGGGCGTCTTCTGCATCTCGACGCAATGCTCCCACCAGTACTTGCGGTGCTGCACTTCGGCCTTCGAGACGTCACGCACCGAAAGGCCGTCGCCCTTCGGCCCGAGCCAGCCCCGCCACGCCGTCGCGCGGTTGAAGCGGTTGCCCGACCCGGCAAGCGGCCACCACTTCGGCAGCCCGTCCGGACCAAGCCCCGGCTCCGCCGGGCCCTTCTTCGCCGTAATGCGGTCGATGTTCGCGAAGCGCGTGATGAAGCCGATGCCATGCGTGATCTGGCGATAGTCCGCGCCGGCGGCGAACGCCATGTCCGCATCGCCCGTCGCATCGACGACCTGCTTGGCGAGAATCGCCTGCGGCCCCTGCTTCGAGTGGAAGACGACGCCCCGCACGGCCGGGCCGTCCTGGATGACGTCAATGCCATAGGCGTGGAAGAACATCTCGACCTTGGCCTCGGCGACCATCGTGTCCATCAGGTATTTCGACGCCTCCGGATCGACGTGCGGCTGGACGTGCCAGTCGTTCGAGAGGGACGGCGCGGGGTCGCCCGACTTCGGGCCGAGCGCGTGCGCGCGATCCATGAACTCCCCGCAGAGGCCGCGCGTGACAAGCGTCCACTTCGCGTCCTCCTCCCGGCGGCACGTCGCGAGCATGACGAGCACCATGCCGTTCGTGAAGAGTCCGCCGAGCGAGCCGCCCTTCTCGACAAGCGCAACCCGCGCGCCCGCGCGCGCCGCCGCGACGGCCGCCGCAAAGCCGGCCGGCCCGCCGCCCACGACAACGACGTCCGTCTCGTGGAAGACCGGCACCTCGCGCGCCGGCATCACGACCTTGCCGTCCTTCAGGAACGAGCTCGGCCCGTCCTCGATCGTGTGCGGGATCGGGAAGATGCGCTGGCCGAACCAGACGTTGTCCGGATCGCCCACCGAGCCCGGCGGCAGCGTCTGCGCCGTGGCGACGTACTCGTCGCCAAACGCCGCGCCCGTTGCGCCCGCCGCGCCGAGAAGGCCCAGCCGTTTCAGGAATTCGCGTTTCGTGATTTGCATCAGACTCCCTTTCTATTTCTCTTCGTTTTCTCTCCGCTACGGATGCAACGAGACGACGGCCGTCTGGGCGCGCGCACCGCAGTCGGCGATCCAGACGAGCTTCACGTCGCCCGCCGCAAGCGTGACGGGCACGGAGATCGTCCGCCCGTTCACCGCGACGCCCAGCTTGTAAGCGCCGGGGGGCATCGCGTCCTCCGACCAGACCTGCTGGCCGTCCGGCAGCGTGACCCAGCTGCGCGTGTCGGCGCGGCGCATCGCCGAGACGAGCGCGTTCGCCGCAAAGACAGCCAGCTGCGCGTACCCGTTTCCGTTCGCGTTGACGGCCGCCTGCGCGCCCGCCTGGACGGCCGCGCGCGTGATGTTGCGGACGACGACGCCGGGGAGGCGCTCGTCGAGGTCGCGCGCCGCGAGCGCCCGCACGTCAAGCGCGGGCGCCGCCGCGACGAGGTTCGTGACCCCCGAAATCGCGACCGCGTTCGGCCGGTACGCCGTCTTGTCGCCGTAGGTCGGAATGTCGATCGACATCGCCGTGTAGATCGGCACGGGAATCTTCAGCGCCTCGCGCTGCGGCACAAGGCCCTCCTCATAGAGGACAAGCAGCTTCGCGCACCCGCGCGCCGGCGTCCGCACGTTCGCATCCGCGCGCGCGGCGGCCTTCGCGAAGACGGGGTTGTCCGGCCGACACGCCGCCGCCTTGCGGTAGGACTGCCCCGCCATCTCCGTCTCGCCGTCGGCCTCGAAGAGCGCGCCCGTGAGCCACCAGAGAACCGGGTTCTCCCACGAATTGCGCGTCGCCGCCATCATCTCCCGCAGCGCGGCCGACTGGTCGGCGCAGACGCGCGCGCCCGCCGACGTCGCCTGCGCGTCCGACGACGCGGCGGCCTTCTGGAGGTCGGCGCCGTAGGTCTTCGCGAGGCTGTCCTGGATGTAGACGGCCAGCCGCGCGTCCACGAGCGCGTCCTCGCGCTTGCCGTTCATGAGCTCGGCGAGAATGCCGTAGCCCAGCGCCAGGTTGATCTCATAGGGCGCCAGGTAGTAGGTGCGCGTCCGGTCGTCCGTCACCGTCGCCGCCAGCACCGTGTTGCCGACGTCGCCGAGCTTGATGTCCGGCGACGACTCCTTGCGGTCGACCGCCGAATCGACGGCAGCGCGGAACCAGCGCTCGGCCTTCGCCGAGTCGCCCGCGAGGAGCGCAAGCCGCCCGGCCTCGACCGTGCCGAGGCTCTTCGAGTAGACGGACTCCGCCGCGACCGTCTCGGCCCAGGCGACGGCCTGTGCGGGCGCGCCCGCGCGCACCGCCTCGCGCGCCGCGCACGCGTCCTCGTCCACCGAGACACACCCGACGAGCGCGACGAGAAGCAGACAGAATGCTTGACGCGTCATTGCCGCTCGATCTTGATTGCGGACGAACCGCCGACGTCGCGCCACTTCGACGTGTCGATGTTGACCTTCACGTTGCGCTCCGCCGCCGCCTCCGCATAGCGGCGCGCGAGGTCGGCGCGCAAGGCCTCGACCGTGCCCCACTTCTTCACGCCCGCGTCGGACATCTCAAGCGCAATGTCGAGGTTCATCCCGTTCTGGATGTTGACCGTCGCCTCGTAGGGATCCATCCATGTGCGGACGATGCGGATCTTGTGAAGCCCCGGCGTCGCCTGGAAGTCGCCCGGCGCCGAACCGATCACGACGCCGTCCAGCTCGACGGAGGCACCGCCCACGACCTTGCGGAGCTCCTGCAGCTGCTCGCCGCTCGTCCCCCGCGTCTGCGACTCGAGTTCGGAAATCGTGCGGTCGATCGACGTCTGCACGTGGAACGAGACGAGCGTCGCGGCGGCCGCCGTCGGATTCCGCCATCGCGGGGCCTTCGTCGCGACGGCGACGGTCATGTCGGACTCCCACTGGTCGAGGAGCGTGTCGTAGTATTCCGTCGCGTCGGCCTCGGCGTCCAACACCGGGAACTTCTGCGTCCACGTCGGCATGCCATCGACCGAAGCGCCGTTCGCGTCCACCACCTTGAACGCCATCCGCAGCGAGAAGACGGTGTTGAGCCGCCCGTTCACGTTGCGCCGCGTCGCGCCCGCGCGCAGGATCGTCGCGACGGCCGCATAGTCGCAGCCGACGGCCTTGGCGATGTTCGGCGACGTCTTGAAGGCGTCCGCCGCCAGCGTCGCGTCGACAACCTGGAAGCCCTCGACTTCGGCGAAGGCCGCGACGATGCGCTCGCGAATGCCGTCCGTCTGCGCGTCGAGCGCGGGTTCGCCGCTCTTGTTCTGCACGAAGACGGCGATTTTCTTGACGTCCGCCGAAAAGCCGCAGAGCGCGGCGCCGGCCAGCAGGAGCGTGAGGATCTTCTTCATCTGTTGGGTATCCTTGTTATTCGACCGTTTCGATTTCGCGGATCTGGAGGCGCGCCTTGACGGCTCGCCCATTGGGCGCGACGCCCGTGAAGGTCTGGACGTCGCCGCCGTCGATGACGAGCGTGCGGAACGGCTTCGCGTCCGCGTCAATCTCGCTTCCCTCGGCATCCAGCCAGACCATCCGCGCCTGAAGCCGCTGACGCCGCTTGGTCGTCGACTCAAGCGTGACGGTCGCGCGGCGGATGCCCTCGGACGCCTCGCCGTACGTGACCCGGCGCACCTTGACGCGGTTCGCGAGGCGGTAGGAGTTCTCGAGAATCGACGCCTCGCCCGATTCCGTGTCAATCGCAACGCGCGTCCCGCGCGTCTCCACGCACCCGGCCAGCGCACCCGCCAGCAGGACTGCAGCAGCCATCAGTCGCATCATGTCGTCTCCTTTCGTTCGGGATCAGAAGCTCCAGTTCAGGACGGGGAGGAACGGCAGATCGTCGCCCGCAATGACGTTGATGAAGCCGATCTGCACGCCGTAGGCGCGGTCAGCGACGTTGATTGCGCCGATCTGAAGCCCCGAAAACGACGTGACGTCGTTCCAGATGCCGACCTGAAGGCCCTTCACGTTCCAGCTGCCCCACGGCAGCCCGACTGGGCCGACAATCGTCACGGCCAGCGGCGTCCAGTCCGTCAGGCAACCCTCGCGGGCCGCGCCCCGCTCGACCGTCAGCGTCGCCTCCTTGGCGGACGCCACTGCCGCCAGCGCCACCGCCGCGCACACCACCATCAGTTTCTTCATCGCGAATTCCCTCCTCGATTGTTGGTCGTTGTTGTCGGTCTGCCCCTCGTTGTCGTACCGACCGTTGAAGTCATGCGCATTATACCACAATTGCGCCGTCGGCGAGCGGGAACATCGCATCGAAATTGGCGGAGGGAGGGGGATTTGAACCCCCGGTACGGAGATTAGACCGTACGACGATTTAGCAAACCGTTGCCTTCAGCCACTCGGCCATCCCTCCAGAAATTGGTGTGTATTGTATCAAATCCGCTGTTCGCCGTCAACGAAGACGGCTGACGGACGCCACGTGCGGGGATTGACGACGACGAGGTCGGCCCGATAGCCGCGCGCGACCTTGCCGAGTTCATGGCCCCAGCCCTGCTCGATCGCCTGGTTCCACGACGTCGTGCGGACGAGATCCTTGAGCGGAATGCCCGTGACGGCGTGGACGTTCCGCAGCCCCTGGCCCATCCAAAGCGTCGAGCCCGCGAGATGTCCGTCCGAGACCAGCCGCGCGACGCCGTCCTTGAGGGTGACGCCGACGCCGCCCATCTTGAACGCATAGCCGTCCTTGCAATGCGAACAGCGCAGCGAGTCCGTGATCATCTGGATGTGCGCGAGCGACCGCCGCGTGAAGATGAGCCGCAGCATGTCGTCGCAGAGGTGGATGCGGTCGCAGATCACCTCCGTGTTGAGGTCATCGATCAGGAAGCCCGCGCCGACCATGCCGATCTCGCGATGGTGGAGCGGCGTCATCTGGTTGCAGAAGTGCGTCAGATGACGAAGCCCGTTGCGGTAGGCGGCCTCCAAGTCGCGCATCGTCCCGTCCGTGTGCCCGCAGCTCGGCACGACGCCGAGCTTGAAGCAGGCCTTCGCGAACGCCGCGCCACCCTCCGCCTCGACGGCGTAGGAGATCTGGCGCACGGGGAAGACGGCGTTCACCTCCTTCAGTTCCCGCAGGGACGGCTTTCGCACGTACTTCGGATTCTGCGCCCCGCAGCGCGACGGATTGATGTAGGGCCCCTCCAGATGGATGCCGGGGACCTTGGAGAACGGCGCGCCGGCCTCGGCATAGCGCCGCGCGTTCGCGGCGGACGCGAGGAGGTTCGCGTGCGAGACGGTCAGCGTCGTCGGCAGGAACGTCGTCACGCCCTCCCGCAGCTTCGCCCGCGCGAGCGTGAAGATCGCCTCGGGATCGGCGTCGCAGAAGTCGGCCCCGTCCGCGCCATGCGTGTGGACATCGATAAAGCCCGGCATCACGTACTGGCCCCGCACGTCGACGACCGTCGTGTCGCGGTCGGCCTTTGCCGTCTCAGCCTGCGTCGTCACGCGCCGGATCCGGCCACCCGAGATAACAAGGGTGGCATTCACGAGATCGACATCCGGCGAAATCACATGGGCATTGATGATGACTGTCTTTTTCATCTTCGTCTCTCTGTCTCGTTCCCCCAACTGGTTTCCTGCGGATTATACCACAAACGCCATCCGATTGGCCGCGCCTGCGTGCCCGTCAGTCGAGAACGCCCTTCGACGGCGCCTCCGACTCGTCCCACCACGCGCCCTTCGTGAAGGAGGCGCGCGCAATCGGCTTCGTCGTCAGCTGCTTGCCCTTCGCGCCCGCCGCGCGGACTTCCACGACCGGCTTCTTCTCGGCCTTGCCCGTCTCGCGGCTGACGCGATCGACGAGATCCGTCGGGCGGAAGAACTGCTGGTGGATCTTCTGTCCCTTCGCGGGCTTGTACTTCACGTACAGCGTCTCGCCGCATCCCTCGGTGAAGAGCAGGATCTTCGACTTCGGCTTCTCCGGCGCGAGGCGGTACTCCTTGTTGCGGATGAGTCCGCCGAAGGTGAAGCGCTTGATGTAGCTGAACCCGTAGCCGCCCTCCTCGTAGATGCAGGTGAACGTGCGCGCGTCACGGTCCTTCTCCTGGTTGTAGCGGAGAATCGCCAGGAGCCCCTTGTCGACGAAGACCTTGTCCTCGGGCTGGACCTTCTTGTAGCGGCCGTCCTTCCAGACGAGGACAAGCTCGTCGAGCGACGAGCACTTGAACACCTCGTCGCCGCCCTTGAGGCCCGAGCCGACGTAGCCGTTCTCCTTGTCCCAGCGAATCGTCAGCTCGGAAGCCGTGATCGCCCGCACGTCGACCTGCTTGAACGCGCCCTGCTCGATCTGCGTGTGGCGCGGGTAGCGCTTGGCGTATTCCTTGATGAGCCCCTTCAGGTACTTCGTCACGAACGCCCGCAGGTGCGCAAGGTTATCCTTGACCTGCGCCTCCTCCTTGAGGATGCCCTCGATCTCCTCCCGGTTCTTGTTGATGTCAAACTGGGAAATGCGGCGGATCGGGATCTTCAGGAGCCGCTCGATGTCCGCGTCCGCAATCTCCGGATGGCGCAGCTCCTTGAGGAACGGCTCGAAGCCCGTGCGAATCGTCGCCTTCACGCCCTCGTACGTCTTCTCCGTCTCAATGCGCTTGTAGATGCGCTCCTCGATGAAGATGCGGTCGAGCGTGCGCGCATGGAACAGCTCGTCGAGTTCGCCGAGCCGGATCTCCTGCTCGCGCTTCGTGAGATCCATGAGCCGCTCGACGTTGCGCTGAAGGATCTCCGAGACGCGCAGGAGCTTCGGCCGCCCCGCATCCAGCACGATCGGACGCGACGAGAGCGACTTCTCGCAGTTCGTGAACGCATAGAGCGCAGTGATCGCCTTGTCGGCGTTTTCCCCGGTGGCCAGCTCCAGCTCGATGCGCACGGTGTCGCTCGTGAGGTCGTGCATCTTGCGGACGCCGACCTTCTTCTTCCGGATCGCCTCCTCGATCGACGCGGCGAGCGAGTCCGTCGTCTCGCCCCAGGGGAGTTCGGTGATGACGAGGCCCTTGCCCTCCTTCTCGATCTTCGCGCGGACCTTCACCTTGCCGAGGCCGTCCTGGTAGTCGGAGACGTCCATGACGCCGCCAAGCTGGAAGTCGGGATAGACGGCGAACGGCTTCTTCTGGAGAATCGCGATCTCGGCCTCCAGAAGCTCGATGAAGTTGTGCGGCAGGATCGCCGTCGAGAGGCCGACGGCAATGCCGTCCGCGCCCAGCATGAGGAGAAGCGGGACTTTCGCGGGCAGGTAGACCGGCTCCTCCTTGCGCCCGTCGTAGTTCGGCACGTAGGTCGTCGTCTTCTTGTTGAAGACCTCCTTGCGCGCGAGCTCCGTGAGGCGGCACTCGATGTAGCGCGTCGCGGCGTGCGGCATGCCGGTCAGGAGCGAGCCGTAGTTTCCCTGCCCGTCGATGAGATAGCCAAGGCCCTTGCCCCAGAGCTTGTTCGCAAGGACGCAGAGCGCGTCGCCGATCGAGGCGTCGCCGTGCGGATGGTACTGCATCGCGTGGCCGACGATGTTCGCGACTTTCGTGTAGCGTCCGTCGTCCTTCTCCCACAGCGAGTGCATGATGCGGCGCTGCACGGGCTTGAGGCCGTCCTCCAGCGCGGGAATCGCGCGCGAGCAGATGACGTAGGCCGAATACTGGCGGAAGTTGAAGTCAAAGAGGGCCTGCATCGGGCCCGTGCCCGTCAGTCCCGCCGGCGGCAGGGCCGGAAGCGCCGCGTCACCACTGGCCGCCTCGCCCGCCGGAGCCGCTTCGGCGGACGTCCCGTCGTCCTTTTCCGGCTTCGCCGCGAACAGGTCTAGATTGTCAAACAGGCTCGGTGGCTGGTTGTCGTCTCGTCTCTTCTCGGATCTCATGTTCTTACCGCATCAGCGCATTCAGGTGCGTGACCGTCAGGGCCTCGGCGGGAATTGCGTCGCCCGAAAACGTCAGCGTCTTCGGCCGCCCCGGCAGAAGCGTGAGGCAGTTGTCGTCGAACGTGCCGCGCACGCCCCTGGCGTTCGCCCAGACGAAGAACGCCGGACGGTCGGTCGTGAGCGCGAGCGTCCGCCCCGCGTCCGCCGTCTTCGCCGCGACCTGCGCCTTCGCCAGCGGCATGTCCTTGTAGAAGCCGAAATGCCAGTCGTTCTGATACGTGCCTCGCGGCGTCGTCAGCGTCAGGACGAGGAACGTCGCCTCCGGTCCGGCGGGCTTCGCGAACGCCACGACGGGCGTCGCGCTGTCCGGCGGCAAGGCGACGGCGCGCGTCTCCGCCCGGACGATGCGCCCGTCATACGACCAGTACTCGACCGCCAGCTCGCCGCGCACTGTCTCGGCCGTGTCGTTGAGCGCAAGGACCATGCCCTTCGTCACGTCAGCCCGCCCGTCCGCGATCGTCGGCTGGGCCACGACGGCGACCGGCGCGTAGAAGCGCTTCGCGAGGTGCTGGAGCGGCTTCCACTTGCCGCCGTACTCGATCGAGCTCCAGCTCGCGACGGGCCAGTTGTCGTTCAGCTGCCAGAAGAGCGTCCCCATGCAGCGCGGCCGCTGCGCGCGCCAGCCGTCCACCGCCATCCTGATCGCCATCGCCTGCTGGAACTGCGAAAGCAGAAGCTCCGATTCGACGTCCTTCGCCGGACGGAAATAGCGCCCCATCGTCTCGCGGATTCGCCGGTTGCCGCCCGGATTCTTCTGGTGCCACTCGAACGCCGGCGCGCGCGACAGGATCTGCTCGCGCGTCGCAAACGTTTCGGCGACTTCCAGCGACGGGAAGCTCTGGTAGCCGAACTCGCTGCAGAAGCGCGGCGAATAGGCGTAGTAGGCGTCGAACGGACGGTTCTCGTGCCAGACCTGCCAATTGTGCATGTCGCCCTGCGCATCGTTCGTCCAGTTGTCCGCGAAGTTGCCGGGGCCCGCGCAGGGCGAGCTCGGCCAGAACATCCGCATCGGATCGTATTTCGCGACCATCTCCTCCTGCACGGCGTGCCGCTTCACCAGCGCGTCCTTGTAGAACGCGGGGTCGGCCCGCGAAGCCGGGTACCAGTTCAGCGCGCCGACGCACTCGTTGTCGCCGCACCAGAGCGCGATCGAGGCATGGTCACGCAGACGCCGCAGCTGGTGACGCAGCTCGCCGCGCACCTCGCCGAGAAACTCGTCCGTCGCCGGATAGACGGCGCACGCGAACATCTGGTCATGCCAGACGAGAAGGCCGAGTTCGTCGCACAGGTCATAGAAGGCGTCCTTCTCGAACTGCCCGCCACCCCAGAGGCGAATCATGTTCATGTTCGCCGCCGCCGCGCTTTCCAGGAGGTCGCGGTACTTCGCCGGCGTCTGCCGCGACTCGAAGGCGTCGCAGGGAATCCAGTTCGCGCCCTTCATGAAGAGCTCGCGGTTGTTGACCCTCACGGCCATCCGCGCGCCCTTCTTGCCCGCCGCGTCCACGTCAGGCGTGTTGAGAATCTCGACCTTGCGCAGGCCAATGCGCCGCGTCACCGTCTCATCGCCGACCTTCACGGCGTACGTGTAGAAGCGCTGCTCGCCCGCGCCGTTCGGCCACCAGAGCGGCGGGTTTTCGATTGAGACGCGGTTCGTGACCGTCGCGGCGTTTCCGTCCGCGTCCGTCACGTCCGCAAAGACGGTCAGGTCGCAATGCGTGAGGTCGTCGTTGAAAGCCTGCTCGGAGTAGACGTAGTCGATCTTCAGCCCGTCGTGGGCGACCAGCCGCACGGGGCCGCAGAAGCCCGTCGTCATCTGCGCCAGCCCCCAGTCCCAGCCCGCGTGGCAGGCGGGCTTGCGGATGAGCGCCTGGTTCTTCGCCCACGGCACGTTCGACATCGGGAACGCGCGCCCCAGGGCCGCCGCGCGGCGGTCGGCTTCGCGCCACGCGCTGCGGAAGACGGCGCGGATCTCGTTGCGCCCCGCCTTCAGCGCGCCCTTCACGTCAAACGTCCAGCGCGCGAAGCGGTTCGCCGTCTCGCCGACCTTCACGCCGTTCAAGTAGATGTCCGCGAACGTGTCGGCGTCCTCGACCTCCAGGACGACGCGCTTCCGCGCCGCGAACGCAGGCGAGACGTCAAACGCGCGCGCGAAGACCCAGTCCGCCTGCGCGACCCACTGGACGTTCGTCTCGTTGCAGCCCCAGTACGGATCGGGGATCCGCCCCGCCGCAAAGAGCGCGGTGTGGACATCGCCCGGCACCTCGACGGCGCAGGCGTCGGACAGGTTCGCGACCGGCGCAAGCCGCCATGTCCCCGCAAGATCCACGATGTCCGCCGCATGGGCGAACGTCCCTCCAATACCCCAAACCGCCCATGCGAACGCGCCAACAACGACACGCACCACGCGAAAACAGACCTCTCTCGACATGGACAACCTCCTTGATGCTAGACTGACAAATGAAAACCGCACGACTCAGCGGTCCGCGAGCCGCACATAGGCGCGCGGGTGATAGATCGGCTTGTACGCCGGACGGATGATCGGGCCCGCGTTCACGAGCTCCTCCATGCGGTGGGCGCACCACGAGACGCAGCGCGCGACCGCGAAGAGCGGCGTGTAGAGGTCCTTCGGAATTCCGAGCATGTCGTAGACGAAGCCCGAGTAGAGATCGACGTTCGCGCAGACGTCCTCCGCGCGCGGATGGCGCTTCTTGATGATCGCCGGGCCGAATTCCTCGACGCTCTCGAACAGGCGCATCTCCTCCTCTCGGCCCTTCTCGCGCGCGAGGACGCGCGCCTTCTCCTTCAGCATCTGCGCGCGCGGATCGGAGATCGTGTAGACGGCGTGGCCGAGCCCGTAGATGAGGCCCGAGCCGTCGCCCGCCTTCTTGTCGGCGATGCGCTCGAGGTAGCGGACGGTCTCCTCGGCGTCCGTCCAGTCCTCCACGTGGCGCATGACCTCCTCCATCTGGCGCATGACGCGCAGGTTCGCGCCGCCGTGGCGCGCGCCCTTGAGCGAGAGGATCGACGCGGCGACCGACGAGTAGATGTCGGAGTGCGACGAGGTCACGACATGCGTCGTGAAGGCCGAGTTGTTGCCGCCGCCGTGCTCGGCGTGGAGAATGAGCGAGAGGTCGAGGATCTCCGCCTCAAGCTTCGTGTACTTGCCGTCCTCGCGCGTGAGCATGAGGATGTTCTCCGCCGTCGACTTCGTCGGGTCGGGGATGCGGATCATGAGCGGCCCGTTGTTGTGGTAGTGGTTCTTCGCCTGGTAGGCGTAGGCGGCGATCGTCGGAATCGCGCCGATGAGGCCGATCGACTGGCCGAGGCAGCGCTCGAGCGAAATGTCGTCGGGGTCGCCCTCGTCGAACGCATAGGCGAAGAGGATCGCGCGCGCAAGGGCGTTCATGAGATCCTTCGGCGGATGCTTCATGATCGCGTTGTCCTTGAAGCCGTCGGTGAGCTTGCGGTACGCGCCGATGCGGTTCTTCCAGTCCACAAGCTCGCGCGCCGTCGGCAGCTCGCCGAAGAGGAGAAGATAGGCCGTCTCCTCGTAGCCGAAGCGGTGCTCGCGCTTGTCGGCGCGGACGATGTCCTTGACGTTGATGCCGCGATAGTAGAGCTCGCCCGGTATCGCCTGGCGTTCGCCCTCGTCCATCACGTAGCCGTGCACGTTGCCGATCGTCGTCAGCCCCACGAGGACGCCCGAGCCGTTGTCGTTGCGCAAGCCGCGCTTCACGCCATACTTGTGATAAAGCGCCGGATCGATGTAATCGACCTTACGAACCTTCTCCGCCTGCCTGTGCAGCCACCTTTTCTCGTCGCCCATTCTGACTCCTTTTTCCAAAAACGGCGCGCATTATACCGAAACCGCCCTCTTTTCGCAAGGGCGCCTAGCGCACCTGAGGGCGCCACGCCGTCTTCCAGTCGATCCAGAGGCGGTCGGCCTCGAACATGACGGGCAGCCACACGTAGCGGCTCTCCTCGTGGTTCGCGGGATTCCAGATGTCAAAGAGCGCAATCACCTCGCCGGGACGCCCCGCGACGGGCAGGAGGAACGTGGACTGTGCGCCCCAGGTGAGGTCGGGCCCCAGCCCCGTCTCGGGCCGCGTCCCCCGGCAGGGGTTGCCCAGCCGCTCCCACGGCCCCTGCAGCGACTTCGCCCGGTAGAGGCGCGCCGTGTTCGGACGCCAGCCCGTGCAGCCCGACCCGATCAGGAAGTACCAGCCGCCGCGCTTGCAGACGGCCTGCGCCTCCGTCGACTCGTCGACGGCCATGCGCACGCTCCGCCCCGTGTAGTCGAGGAAGTCGTCCGTCAACTCGTCGATGTGCGTCGTCCTGTTCTCCTCCGACGCGAAGATGTGGTAGGCCTTGCCGTCGTCATCGACGAAGAGCGTCATGTCGCGGCTCATCGCACCGTTCGGGCGCAGCGAGCGCTGGAAGGCGAACGGGCCCTCCGGGCGCTCCGCGACGGCGATGCCCGCGCGCGCCGCCTTGTAGCCCTGCCCCTTCAGCTCCAGGTGGAAGAACATCACGTACCGCCCCGTCTTCGGGCAGAAGATCACCTTCGGCCGCTCGATGATGCAGCCGTCGGCGATGTCGCTCTGCGGATCCTCCGAGACGGCGAGCGCAATGCCCCGGTCGTCCCAGTTCACGAGATCCGCCGAGGAGTAGACGTGGACGCCCACGTGCGCCTTGTTCCCGGCGCGTCCGTAGACCTTGTGCTCGCCGTACCACCAGTAGACGCCCCGGTCGAAGAGGACGCCGCCGCCGTGCGCGTTGATGACGTGCCCCGACGTGTCGTGCCAGAGCGCGCCCGGACGGATCTCGTCCGGCTGCGCCGCCGCCCCCGTTGCGGCCAACGCCGCCGCCACGCCCAGTGCTAGATGCTTCAGGTTCATTTTCGTCATTCCTTTCTGTTTTCGTTTCTCATTCGTCCAGATCCGTGCGCGGCGGCGCTTCCGGCGAGCGGCGGGCGCGCACGCGCGCGAGGAAGCGCGCGTGCAGGAGAAGCGGCGGGATCGTCGCGAGGTTGCAGAGGACGTCCGACACCGGCATCGACAGCCAGATCGCGAAGGCCTTGTCGTCGAGGACGTGCGGCAGGAACCACACGATCGGCAGAAGCACGACGCCCTGGCGCAGCATCGAGAGGACGATCGCGACCATCGGCTTGCCGATGGACTGGAAGTACGTCGTCGCCAGCACGTTGATCGAGATGCACCAGATCATGCAGTTCGCGAGCGCGAGGTCGTGCGCGGCAAGCGCGATGATGTCGGGGTTCTCGCCCGAGACGAACATCCGCGCAAGCCACGTCGGGAACGGCGGCACGACCTGGATGACCCACGCGAAGACGCAGAGGGCCGTCGTCACGCCGAAGCCCATCTTCAGCGTGCCGAGGACGCGGCGGAAGTTGCGCGCGCCCCAGTTGTACCCGAAGATCGGCTGAAGCCCCTGCTGGCAGCCGAGCATCGGCATGAAGACGAGGATGAGCGCGCCGTTGAAGACGCCGAGCGAGGCGATCTCCGCCGTGCGCGACGCGGCGTCGGGCATCCACTTCGCGAACGCGAACTGGAGCGAGGCGACGATGACCGCGCTCATCAGCTGCTGCAGGAACGGCGCCAGGCCAATCGCAAGCGCGCGTCCGACAAGCTCCGGGTAGATCCAGATGCGCCGAAGCCGCAGGCGGACGACCGCCTGTCCGCGCCAATAGGACGCGAACGCCCAGAGGGCCGACGCGACCATCGCGATGTTCGTCGCCCACGCCGCGCCCGCGACGCCCAGGCCGAAGCCGAAGATGAAGATCGGGTCGAGGACGAGGTTCAGTCCGAAGCCGACGACCATGCACATCATCGAGCGGATCGCCCCGCCCTCCGCGCGCAGGAGCGCCGAGAGCCCGAACGCAAGGTGGGAGAAAACGTGCGAGGCGAGGACGACCTGGAGATAGCTTTTCGCCGCCGCGTACGCGCCCGGCGTCACGCGGTCGGCGCCGCACCACGCGAGCACCGTGTCGAGCAAAAGGTAGATCGCCGGGATGAGGAGTCCAAAGAGCAAGACCTTGAGCGCAATCGTCTCGCCGAGGATCTTCTCGCAGGCGACGCGGTCGTTCGCACCCAGCTTGATCGACAGGAGCGCCGCGTGCCCGACGCCGATCAGGGGGCCGAACGCCGTGAGGAACATGACGACCGGCATCGCGAGCTGAAGGCCCGCCATCGCGTCCACCCCACAGCCCTGCCCGATGAACACGCGGTCAACGACGGCATAGAGCGCATTCAGCGTCATCGCGACGAGCGCCGGCCACGAATACTTCAAAAGCAAGCGGCCAAGGTTGCCCTTGGCCAGCTCCTCAAGATTTCCCTTCACGCCCAACTCCTCCGCCTTCTAACCAACCCAACATCCAAACCGCCAAACTTTCCAAACGTCCAAACCCCCAAACTCCCAAACATCCAAACTTTCCAAACCCCCAAACATCAAAACCCAATCGCCACCTTCGGCAGGGCGGCGCGGATGCGCGCCATCTCCGCCGCCGACAGGTTCAGGTCGCCGAGCTGCAGCGACTGGAGCGTCGCCCACGCCGACAGGTCGTCGGGCAGCTTCGTGAGCCGCGTCCCGTTGAAGGACAGGTTCTTGAGGCCCTTCTTCGCCGCGAGCCAGGCGGGGACTTCCGCAATCGGATTGCCCGACAGCTCGACGTCCGTCAGCGACGGCAAGTCCTTCAGCGTCTCCGGCACCGCCGTGAAGCGGTTGTTCTTCAGGTAGATGCGCCGCAGGTTCACGAGCTCCTTCAGGTCGGGCAAGGCCGACAGGCGGTTGTCGTTGAGCCGCAGCCACTTGAGGCCCGACAGCGTCGCGACGGGATCGACGTTCGTGAGCGCGTTTCGGTCGAGGTTGAGGTAGTCGCCGACCTTCGCGAGATCGGTCGTCTTCAGGTCGCCCAGTCCCTTGTCCGAGAGATAGAGGCGACTTTCGGACGGAACCGACTTGTACGCCGGCTCCGGCTCGTTGAAGCAGCCCGTCACGCCAAGGAGGAGCGCGAGGGAAATAATCGAATAGTCGAATGCTCGAATAGTCGAATGTCTCATCTTGCTTCCCTTTCGTGACGGGTCTGTCTCTCTTGCCTTACTTCGCGGCGGCGGCGATGATGCCGGCGAAGTCGGCCGCCTTGAGGGCCGCGCCGCCGATGAGGCCGCCGTCGATGTCCTTCTTCGCGAGGAGCTCCGCCGCGTTGCCCGGCTTCATCGAGCCGCCGTACTGGATGCGCACCGTCTCGGCCGTCTCGGCCCCGACGAGCTTCGCGAGCGTCGCGCGGATGAGCGCATGGACTTCCTGCGCCTGGTCGGGCGTCGCGGTCTTGCCCGTGCCGATCGCCCACACGGGCTCGTAGGCGATGACGAGCTTCGCGCAGTCCGCCGCCGTGACGTCCTTGAGGCCGACGTTCATCTGGCGCTCGATGACCTCGACGAGCTTGCCCGCCTCGCGCTCCTCCAGCGTCTCGCCGACGCAGACGATCGCGGTGAGGCCGGCGGCGATCGCCGCGCGCGCGCGGAGGTTCACCGTCTCGTCCGTCTCGCCGAAGTACTGGCGGCGCTCGCTGTGGCCGATGATGACGTACTTCGCGCCCGCGTCGAGGAGCATGCCCGTCGAGATCTCGCCCGTGTAGGCGCCCGACTCCTTCCAGTGGCAGTTCTCCGCGCCGATCTCGACCTGCGTGCCCTGCGCGGCGGCAATCGCGGCCGGGACGTCGATCGCGGGCGTGCAGCACACGATGTCGACCTTGCCGGCGAAATCCTTCGTCGCCTCGGCGACGCCCTTGACGAGGGCGGCCGTCTCCGACGGCTTGACGTTCATCTTCCAGTTGCCAGCGATGATTTTCTTTCTGCTCATTGTTTTTTTTTGCCTTTTTATTGGGGTTGAAAATGGGTTGCGAGAGGCTCTTTCTCGACATACTTCCGGTAGGTGACGCCGGCGGCGGTGAACATCTTCTCGACCGTTTCGAGGAAGGCGTAGTCACCGCCGTAGACGACCTCCTTGATGCCCGCGTTGATGATGAGCTTCGCGCACGTGAGGCACGGCGAGATCGTGATGTAGATCGTCGCGCCATCGACAGACGGCCCATAGCACGCCGCCTGGCAGATCGCGTTCTGCTCGGCATGCGTACAGAGGCACTCGTCCAGGTGCGTCCCGCTCTTCGCGTGGCCCGCGCAGCGCGGGCAGCCGCCCTCGAAGCAGTTCTTCACGCCCTTGGGCGTTCCGTTGTAGCCGGCCGAGAGGACATGGTGGTTGCGCGCGATGACCGCCCCGACGCTACGACGCGAACAGTTGGAGCGCCGCGCCACGACCTGCGCGATCTCCATGAAGTACTCGTCCCACGACGGACGCGGATCTGCCACTTTCTTCGCCATCGCTCGCACCGCCTGCGCCCCGCCGACTCAGAACTCCAGCGCCTCGTACATCTTCGCGAGGAACTCGCCGTAGGTCATGCGCGACTGCGTCATCGAGTCGCGCTCGCGCACCGTGAACGTGCCGTCCTGGACGGTCTGCGCGTCGACGGTGATGCACCAGGGCGTCCCCGCCTCGTCCTGCCGGCGGTAGCGGCGGCCGATCGCGCCCGAGACGTCCCACTGGCAGTTGACCTTCTTCTGGAGCTTCGCGAAGATCTCGCGCGCAATCCGGTCCTGGTCGGGATCCTTCTTGATGAGCGGGAAGATCGCGACCTTCACGGGCGCCACCTTCGGGTGGAAGTGGAGAACCGTGCGGACGTCCGCCTTGCCCTTCTCGTCGGTGAGCGCCTGCTCCTCGTACGCCTCGCAGAGGAGCGCGAGCATGAGGCGGTCGACGCCGGCCGACGGCTCGATCACGTGCGGCACGTACTTGCCGTCGAAGAGGTTCTCGCAGAACGCCTTCGCCTGCGCGGCGACGGCGGCGGCCTCGTCGGCCGAGAAGACGATCTCCTTGCCCGCCTTGGCGGACTGCGCCTTCTGCTTGCGGTCCAGCCAGTCCTTCTGCGTCTTCGCGACGAACGCGGCCTTCTGCTCGTCCGTCAGCTTCTTGCACGCCTGCTTCAGCGGATCATCAAAGACGGTCTGCGGCACCTTCGAGTGGATCTGGTGCTGCGTGAGGTCGAAGTCGGAGCGCGCGGCGATGCCCTCGAGCTCCTGGCGCCCGAACGGGAAGTCGTACTCGATGTCGACGCAGGCGCGCGCGTAGTGCGCGAGCTCGTCGGGCTTCTGCCAGTACTCGACGAACCGCTCCGTCGGCAGGCCCACGGCGTTCAGGAACTTCTTGCGCTGCTCGACCCAGTACTTGTGCCAGACCTCCCAGCCCCAGTCGTCCTGCACGGGGCCGTTCAGGTCGGGCTTGTCGGCGAGCGTGACGACATGGCCGTACTGCAGCTCGATCGCCTCGTCGGGACGGATGAAGAACTCAAGCTCCATCTGCTCGAACTCGCGGCTGCGGAACGTGTAGTTGCGCGGCGTCACCTCGTTGCGGAAGCTCTTGCCCATCTGCGCGATGCCGTAGGGCACGGCCATCCGCGAGGTCGCCGTCACGTTCGTGAACTGCGCGAAGATCGCCTGCGCCGTCTCGGGGCGGAGGTACGCGACGTTCGACGGGTCGTCGATCGGGCCGACGACCGTCTTGAACATGAGGTTGAAGGGCTTCGGCTCGGTGAGCTCGCCGCCGCAGTAGGGGCAGAAGAACTCGGCCCCCGCGACCTTCGGCTGGGGCTTCTTCTTCTGGTCGGCGTAGATGTCCTTCACCTGGTCGGCGCGCATGAGCTTCTTGCAGTCCTTGCACATCGTCATCGGGTCGGCGAACGTGTCGAGATGGCCCGACGCCTTCCAGATCCTCGGGTGCATGATGATCGTCGCGTCCAGGCCGACGACGTCCTCGCGCCCACGCACCGTGAACTGCCACCACGCCTGCTTGACGTTCTGCTTCAGCTCGCAGCCGAGCGGGCCGTAGTCCCAAAAGCCCGGCATGCCGCCGTAGATCTCGGAGGAGTGATAGATGAACCCGCGGCGCTTGCACAGCGCGCTCAGGGCGTCCAAAGACGACTTGTTCTCTTCTGCCATAACGAGCGAATATTATACCAAAAACGGGGATTGTGCGGACGGCCTACGACGGCTTCACCGACTTGAGGACGCAGTAGTTCCGCCGGCGGATGACCTCCACGTCGGGGAAGTACCGCCGCTGGACGGGCTCAAGGCCCGCCGCGTTCTTGACGACCTGGTAGCAGACGCCGCCCGGCTTCAGCGCGCGCACCGCCGTCTCCAGGAAGACCTCGGCGATGCGGTAGTCGCTGTAGTACGGCGGATTGCCGACGAAGACATCGAACGTGCCGTCCATCCGCGCGGGCGTGCCGTTGTCGGAGAGGATCACCTCCGCCGAAACGCCGAACTTCGCAGCGTTCTCCTTCGCCGCCTCGACCGCCCGCGCATGGGAATCGACGAGAACGAGAGAGGAAATAATCGAATGGTCGAATGGTCGAATGATCGAATGCGTTGGCGAGGGGTCAACCGGTCGAATGGCCGAATGCGGCGACGAGGGGGCGGCCAAATTTCTCTCGCCTCTCTCGCCGCGCTCGTCCCTCGTGTCCGAAATGGCCGTCGCGACCAAAAGCCCGACCAACCCACACCCACAGCCCATGTCGAGGAGGTGAAGGGGTTTGGGAGCTTGGATGCTTGGCTGTTTGGGCGTTTGGGCTGCGTGCAGGTCACGGCTGACGACTTCGGCGAGCGCGAGGCCGCCTTCGTCGAGCCGCCGGTGGCAGAAGCAGCCCGGATAGCTCGTGAACAGGAGCTTCGGGCCGCCCGGCACGGACGCGGGCCACTCGGCCTTGAACGAGCGCTCGCGCGCCGCGTCCCGGCGCACCTTGTCGAGAAGGTCGTTGCGGTCGCGCTCGCGCCCGACGTAGTCGAGCACGAAGCGCGGCGGCTTCAGGTCGTGCCCGACGAGCTTCGCGCATTCCTGCAGCAGGTCGAGCGCGAGCTCTCCGCTCATGAGCTTCGGCCCCGTGCGGAAGCGCACGACGTCCCACGGCCCGTCGGGCAGGTGCGGCGAGCAGATCGCCTTCGCGTGGTGGACTTTCTCGATCGCGTGGCGGTGGTAGACGTCGAGCGTGTGGCACGTCACATCGCCCGCGAGCAGCGCGGGCGTGAGATCTGCGGCCTTGTAGCCGACGAGAAGCGTCTTCGCCATCGGCCGGTCAGTCCTTGTTGATCTCGACGACGGCCCCGCCCGCGAGACGCGAACGCTCCGCCGCGAAGCAGATGAGATGGCTCTGCAGCGCCTCGGCCGTGATCTCGCGGATCTCGTCCGGATCGTTCCGGCGCAGGATGCGGATCATCTCCGAGACGAGGTTGAAGTCGCCGCCGCCGTGGCGCGACTTGTTCGGCAGGCGGAAGCACGTCGGCACGCCCGTCTCGACCGAGTTGCCGTCGAAGCGGCAGATGTCGAGGTTCTCGCCGTCGCCGACGATCTCGCCGCGCGTGAGGGCGATGCGCGTCGTGCGCACGTTCTTCGCGGTGAAGCCCGTCATCACGTGGCTCACGGTCGCGCCACCCTCGAACTCCATCGTCACGGTCTGGTGGTCCGGCACGTCGTTGTCCACCTGATAGACGCACTTGCCGTACTCCGTCTCCTCGATGAGCTTCTCCATCGCCGCATCCGAATGGTCGGCGAAGAGGTACTTGAGCTCGTCGTGCGTGACGTACATGTTGCGCGCGCTCCAGACGCACCGCTTCTCGACGGCGGGCGGACAGTCCACGCACCGGTGCGCCGCGCCCTTCGGCATCATCTCCTTTCGGAAGAGCTTGATCGAGCCGAAGGACGTCACCTTCTTGCACTTCTTCCCGCCGAGCCACCAGACGAAGAGGTCGAGGTCGTGCGAGCATTTCGCGAGGATGATCGGCGAGCTCTTCTTCGAGTTCCCCCAGTTGCCGCGCACGTAGGAGTGGGCCACCTTCCAGAATCCGGCGGACTCCTGGTGCGCGATCGAGACGACCTCGCCAAGCTCGCCCGAGTCGATGAGCGCCTTGATGTGCGCGAAGTAGGCCGTGTAGCGCAGGACGTGCCCGACGATGACGAGCCGCTTCATCCGCAGCGCGCAGTCGATCACCTCGCGGCATTCCTGCTCCGTCGGCGAGATCGGCTTCTCCAGCAGGAGGTGGTAGCCCGCCTCCAGCGCCATGATCGCCGGGTCGTGGTGCAGGCTGTCCGGCATCGTGACCATCACGATGTCCGCCTCCGGACGCTCCGCCAGGCAGTCGCGCCAGTCCTTCCAGTACTTCTTCGCGGGAATGACCTCGGCCTGCACGGGGTCGGCGACGCCGACGATCTCCAGCTGGTCGGGGTGTTCCTTCGCGTAGTCGGCATAGGCGCGCCCCCGGTAACCGGCGCCGAGAATGATGGCCTTCAGCATGATGACCTGCCCTCCCTGGTCCTTGTGGTTCCTGCGGTACGGTTCTTACGGTTCCAGCGTCGCCGCGACCTTGCCGAGGCGCGCGAGCGCCGTCTCCTTGCCGAGCAGCTGCAGCATCTCGAAAAGCCCGATGCCCTCGCCGCGCCCGGAGACCGCGACGCGGATCGGATGCACCCACGGGCCCATGCCGCCGCCCTGCGACAGCCCCTTCACGAGCGCCTCCAGGTTCGGCGCCGTCCAGTCCGCCGCCGCGACCGCGCCGAAGCGCGTGACGAGGTCAAGGAGCGTCGCCTTCACGCCCGGCTTCTTCAGCCGCTTCTCGACCGCCTTCGCGTCCATCGGATAGTCGTCCGTGAAGAAGCACGTGAGGCTCGTGTCGAGGTCGTTCAGGACTTTCGTGCGCGGCTGGATCTGCGCGGCGAGATAGTCCCACCACGCCGCGTCGTGCCCGCCGTCCGCCAGCCCCGCCGCCGCGACGCGGCGCCTCATCTCGGCCTGGAAGTCCGCCGGCGGAATCATCTTGACGTACTCGCCGTTCATCCACGCGAGCTTCTTCGGGTCGAACATCGCCGCCGTGACGTGCACCTTCTCCAGCTCGAAGAGGCGGATCATCTCCTCGCGCGTCAGGACTTCGCGGTCGTCGCCCGGATTCCAGCCGAGGAGGAGCAGGTAGTTGAACAGCGCCTCCGGGAGGTAGCCCTGCTCGCGGTATTCGCCGACGAACGCCGCGCCGTCGCGCTTCGAGTAGGGCTTGCCCTGCTGGTTGACGATCATCGAGAGGTGGCCGTACTTCGGAATCGGCGCGCCAAGCGCCTGGAAGAGGCAGATGTGCTTGAACGTGTTCTCGACGTGGTCGTCGCCCCGGATGATGTGCGTGACGCGCTGGTCGATGTCGTCCACGACGTTCGCGAGGTGGAAGATCGGCGAGCCGTCGGAGCGGACGATCGCGAAGTCCGGAATGTCCTCGGCCTTCTTCGCCATGTGGCCCTTGACGATGTCGTCGAACTCGATCGTGCCTTCCTTCGGCATCCGGAACATCGTGACGACGCCCGTCTTGCCGTCGCGCGACGTGCGCTCGACCTTGTAGGCGTGGCCGGAGGCGAGCAGCTGCTCGGCGACCGCGAGGTGGCGCGGCGCGTTCTTCGTCTGGTAGAAGACCTCCTCGTCATAGTCGAGTCCCAGCCACTTCATGCAGTCGAAGAGGACCTGAATCGCCTCGGGCGTCGAGCGCTCGAGGTCGGTGTCCTCGACGCGCAGGAGGAACTTCCCGCCCGTATGCCGCGCGAACAGCCAGTTGTAGATGGCCGCGCGAATGTTGCCGATGTGGACCTTGCCCGTCGGGGACGGGGCGAAACGCACTCTGATCTCTTCCATGATTGGGCGTATTATACCAAAAGCCGCTTCACTTCTTGGCCGGAAAGTTGTGCGACGCCCCGCGCGGGAGGCACGCGGCGCCGCACGCCGTCAGCGCTCCGCGCCACGAGCGGGACGGCGGCCGTGAGCAGGAAGACGAGGACCCAGTCCGACAGCGCGAGCGGCACGACGCCAGCAGGATGACGACGAGCGGGTTGGCGTGGCGGACGGCCTCACTTCTTGTCGGTCGTCGCGGACGCCTTCTCGTCCTTCTTCGGCTCTTCCTTCGCCTTGACGAGATCCTTGCGGGTCTTCATCATGTTCTCGGCCGAGTAGGACGAGATCGTGAAGATCCACTTGCCGTCGTCAAGCTTGAAGTAGCGGTCGGTGCCGTCCTTGACCTTGTTGCCGACCGTCGCGACGCGCGTGACGGTGTTCGAGCCGTCCTTCACGCTGACCGTATAGACGTAGCCCGTCGCGAAGCCCAGCTCGGCCTCGGTGAGCTTCGGGTCGGCGACCGCATTGAAGTCGAGGTACGAGAGCGCGGAGTCGAGCGAGTACGTCTTGGACGTGTCCAGCTCCTCCTTGTCCGTCAGGCCCTTCAGCGTCCAGACGCTGTTCGTGCCCTTCTTCGTCAGCTCCACGACCTCCGCGCCGTGCTTGAACGAGACCGCCTGGACGTCCGTGGACGGAATCGAGGCGATGCGCGTGTTGCACCACGAACGGACTTCGCCGTCGAAGGCGTCAAGCGTGTCCTTGACGAGCACCGTCTCGCCGCCGAAGGCGACGTAGCGCCCGTCGGGGTAGCCGCCACCGTACATCGCCGCCTGCCCCGTGGGCTTCTTCATGTGCTTGTCGCCGAGCGCGAGCGTCGCGAGCTCCTTGCCGGACGCGTCCTTGAGCG
>ONTV01000011.1:25063-33500 GCA_900320855.1 uncultured Lentisphaerota bacterium
ACCTGGCCGACCTTGAGCTCGGCAAGCTTCATCAGGTTCTCGGCGATCTTCTCGCGGTCGGCCGGATAGCCGTGCAGCGACTCGACCTTCCAGCCGTCCGCCGACGCGGCGAGCGTGAGCTTGCCCGCCTCGACGCGCGCGACGTCCGCGACGCGCAGGCCGGGGAGGATCGCCTTCCCGTTCAGCTTCGCCGCCGCCGGACGCGACCCGCGCTGCATGAAATAGGCCGCGCCGCCCAGCACGACGGCCACGCCCAGAAGAGTGAAAAGTGATTTCGAGTTCATGTTAGCTGAAGATTTGAAATTTCGACCATTCGATCATTCGATTATTCGACCATTCGATCATTCGATTATTCGATCACTTCCTCCTCTTCAGCCCCCGGAGGAGGCCGAAGAGGATGACGAGGGCCGGAATGAGGCCGATGTTGACGACCTTGAGCGTGAGGCCCAGCGAGTCGATGTCGGCGGTCAGTTCCTTGCGGACGTTCTTGAGCTGCTTGCGCGTCTCAGCCTGCGCCTTGCGGAGCTTCAGGATCTCGTCCTGCTGCTCCTGCGAGAGGATGAAGCGCTCGTCGCCGCTCTTCTGCTTCTGCAGGGCCTGGAGACGCTGCTGCGTCATCTGCAGCTCGGCCTCGAAGTCGGCGGCCTTGCGCTGCCACTGGCGCATCGCCTTCGCCTCCAGCTCGTTGACGACGGTGAAGGGCCGGTCGGTCGTGCCGCGGCTGCGGACGCCGATGAGCTCCTCGCGCCCGGCGAACTGCTCGATCACGTTCGAGAAGAGCGTCAGGTTGTCGTTGATGAGCTGCGGGATGCTGCCGAACGGCGTCTTCATCATCCGCACGCAGAAGTCGTCGGCGAGGAAGTCGGAGTCCGCGAAGAGGAGAACCGTGCCCTTGCCCTCGGCGAGCGCCTTCGAGACGTCGTTCGTGCCGTCCGGCCCCTTCGGGAAGGCGGTCTTGAATGTGCCCGAGAGCCGCGCCGCGAGAACGCGCGCATGGCCGTCCGGAATCATGTCCTTCATGCCGCCGCCGAACTGGACGGACATCTTGTCGACCGAGCAGGCGTTCTCCTTCGAGGTCGTGATGACCGGCGTGAACGTGAGGTCCATTCCCTTCTTCTCGAAGACGAACGCGCCCGCGAACGGGAACATCACCTGCGTCAGGCGCGAGACGAGGAGGTCGCCCTGGTCCATGTTCGCCTGCGTGAGCGAGAGGAACGCCGGGTTGTCGTCCACGCCGCCCTGCCCGTTGTTGAGCTTCGTCGCGGCCTCAAGGTCACCCGTCACCTTCGACGTGTCGAACTTGACGCCCCAGGCGTCGAAGAGCTTGCCGAGCGTCGAGGGGCCGTCCTGCCCGCCGCCCATCTGCATCATCATCGGATTCTGCTTCTGGCGGCTCGCGATCATGTCCTTGATCGAGAACGGATCGACGCACGCGATGAGCTTGCCGCCCCGAAGGACGAACTGGTCGATCGCGTAGAGCGCCTTGTCGGAAAGGTCCTTCGCGTGGAGGAGGACGAGCGTCTTGACATCGTCGTCGATCGACGCGACGTCCGTCGCGACCGTGCGCACCTCGTAGTCCTTGCCGAGTTCGGCGAAGGCCGCCCAGCCTTCCGGCGGACGCTGCCCCATCTGCATCATCATCGGGTTCATCTGCCCGCCGCCGAGGACGTCGGGAAGCGACGTCATGACGCCGACGACCGGCTTCTCCGGCCACGCGACGCGCGTGACGAGGCGCGTGACGTCGTATTCGAGCGTCGACTCCGTGCGCGGCGAGAGCTGGGCGAGCGTCTGCTCGTTGTCGCCGCAGACGGCGACGACGCCGAAGTAGATCGGGCTGCCGAACGGGTTCACCGTCTGCGGCTCGATGCCGTAGCGCTGCGCCCACTCCTCCGCATCGGAGTCGGGCTTCGGGTCATACGCCTCCAGGACGACGTGGCCGCCCGCCGCGCGCTCGTACTCCTTGAGGAGGTTCTGCACGCGCGCGGCGTAGGTCTTGAGCTGCATCGGCATGTCCGCCGCCGACGAGCTCACGTAGTACTTGAGCGTGACGTCCTGGTCCAGCTTCGCGAGGACGGCCTTCGAGCCGTCGGAGAGCGTGTAGAAGCGCTCGGCCGTGAGGTCGGCGCGCAGCGGCAGGTTCGCGAGGATGACGTCCGCCGCGACCACGATCGCCGCGAGGAGCACGAGCCCCGCCGCACCCTTCGACGCGCCGCGCCGCCCGTCCGTCACGGTCTTCGCCGCCGCGAGCATGAAGACGATCATGCCGACGTAGTAGCCGATGTCCGCAAGGTCGACGACGCCGCGCCGCAGGGCCTCGAAGTGGGTCAGAAGCGAGCAGGACGCGAGACCGTTGACGATCGCCGACGGCACGCCCCAGTTGGCGACGGCCGTTGTCACCGGGTCGAAGCCGACGATCATGAGCGCGAAGACGAGCGCAAGCGACACGACGAAGCCGATCACGCTCGCGCGCGACAGGGTCGAGGCGAACACGCCGACCGCCGCCGCCGCGCCCGCCATCAGGAACGAGCCGAGGTAGCCGCAGACGACGACGCCCCAGTCGGGCGCGCCGAGGTAGCCGGCCGTGATCGCCACGGGAAACGTGAGCGCGAGGCCGATCGAGATGAATGCCCACGCCGCGAGGAACTTCCCGACGAGGGCCTGCGTGACCGTGATCGGCAGCGTGAGCAGAAGCTCCGCCGTGCCGTTCCGGCGCTCGTCGGCCCACGTGCCCATCGTCGCCGCCGGCACGAGCAGCAGGTAGACCCACGGATGCCAGAAGAAGAACGGCGTCAGGTCGGCCTGGCGACGCTCGTAGAACATCGCGACGCCGAACGTCATGAAGCCGATGAGGACGAGGAACGCCACGAGGAACACGTACGCGACGGGCGAGTCGAAGTAGGCCTTGAACTCGCGCTTGAAGATTGCCTTGATGTTTTTCATCGCTTTTCAGCCTTTCATCGTCAGGTTGCGGAAGACGACGTCGAGCTTGCCGCTCGGGTCCAGCGCCTTGAGCTCGGCCGGCGTGCCGTCGAACTTCTTCTCGCCGTCGGCGATGACGACGACCTTCGTGCAGACGGCATCGACCTCTTCGAGGATGTGCGTCGAGATGATGATCGCCTTGCCCTTCGCCGCCATCTCCTTGATCATCGTGCGGACAGTGAACTTCTGGTTCGGGTCCAGGCCGTCCGTCGGCTCGTCCATGATCAGGACCTTCGGGTCGTGGATGATCGCCGCCGCGAACGCCGTGCGCTGGCGGTAGCCCTTCGAGAGCGTCTCGATCGTCTGCCCGGCGACCTTCTCGAGCTTCGCCTGGACGATCACGTCCGCCACGCGCTTCGCGCCCGCCGCGCCCGCGAAGCCGCGCACCTCGGCGACGAACGCGAGGTAGTCGCGCACGGTCATCGCCCGGTAGCTCGGCGCCGACTCGGGCAGGTAGCCGAGGTCGGCCTTCGCGGCGAGCGGGTCGGACACGATGTCGTGCCCGTTGATGACGGCCGTGCCGCCCGACGGCGGCAGGAAGCCCGTGATCATCCGCATGGTGGTCGATTTTCCGGCGCCGTTCGGCCCCAGGAAGCCCAGCACTTCGCCTTCCTTGACGGAGAAGGACACGCCCTTCACCGCCGGGAAGTCGCCGAAGTTCTTCTTCAGGTTCTTGACTTCTAGCATAGTTCGGTGTTCTGTCTGTTTTCTGTTTCCAAAGTCCGTGACTGAAAAGGAGAAGCGAAACCGCTTCCGCTTCAAGAGTGCCGTATTATAGCAAATCAGAACGCTTCCGTGGCGTCCGTCACGCGACGGCTGCGCTTCTCGGCCGCGCTCTTGCGCGCCTCGGCGCGCAGGGCCTCCGCCTCGTCCGCCGCGACCGCGAGCTGCGCGTCGTCCCACGCGGCGAGCACCGTCTCGTAGTCGCGCGTCGCGCCCGCGAGATACGCCGTCACGTAGCGGCCCGCGCCGAGGTCGAACGTGTAGATCGGACGGCACCAGCTGCGCGGACGCGCCCACGTCTGGTAGCGCTTCTCCAGCGCCTCGATGAGGTAGTGCCGCCGCCAGTTCGCGCCCGGATCGACCGCCTCCTTCGCGCAGGCGTAGACCTTCGCGACCTTGTGAGTCTTCGGGGTCACGTAGACGTAGTAGTCGTCGAACCCGGCCAGCGCCTTCTTCGGCGTGAACGTCGTCCGCAGGAGCGTCGGCTCGTCCGCGTCCGCGACGAAGTTCGTGCCCGCGAACGTCTCGCCGAACGTGAGGCCCATGAAGCCCTCCTCGGCCTTCTCCGGCGCGTCGACCTTCGCGCGGATCGGCGAGGCGAGGCTCTTCATGCCCGTGTCGCCGACGGGGTAGCTCTGGGCGTACTCGCTCGTCGTCGTCGCGAGCATGTTGCCGTCGGCGTCGAGCGTCGTGCGCGTCTCGCGGCGATGCTCGGTCACCATGTTGCCGTTCGTCGTCACCGTCATTTCCGTGAAGGCCCGCGAGACCGAGCCATTCTCGTTCGTGACGACCGACGCCTCGGAAGACTTTTGCGAGACGTCCTTTTTCTCGTCGCAGCTCGCGGCCGCGAACCCGATGAGGGCCGTGACGGCGAGAACGCCCGCCACCGTGCCCGTCAGTTTCTTTCCGTCTTTCATGTTGCGTTTCCTTTCTTCGGTTTCCCGATTGAACGACGCACAGTATAGAAAACGGATGTTAACGGCGTGTTAACGGGCGACTTGTCCTGTGCGCGCGAGCGCAAGCTCCGCGCAGCCATTGACTTCAACCACGATTTTTAGGATAATGGCTCTCTCTGAAGCGAGAGGAAAGAAATGCCCGTCAACTCGTTCGACACCTACCCGATGAACTGGAAGCCCGCGCGCGAGGCGCTGGGGACAGGCCCCCTCTATCTCGCGCTTGCGGCGGCGCTGGAACGCGACGTGCGGTCGGGCGCGCTGCCGCCGGGGACGCGGCTGCCGCCGCAGCGCGAGCTCGCCGACTTCCTCGACATCGACTTCACGACCGTCACACGCGCCTACGGCGTCTGCCGCGCCAAGGGCCTCGTCTACGGCGTCACGGGGCGCGGCACCTTCGTCGCGTCCGGCCTCGACGCAGCGGACGCGACCGACGACGGGCTCATTGACCTCGGCGTCGTCCAGGCGTTTCCCGAAATCGGCGCGGCCGTCCTCGTCGAAGCGGCGCAGGCCGTCCTTGCACGCGAGACGGCACAGCGCCTCTTCACCTACGGCGACCGGGACGGCCTTCGACGGCACCGCGTCGCGGGACGGCGCTGGCTCGCGCGCTGCGGCGTCACGGCGCCCGAAGACCGCATCGCCGTCTTTCCCGGCGTGCAGGGCGCGCTCTCGACGGCGCTCCTGTCCGTCTTCGGCGTCGGCGACGCGCTCGCCGTCGATCCGTTCACCTACGGAAACCTCCTCGCGTTCGCGCGCCTCGCGGGCGTCCGGCTCGTGCCGGTCGCGGGCGACGCGCACGGCATGCGCCCCGACGCGCTCGACGCGGCCGCGCGGCGCGGCGTGACGGGCGTCTTCCTCATGCCGAACTGCGCGAACCCGACGACCCTGACGCTGCCGGAGGAACGCAAGGACGAACTGGCGGCCGTCGCGGCCCGGCGGGGTCTGCTTGTGCTGGAGGACGACGCCTCCCTGGCTCCGCCCCGTCCGGGACAGCGAACGCTCTTCGCGCGTCTGCCCGACGCCACGGTCTATCTCGCGGGCTCGACGCGGCTGCTCGCGCCCGGTCTGCGCGCCACCTACGTCTGCACGCCCGCCGCCGTCCGCGACCGCCTCTTTGCAGGGCTTCACCACGCGACCATCAAGGCAAGCGCGCTGGATGCGGAGATTCTCGGCGAACTCGTCCTTTCGGGCAGGGCGGAGTCCATCCTCGCCGCCAAGGCAAAGGCGGCGACAAAGGCCAACGCGATCTTCGACGCCGTCTTCCCCGACGCGGCCCCGACTGACGGGGAGCAACGCCTTTTCCGGACGCGCCCCCTGCCGGGAACGGCCGGACGCGGGCCGGAGATCGAGCGCGCCTGCCGCGCGGCGGGCCTCCGCGTCTTCCATTCCGACCGCTTCGCCGTCGTGCGCGGCGCCCCGGACGCCTTCCTGCGCGTCGCCCTCTGCTCGACAGGCGGCGGGCCCCGCCTGCGCCGCGCCCTTGAGACGCTTCGCGACACGCTGCCGACGCTGACCCCGCCCCCGAGAAAGCGAAGGACGGCGCAGAAACCCGCGCCGTCCCTCGCCTGATCTCGCCGAAGCGCCGATTAGTCGGCCATCGGGCGGACCTTGCCTTCCTTGATGCGCTTCTCGATGACCGTCTGCGCGATGTTCTTCGGCACCGCCTCGTACTGCTTGAAGATCATCGTGAACGAGCCGCGGCCCTGCGTGACCGTGCGGATCGCGTTCGAGTAGCCGAACATCTCGCCGAGCGGGACGGTCGCCTTGAGGAGCTTGACGCCCGCGCGGTCCTCCATGCCCTCGATGCGGCCGCGACGCTGGTTGATCGAGCCGTTCGCCGCGCCCATGTACTGCTCGGGGACGACGACCTCGACGTCCATCATCGGCTCCAGCAGCTGCGGCTTCGCCTTGAGGAACGCCTGCTTGAAGCACTGCATCGCACAGGTGATGAACGCGAACTCGTTCGAGTCGACCTCGTGATACGAGCCGAAGTAGACCGTCGCCTTGACGTCCACGACCGGGAAGCCCGCGAGCGGGCCGGACTCGAGCGCCTTCTTGACGCCCTTCTCGACCGCCGGGATGTACTCCGTCGGGATGACGCCGCCCTTGACCTCGTTGACGAACTCGAAGCCCTTGCCCGGCTCCTGCGGCGCGAGCTTCAGGCAGACGTGCGCGTACTGGCCGCGGCCGCCGGACTGCTTGACGTGCTTGTACTCGTTGTCGACTTCCGCCGTGATCGTCTCGCGGTACGCGACCTGCGGCGCGCCGACGTCGCACTCGACGTTGAACTCGCGCTTCAGGCGGTCGACGATGACCTCGAGGTAGAGCTCGCCCATGCCGGCGATAATCGTCTCGCTCGTCTCCTGGTCGAAGGTGACGACGAAGGTCGGGTCTTCCATCGCGAGCGCGTGGAGCGCGACGCCGAGCTTCTCGTTGTCGCCACGCGACTTCGGCTTGACGGCGACCGAGATGACCGGCGCCGGGAAGTCGATCGACTCCAGCGTGATCGGGTGGTCGGGGTCGCAGAGCGTGTCGCCCGTGCGCGTCTCGGTGAGGCCGACGCACGCGACGATGTCGCCCGCGTGCGCCTCGTCGAGCGGCTCCTGCTTCGCCGCGTGCATGCGGAAGAGGCGCGAGATGCGCTGCTCCTTGTTGATCGTCGAGTCGAGCAGTTCCTCGCCGAGCTTCAGCGTGCCCGAGTAGACGCGCACGAACGTGATCTTGCCGCCCGACTTCGGGTCGTTCATGATCTTGAACGCGAGGCCGCAGAACGGCTCCGTGTCGCTCACCTCGCGCTTCTGGGTCGGATCGTCGGCCGAGACGGCCGGGCCCGCGTCGAGCGGAGACGGCAGGTAGTCGCAGACCGCGTCGAGCAGCGGCTGGATGCCCTTGTCCTTGAACGCCGTGCCGCAGAACGCCGGCGTGATCGTCCGCGCAAGCGTGCCCTTGCGGATCGCCTTCTTGATCTCGTCGGTCGTGAGCTCCTCGCCCGCGAAGAACTTCTCCATGAGCGCGTCGTCCTGCTCGGCGGCCGACTCGACCATCTTCTGGCGGTACTCCTGCGCCTTCGCGAGGTACTCCTCCGGAATGTCCTTCTCGATGACCGTCTTGCCGAGCGACTTCATGTCGAAGTAGAGCGCCTTCATCTTGATGAGGTCGATGACGCCGTCGAACGTCTCCGCCGCGCCGATCGGGATGACCATCGGCACCGGGTTCGCGTGGAGCTGGCTCTTCATCTGCTCCATGACGGAGTAGAAGTTCGCGCCGACGCGGTCCATCTTGTTGACGAACGCGATCTTCGGCACCTTGTACTTCTCGGACTGGCGCCACACCTGCTCGGACTGGGGCTGGACGCCGCCGACCGCGCAGTAGAGCGCGACCGCGCCGTCAAGAACGCGCAGCGAACGCTCGACCTCGGCCGTGAAGTCCACGTGTCCGGGGGTGTCGATCAGGGAGAGGCGGTAGGCGCCCCACTGGACGCACGTCGCGGCGGACTGGATCGTGATGCCGCGCTCCTGCTCCTGCACCATGAAGTCCATCGTCGCCGCGCCGTCATGCACTTCGCCGATCTTGTAGTTCTTGCCGGAGTAGAAGAGAATTCGCTCGGACGTCGTGGTCTTGCCACCGTCGATGTGGGCCATGATGCCGAAGTTTCTCACGTGATCGAGCGGAATGTCGCGCTTTGCCATTTGCTTCTTTCTTCCTTGTAGGTGAAAAATATCTGCGTATTATACCGAAAACTGCCCAACCTTGACAAGGGGGGGGGGGGGGGGGGCCCCCCC
>ONTV01000028.1 GCA_900320855.1 uncultured Lentisphaerota bacterium
ATCTGATCACAGCTGTCTTCAATTGTCTGCGCACCCCCGCTCACGGCGTCCGCCGTCCCGGCGATCGTCTTCGCGACGACCCCCTTCACCTTCGAGGGCGAAGACCGCCAGCGCAACGCGCGCGGCGTCATGTCCATGATCGAAGACGCGGCCAACGCGACGTTCTTCCTGCCGCTCGACAAGCTCATCGCCGAGACGGACAACATGGCCGAGGCGATGCGCCGCGCCGTCGATACGGTCGCGAGCGGCGTCACGCTCTTCTGGCGGCTCGTCGAGAAGCCCGGCTACATCCGTCTCGACGTCGAGCGCCTGCGCCACCTGCTCGCGAACGCGGGGCGCGGACGCTTCGCGACCGTGACGACGCAAGGCCCTGGCCGCGCGGCGGAAGCCGTCGACCGGCTCATCCACTCCGACCTGCTCGCGGCCGCCTCCGGGCCGGTCTCGGCCCTGGTCTGCGGCGTCCTCGCCGGCGACGACCTCCTCCTGAGCGAGGTCGGACGCGTCGCGGACGGCCTCCGGGGCGCGTTCGGCGGTCTCTCGTTCGACCTCGCGACGGTCAACGACGAGGCGACGTTCTCCGGGCGCCTCTCCGTCGTCGCGCTGCTCTTCGAGGCGTCCGCCCGCAAGGCGACCGAGACGCCCGCCGTCGGCGGCGTCATGAGTCCGCGCCGCCGGCGCGGCAAGGGCGCGCTCGCCACCGGCCCCGTCGGGCGCGGACGCTTCAAGAACGCCGAACCGACGATCTGGCACGACGAGGACCTCGACGTGCCGACGTTCATCCGAAAGGGGCTGAGCCTTGACTTCTGACCGCGACGGCCACGTGCGCGTCCTGCCGCTCCACGTCGCGAACAAGATCGCGGCGGGCGAAGTCGTCGAGCGGCCCGCGAGCGTCGTCAAGGAACTCGTCGAGAACGCCCTCGACGCGGGCGCGGCGCGCATCGCCGTCACGGTCACGCAGGGCGGACGCAAGCTTGTCGCCGTGCAGGACGACGGCTGCGGCATGACGAAGGACGACGCGCTCCTCTCGCTCGAACGCCAGGCGACGTCGAAGATCCGCGACGTCACGGACATCGAGGCGATCGACACGCTCGGCTTCCGGGGCGAGGCGATCCCCTCGATCGCGTCCGTCTCGCGCTTCTCGATCACGACGCGCCGCGCCGACTCCGACGAGGGCACGTTCCTCCAGGTCAACGCGGGCACGCTCGCCGAGGTGCGCGCGGCGGGGTGTCCGCCCGGCACGCGCGTCGAGGTGCGCGACCTCTTCTGCAACGTGCCCGCGCGACGCAAGTTCCTGCGCGCCTACGTGACGGAGGAGGCCCACGTCAAGACGGTCTTCACGACGCATGCCCTCGCCCATCCCGGCGTCGGATTCTCGCTCACGGTCGACGGACGCGAACTCTACCGCCTCGCGCCGGCGCCGACGGTGCGCGAGCGCGTCCGCGACCTCTTCGGCGACGACTTCCTCGCCGAGATGCTGCCGCTCGGCGGCGCGGACGCGGCGGACGCGGGCGGCGACGCCTCGGCCGTGCGCGTCACGGGACTGATCGAACGCCCGAACCTCGCCACGCCGACACGGCGCGACCAGTATGTCTTCGTGAACGGACGGCCCGCGACGGCGGCGTCGGTCGCCTATGCGCTCCGCGAGGCGTATCCGCGCCGCGCCGGCGACGCGCGCCCGGCGACGATTCTCTTCATCGAGCTGCCGCCGACGCAGGTTGACGTCAACGTCCATCCGACGAAGCGCGACGTGCGCTTCCGCGACAACGTCGCCGTCAAGCGCGCGATCGAGGCGGCCGTCGCTGCCGCCCTCGGCACCGCCGCCGCGCCGCGCGAGACGGCGGCGGGGGCAACGACGGCGGGGACAACGACGGCGGGGGCAACTGGAGAGACCGGAGGGGCAAGAGAGACTGGAGAGGCAAGGGCGAGAGACGAGAAGACGCGCGACGCGACGCCCGCCTCAAGCCCCTCAGGCCCCTCAAGTCTCTTCGCCTCAAGCCCCTCAGGCCCCTCAAGTCTCTCAAGCCCCTTCCCCAGCCCCTCAAGCCCCGCGAGCCCCTTTCTTCCTGCGCCGTCGCCGGTTCAAGGCGAGATCGCCTTCGCCGTCGAGCCGGGCTCGACGCGGTCGCGTCCGTGGCAGTGGTTTCGCTTTCTCGCGCAGTCCGCCTCGGGCTACCTGCTCATCGAGACGGACGCGGGGCTCGTCACGATCAATCCGCAGGCCGCGCGCGAACGCATCACCTACGAGCGGCTGCTGGCCGCCGCCGCGGCGACGGACGCCCCGCCGCCCGCCCAGGCCCTGCTCATCCCCGAGACGGTGAAGCTCGGCCCCGTCGAGGCCGCGCGCATCGCCGCGTCGCTGGAGACGATCGCGCGCATGGGCTTCCAGATCGAGCCGTTCGGCACGGACACCTTCAAGATCGACGCCGTCCCCCCGCACCTCGGCGCGCTCGCCCCGTCGGTCGTCCTCGCGACGATCGCACGCGACCTCGCGGAAGGCGGCTCGCGGCGGAGCGGCGAACGCTGGCGCGACGAACGCATCGCGAAGTCCGTCGCGCGCGCGTTCGCCGGCGCTTCGCCGAAGCTCACGCAGGAAGGCGCGGAAGCGCTCGTCAAGGACCTCTGCGCCTGCCGGATGCCCTACGTCTGCCCGCGCGGCAAGCCCGTCATGATCTTCACCT
Organism: uncultured Lentisphaerota bacterium; assembly: GCA_900320855.1. Lineage (GTDB taxonomy): Bacteria > Verrucomicrobiota > Kiritimatiellia > RFP12 > UBA1067 > UBA1067. The sequence goes on from ONTV01000028.1 coordinate 2,679, forward strand.
CCACGCGCGAGCTCGACCGCAAGTTCGACCGCGCCTGAACACAGTCCGGCGGCGGGACGTCGCGTTCTGCACCGGCCGCGCGTGCGCCCCGCCCGTCAGCAGAAGCCGGCCGCCGCCAGCGCCGCCTCGGTCAGGCCCGGACGTGCCGCGCCCTTCGCAAGATACTTGCCGACGATGTCGCCCTCCAGGTTGACGCCGTCGCCGACCCGCTTCGCACCGAGCGTCGTCTCGCGCGCCGTCGTGGGAATGAGATCGACGCCCAGCCAGTCGTCGCCGAGCGCGGAAATCGTGAGCGACACGCCGTCGATCGTGACCGAGCCCTTGAGGACAGACTGCGCGGCGAGGACGCGCCCGCACCGCACGCGCAGCTGCACGTCGCGCCCCTTCGGCAGAATCGCCGAGACGACGCCGCGCCCATCGACGTGGCCTTGCACGAGATGCCCGCCGAGCGCCTCGCCCGCGCGGACGGCACGCTCCAGGTTCACCTTCGCGCCGGGGACGAGCTCGCCCAGCCCCGTGCGCGACTCCGTCTCGCGCAGGACATCGGCCGTGAAGCGCGACCCGTCGCACCGCACGACCGTCAGGCACACGCCGTTGACGGCGACGGATTCGCCGGACTCCAGCGGACGCGGCCACGCCACGTCCGCCGCGACTTCAAGGACAAGCCCCCGCCCGCGGCTGACGCGCTTGACCGTTCCGATTCGCTGGACCAGACCCGTAAACATGGTTTCTCCTTATGCCACCTCGCGTCCCGCCGCGTTCGGCGTCCGCCGCTCCGGCTCGTCCAGCAGCGACGCGGCGAGCCGCACGAGCTCGACGCACGGCCGCTTCCGATAGTAGTCCGGCGTGCGCGGCTCGGGCGCACCGCCCGTCGTCGCGCCCGTTCCCGCGAGCAGCTCGCGGCAGACGATTGAGCCGACCTCGGCCTTGAACGCCGCGCCGAAGTCCTGGATCGCCGGATAGGCCGCCGCCTTGTCCGGCCCGAAGCGCATGCCCAGCACCATCGCCGCCGCCGAGACGGCGCCGCAGACTTCGCGCATCCGCCCGACGCCGCCGCCCAGCCCGCACGCGAGCCGCTTGGCCAGATCCTCGTCCAGCCCGAATTCGTCCGCAAACGCCGCGAAGACCGCCTGCGAACAGTTGCATCCGTCCGCGAAGAGCGCCGCCGCCTTTTCCGCCCTGTTCATGCTCCAGCCCTTTCCTTACCGATGAAGAAGATACGTCAGCCCGACGAGAATCCGCTCGGCGTACATGACCGCCGCGAGAACCGGATGCGCCACAAGCCGCTTCCACTTGCCGTTCTCGACGAACACGCCGAAGTAGCGGTAGGCGAGGCCGAACTGCTTGCCGCAGATCGCGTCGTCGCCCCACTTCCGGCGATAGGCGGCGACGGACGCGGAATAGTAGGCCTTCTTCGCCAGGAGCCGCTGCAGCCCCTGGTTCGCCTCGTTGTGAATAAGCGCCCCGCGCGTCCGGGCCGTCTCGGCCCCCGTCGCCAGAATCCGGCGGTCGAGATCCCAGTCCTCGCACGCGACCAGCGACTCGTCATAGCCGCCGACCTGCTCGAACAGGGCGCGCGGGATGACGCGCAGACCGTCAATGCACGTGCCGTCGTAGAACGACCGCTCGAAATTGCGCGCCGCCAGCCGCAGCCCCGTGCCGACGCGCGTTTCGGGGATGTAGAGGCACGGCGGGCGCTGCACCGTCCCCGGGTGGGCGACGGACGAACAGCGGGCGAGGATCTCGTCAATCGTTGCCGCCGGCAGCGTCATGTCCGCATCGACGAAGAGAAGGACGTCGCCCGTCGCCTCGCGCCCGCCGCGATTGCGCTGGGCACAGCGCTCCGGCCCCTGCGCAAAGACGTGCGCGCCCAGCTTCGCCGCAATCGCCGGCGTGCCGTCCGTCGAGGCGTTGTCGACGACAATCACCTCGACGCGGTCGCGCACGCCGTCGAACGCGCGGATGCAGGCGGCGATGTTCGCCGCCTCGTTCTTCGTCGGGATGACGACCGAAAGCGTCATTTCGCGCCCGCCTTTCCGCCGCAGCCCGGATAGCCATTCCACGGCTCGTCCAGCTCCGCCGCGAGGCGGTCGGCCGAATCGTCACCGGCCTTCCACGGCAAGGCGAAATACTTCGCCTCGTCACGATACTTGTGCCGAGGCCGCCAGGCGGGCACGGGAAGCGACGACAGGACCTGCCAGGCGAAGAGCGGCACGAGCAGCTGGAGGGCCATCAGCGCAACCGCGCGCGTGCGGCCAAGGCGGACGCGCGCAACGAGCAGATAGGCGAAGAACACCGTCGGCAAGACGAACGTGAACTGGCTGATGATGAAATACCGAACGAAGAAAAGCGCATGGACGACCAGAAGCGCAACGAGGCAGACGTCCGTCACGCGGCTCGCAACGGGCGTCGCCGACGACGGACGAGACGCCGCGCGCCGCGTCCACCACAGGATCGCGACCGGCGCGACGAAGCTCAGCCCCGACAGGGCCAGGTTGAAGCCGGCGACCGTCCAGTTGTCCGGCAGCAGCCCCAGGGCCTGTCCGCCGTAGCTGCCGACCAGCACGTCGCGCACGCCCCGCGTCACGAGCGCCCATAGCCAGAACGACGCCCCAGCCGCCCAGGCCACCGCCGCAAGCCCCAGCGACGCGACGAGGCGCCGCGCGCCCAGCGGGCGCAAGACCACGCCGACGGCGACCGCGTAGACAGGCACAGCCAAGAGCGCAAGGTTGTGCAGGTCGAGATGGAGTCCGTTCAGCAGGGCGAGCGCCGCGAGCCAGCCGACCTTGCGCGAGTCGAGAAAGCGCATCAGGAACAGCGTCTCGAACGCGACGCACGTCAGCGACATCGTGTAGACCTCCGCTACGCAGGAGAGCCACCAAAGCGCGTGGGACAGCCCGAACACGACCGTCAGCGCCACGTTGCGCGAGCAAAGAAGAAAGCCGGATACGGCGAGCGCACCGAAGAAGGAGGAGATCAGCGTGACCTGATAGGGCGTCGAACAGACGAGACGCGCAAGCGCCACATAGGGGGGATGCGCCGTCGCGAAGGAGTCGCACCGTCCCAACAGCCCGTCGGCACACTGGAGAATGCGGTAGTGGAACTCGCCCGAGTCGCCCCAACCAAGCCCGCGCTGGGCCGTCAAGGCGTACAGCGCGAAAAAGCCGACGGCGACCAACAGGACGGTCACGAACGTACGCCGCATCTGCGGACCTCCCGGCATTAGCCTTGCGGGAGGGACGCCGCCGAAGACGACGCCGCGTCCTCCGCCACGGGTTCCGTCGCCGCGTCCGGAACGGGCACGGGCGGCGGTTCGGCCGCCGGGGCGGGCGGCGGGGGAGGCGGAACGGGCGCGGCGAAGCGCGTCGGGTTCTTCGCCATGAACTCCCAGGCGAAGGCCTTGTACGCCTCGGCGCCCTTCGAACGCGCATCGAGGAAGACGACCGGCGTGCCCATCGACGGCGCCTCCGAGACGCGCACGTTGCGCGGAATCACCGTCTCGTAGACCTTCTCGCCGAAGTGCGCGCGCACCTCCTCGATGACGTCCGTCGTCAGGCGCGCAACGGAATTCACCATCGTGAAGACGATGCCGTTGAGTTCCAGCGTCGGATTCACGCCCGCGCGCAGCTTCTCGATCGAATTCGTGATGAGCGCAAGGCCGTCCATCGCCAGGTACTCCGCCTGCGACGGGATGAGGACGGAGTCCGTCGCCGCGAGGGCTGAGGTCATGACGAGGCCAAGCGAGGGCGGACAGTCGAGGATGATGTAGTCGAACGCGCCGGACGCCTTGACGGGCGAGAGCACGTTGCGGATGACCTCCAGCCGGTCGTTGCGCATCGCGAGCTCCACCTCGGCGCCCGCGAGATCGACCTCGGACGGAATCACGTTCAGGTTGTCCCACTTCGTCGGCTGGATGACGTCGGCGACGTCCTTCGCGCCCGTGAGGACGGGATACATCGAGACGCCCGGCTGCTTTTCGAGCCCCAGGCCAAGCGTCGCGTGCGCCTGCGGATCGAGGTCGATCACGAGCACCGCGCGCTTGCGGGCCGAAAGCGCCGCCGCAAGGTTCACGACGGTCGTCGTCTTCCCGACGCCGCCCTTCTGATTGGCGATTGCTATGACTTTTGTCTGCCGTTCCATACCTTCAAAACCTTTTAAAACAGCTTCCCGCTCTTCTGCAGCTCGGCGATGTTGCCCTTCGCGCTGCGGCGGATCTCGCGCAGCCACAGCTCGACGAGCGCGACGTCCCACGGCTCGTCCACGCACTGGATGACCGCCGCGAACGCGTCGCCCGACGCGAGGACGGACTCCTTCACGCGCGCCGAGACGGCCGCCAGACTGTCCGTCACGATCTGCTCGGAGAAGTTGTCGGACTTCAGGTGGTAGCCGTACTGCAGGATCCGCAGGTTCTCCTCGTTGGCCTTGAGGAAGTCGAAGTACTCCTTCGCCGCGTCGCCGAAGCCCTCGAACTCGGTATCCTGGACGCGCGGCGTGATGACGAGCGGCTGATGGGCCTCAAGCCGCCCTTCGCGGATGCGGACCTTTCCCGGATAGTCCGCCAACTCCGAGATGAGGTGATAGTTGACGAGCGTGTTCCCGAACGTCGCGAGACGATGCGTCGGCTCCAGCAAAAAGCGCGCGCTCTTTGCCGCGTACCAGCGGTCGAAATCGGGATTCGCGCTCACTTGCCCCGCCCGCAGCACTTCTTGTACTTCTTGCCGCTCCCGCACGGGCACGGGTCGTTGCGGCCGACCTTCGGCTCCTCGCGCACGATCGGCTTCTCGCCGACGAAGTCGCCGTCGACGAACTTCCAGCCGTCCGCCTCCTTCACGAAGCGCGCGAGCTCGTGGTGGTTGCAGAATTCGCCGTTCGCCGTGTAAAGCGCGCGGAACTCGACGACGCCTTCCGCATCGTCCTTCTGGCCGCCCTCGGTCTTGATGATCTCCAGCCCGTGCCAGTCGGCCGCGCGCGACCAGGCCCGGGAGGTCTCCTCGTCAAATTCCGCCTGGACGGCCGCCGTGGCGCTCGTCTTCAGGAACGCGACGTCGCCCGTCGCGTACGAGGTGTAGCGGGCGCGCATCAGCGCCTCCGCCGTCTCGGCTTTCGCCGTTCCAGAAATGATCGGCCCGCAGCATTCGCCGTAGGTCTTGCCAGACTTGCAGGGACAGAGTTCTGTACTTTCCATAACTGATTGCGTATTTTACCAAAATCAGCCCACTGATGGCAATGTGGGCGGCCACCGCACGGACGGCAGATCGCCCGTCAGGCGTTGCGCGGATGGGCCTTGGCGTAGACGTCGCGCAGGCGCTCGACCGAGACGTGGGTGTAGACCTGGGTCGTCGAGAGCGAGGCGTGGCCCAGCATCTCCTGGACAGAGCGCAGGTCGGCCCCCGCGTCGAGGAGATGCGTTGCGAAGCTGTGCCGGAGCTTGTGCGGCGTCACGTCCGTCGAAAGGCCCGCCTCCACAAGATAGCGCTTCATCCGCCGCTCGGCGAACGTCCGCGTGAGCGGGCCGAGCGCGTCCGAGAGGAAGACGGGCGCCGCACCGTCCGTCGGCGCCCCTGTGCGCGACGCCGCCGCGCGCAGGGCCGTCAGGGCGGCGCGCGCGGGCTGTCCGAGGATGACGAGGCGGTCCTTCGCCCCCTTGCCCGTCACGATGAGCGTCCCGCGCGCGAAGTCGATCTCGCCCCATGTCACCGGCAGCATCTCGCCGATGCGGCAACCCGTCGAGTAGAGCGCCTCGAAGAGCGCCTTGTCGCGCCACGCCGCGTATTCGCCGATCGTGCCGTCCGCAAGGTCTTTCAGCGGACACGCCAGAAAGCGCGCGAGCTCCTCGACCGAGAGGACTTTCGGCAGCGTCTTCGCCTTGCGCGGCCCGTGCAGGAGCGCAAACGGGTTGTCGATGAGGACGCCCTCGCGCTGGAGATAGCGGCAGAACGTGCGCCCGGCCGCGAGCTTGCGGCGCACGGTCGTCGCCGTCGCCCCGTCCGTGGCGAACGCGACGAGGAACGCGCGCGCGTCGGCATCGGAAAGATCCGCCCACGGATACGGGGGACGGGACTCAGCCCCCCATTTCGACGTCACGAGCTGCGCGAGATCCGAGGCGTACGCCGCGTGCGTGTTCGGCGCGACGTTCCGCGCGGCGAGGAGGTCGCGCAGGAAGGCCGCCAGCTGCGGATCGCCGCCCGCGAACCTATTCGGCGTCGTCCTTGCCATCGTCGTCGCCCGCCCGCAGGCCCAGCTCGGCGGCCTTCGCGGCGTAGTTCGGAATCTGGCTGCGGTAGATGGCCGCGACGCGCTTGAGGGCCTGCAGCTGGCGCGGCGAGAGCGAATGCCGCCGCCCGTACTGCTCGGTGAGCGAGGTCACGAACTCGTGGTCGTCGTAGACGCGCTTGCCGCGCTTGGCCTTCGGACGCCACTCCGTGACCGTTTCGAAGAGCGCGAGGATCTTCGGCACGGTCGGATCAGCCTTCTCGTTCCCGAAGCCGTCGGGCACGAACGGCAGAAGGCGCGCACGGACGGCCTCGACGTCTTCGAGCCCGCCCGCGTTCGCGCCGACGGCGCGCGCGAGGATCACGAACTGCTTCATCGAGAGCCCGCGCCCGTGCTCGACCTGGTCGCGCAGCGACTTGATGAAGGGATTCTTCTCCATGCCGCCGATGCGGTCCATCACCTCGAAGCAGAACGCGACCTGCTCGGGGTCGGCCTTCGGCGAGAGCGCCGCACCGGCGGCCAGGCCCGCGTCCCGGAGGCGCTCGGCGCAGTCGGCGATCTGGTCTTCGTAGAGAATCGCCATGCGCACGAGGAACTCGAGCTGGCGCGCGCTCATCGGGCGCTCCCCCTTCACGAACTGCTCGCGGCAGCTCATGAAAAACTTCTCGTCGTTGTACTCGCGCTTGCCGACCTTCTTCGGCTCCTTCCACTCCCGGACTTCGCCGAGAAGCGAGAGGACGAGGTCGAACTTCGCGCGGCCCGGCGGCGGCACGGGCTTCGGCAACGACTTCAGGAACTCGCAGTAGAACTCGCTGAGCATCTGGTCCATCGGCTCGCCCGCGGACTCGACCTTGTCGAGCTCGGCCTCCATCCGCGCCGTGAAGCCGACGGAGAAGAGCGCGTCCATGTTCTTCACGAGCCAGTCGCAGACGAGGACGCCGCGCTCCAGCGGCACGAGCTTCTTCTTCTCGGTCTTCGCGTACTCGCGCGTCTTCAGCGTCTCGATCGTCTGCGCGTAGGTTGACGGACGCCCGACGCCGTTCTCCTCAAGGGCCTTGATGAGCGACGCCTCCGAATAGTGCGACGGGCCCTTCGTCTGCTTCTCGTCGCAGAGCCAGCGCAGAGCCTCGAGCGCATCGCCCGCCGCGACATCGGGCAGGTAGGCGACCTCGTCCGACTCCTCGTCGTCCTCGCCGTCCTTCGTCTTCTTCTTGAGCGAGAGCTTCATGATCTTGAGGAAGCCCTCGAAGTCAACGGCCGTCGCGGACGCGGTGAAGAGATAGGCGTGCGCGATCCCCGGCTTCACGGCCTCGATCGACAGCGTCTTCACGGTCGTCTTCGCGTCCGCCATCTGGCTCGCGACGAAGCGCCGCCAGATGAGGTCGTAGAGCTTGAGCGCCGCCGCCTCCATCCCCGCCTCGCCCGCGCGCTTCGGCGAGAGCTCGACGTCGGTCGGGCGAATCGCCTCGTGCGCGCCCTGGGCCTCGACGCCGCCCTTCGCCTTCGCCACGTAGAGGTTTGGCTTCGCGGGATAGAACTCCGGCCCGCACCACTTCTCGATGAAGTCCTTCGCCGCCGCGCGCGCCTGGTCGGAGACGTTCACGGAGTCCGTTCGCATGTAGGTGATGCGCCCCTGCTCATAGAGGGCCTGGGCGAGCTTCATCGTCTTGCCGGGCGAGAAGCCGAGGACGCTCGAGGCCGTCTGCTGCAGCGTCGAGGTCGTGAACGGCGGCAGGGCGTGGCGAACCTTCGGCTGGGCCTTCACGTCCGCGACCTTGAGCGTGGCGTTCGCGAGGTCGAGGATGAGGCGGTTGGCGACCTCCTTCTCGCGGATGTCGGGCTTCTTGCCGTCGAGCCGCGCGAGCTTGGCGACGAACGCCTTCACGTCGCCCGGCTTGCGGGCCTCGACGCCGAGCAGCTGGTACGTCTCCGGCACGAAGGCGTCGATCTCGCGCTGGCGCTCGACGAGGAGGCGGAGCGCGACGGACTGCACGCGCCCAGCCGAGAGCGTCCGGTTGTTCGCGCAGTTCACGTTCTTCCAGAGCAGCGGCGAGACCTTGTAGCCGACGAGGCGGTCGAGGATGCGGCGCGCCTGCTGCGCGTCGACGAGCGGCATGTCGATGTCGCGCGGCGCGGCGACGGCCTTGAGGACGGCCGACTTCGTGATCTCGTTGTACGTGACGCGCCGGAACGGCTTCGCGCCCGCGACGGGCTCCAGGACTTCCTTCAGATGCCAGGCGATGGCCTCTCCCTCGCGGTCCGGATCGCTCGCGAGATAGACTTCGCCCGTCTCCTTCACGGCGCGCTTCAGTTCGGCGACAACCTTCTCCTTGCCCTCCGAGACGATGTAGGTCGGCGTGAACGTCCACGACTCGGGGCCCTTCTCGACAATCTTGATCGCGCCGTTCTCCTTCGGCAGGTCGCGGATGTGCCCGACGGACGACTTGACGACGAATTCGCCGCCGAGGTACTTCCCGATCGTCTTCGCCTTCGCCGGAGACTCCACAATGAGCAGTTTCTTTTCCATGCCGGAAATTATACCACAATCCGACAACCCTTTTCAGCCGCCCTTCTACCGTCCCGCAGCATCCGGAAGACGCGACCGGAGCGGACGCGGAGCGTGCCCGGGACCTTGCCGCGCCGGACGATCTCGCGGAGAACCTGCACGGGCAGTGCCTCCCAGAGCGTGCGCAGCCCGCCGTCCGGCGTCAGCGAGACGCGGCTCGCGAACGCCGTCTCGCCCGTCGTCCCGTCCACCGCCAAAAGCTCGTAGACGCTGCGCGGACGCGGCTCCTTCGTCATGACGCTCGGCAACAGCCGGAAATCGAGGTCCAGCACGTCCGCCGCGACGAGCGGCAAGTCCTTCGCCGACTGGATGAGCGCCTTCGGAATCGAGAGGGTCTCCGTGTGCGGCGGCGGATCGGGAATCGCCAGCGGCTCGTCATGCCACGCCCCCTGCGCGTCCTCGACGCGCGCAAAGACGGCGCGCTCGTCCGCAAACTGGAGCGGAAGGCGCGGATCGCCCTCGACGCGCAGAAAGACGCCGTAGGCCTCCCAGAGGATCTTCGCGACCAGTTCGCGCGCCGGGCCGTCCGTGACCTCCTGCGGCATGAAGCCCGTGTCATAGCGGATGACCTTGGTCGAACCGTCGGCCAGCACAACGAGCTCGAAATGCGGGAACTCGATCGGCGACGAGTAGAACCCGAAATTGACGTCCATCCGCGTGCGCACGAAGTCATGCAGCGTCTGCCAGCCCTCCAGGAGGAGAAGCCGCACCTTGACGGGGTTCCCGTCGCCCTTCATGACCGTGCAGAAGTACGGAAAGGCCGTTCCGCGCGGCTTCACCGCGAAATTGTAGGGCTGGAGGGCGTCCCACAGCCCGAGGGCGTCCATCCGTCTGCCGATCGTCTCCGGGTCGTGCTGCATGGTCTCGGCCTCCTCAGAAGAACGTCATCTGCCCCGGCATGTCCGAGAGGCGGCGGCGCGGCTTGCGCACGACCTTTGGCGCGTTGACGTCCAGCTCGTTCGCCTCCAGGTTGCGGAGGATCTCGCCCGCGCGCGCGACGACTTCCGCCGGCAGGCCGGCCATCGCGCCGACGTGGATGCCGAAGCTCTTCTCCGCGACGCCCGGCGCGATGCGCCGCAGGAAGACGATGCGCCCGCCCTCCTCCTTCACCTTCACCGTGTAGTTCTTGATGCCCGCAAACGTGTCCGCGAGATCCGCCAGCTCGTGGTAGTGCGTCGCGAAGAGCGTCTTCGCCTTCGCGCGCGCCTTGCCGTGCAGGTACTCGGCGACCGACCACGCGATCGAGATGCCGTCGAAGGTCGACGTGCCGCGCCCGATCTCGTCGAGGACGATGAGCGAGCGCGGCGTCGCGTTGTTGAGGATGTTCGCCGTCTCCTGCATCTCGACGAGGAAGGTCGAGCGCCCGCGCGCGAGGTCGTCGCCCGCGCCGATCCGGGTGAAGACGCGGTCGAGGACGCCAAGGCGCATCGCCGTCGCCGGGACGAACGAGCCGACCTGCGCCATCACCGCGAGCGTCGCGACCTGGCGGATGTACGTCGACTTGCCGGCCATGTTCGGTCCGGTGATGAGCATGATCTGGTCCGTCGTCGTGTTGAGGAACGCGCCGTTCGGCACGAACGGCTCCGCGTCCGCCAGCTGCTCGACGATCGGATGGCGTCCGTCGACGATCTCCAGGACGTCCGAGTCCTCCACCGTCGGGCGCACGTAGCCCGCCGCGAGCGCACGGTCGGCGAGCGCAAGCGTCGCGTCGAGCGCGCCGAGCACGAAGGCCGTCGTCTGGATCTCGACCGTCTTCGCCGCAATCGACGCGAGGATGTCGCGGTAGAGCCGCTGTTCGAGCGCGACGGCCCGCTCCTGCGCGCCGAGCACCTTCTGCTCGTATTCCTTGAGCTCGGGCGTGACGAACCGCTCGGCGGTCGTCAGCGTCTGGCGGCGCACGTAGCCCGCCGGGGCCTGCGCGGCGGCGGCCTTCGGGATCTCGATCAGGAAGCCAAAGGCCGGCACGTGCTTGACGCGCAGCTTGGAAAGGCCGGTGCGCGCCTGCTCGCGCGCCTGGTATTCGGCGAGCCACTGGCGGCCCTGCGTCGCGATTGCGCGAATCTCGTCCAGCTCGGCCGAATAGCCCGCCGCGATGAACCCGCCGTCCGAGAGGAGAATCGGCGGGTCGTCGGCAATCGCGCGATCGACGAGCGCCACGACCTCGGCCTGAGGCGTGAGGGGGAAAGCGACGCTCTTTGTCTTCAATTTCCCCAGCTTTTCCAAAATCTCCGGCAGGGGACGCAGCGAGGCGGCCAGGCCCTTCACGTCGCGCGGATTCGCGCGGCCCGCATCGACCTTGGCGATCAGCCGCTCCAGGTCGCGGACGCCTGAAAGGAGCGCGCGAAGCCCCGAAAGCGCGGCACGATCCTCGACGAACGCCGCCACGGCGTCGAGCCGCGCGTTCACGTCCGCCGCGCGCGCGAGCGGCCGCGCAATCCAGTTGCGCAGCGTCCGCGCGCCCATCGGCGTCTTCGTGACGTCGAGGACGCCCAGGAGCGACGCCGCCTTCGCGACGCCCTCGGCCGGCAGGAGCTGGAGGTGGCGCAGCGTCCCCGAGTCGAGGACGAGCGCGTCGTCGGACTGCCGGAGGCGCACCGTGCGCACGTGGGCCAGGGAATGGTGAAGCGTCGTCCCGACGTAGTAGAGGAGCGCGCCCGCCGCCGAGATGAGGTCGGCCTTGCCCGTGAGGCCGAAGCCGTCGAGCGACAGCACCTTGAAATGGCGCGTGAGGCAGTCGAACGCCGCATCGGCGGAGAACGTCCAGCGGTTCTCGTCCGTCGCCTGCAGCATCTCGGCGGGCGCGTCGCGCGCGAGCGTCTCGTCGAGCTTCGCCGGCGAGGGGAACTGCTCGACGACGAACTCGCCCGTCGAGAGGTCGAGCAATGCGAGGCCGAGGCCCGAGACGGCGGCGACGTAGTTGTTCGCCGTCTCGTCCAGAAGCCCGTCCTCCGTCACGGTGCCGGGCGTGACGATGCGCGTCACTTCGCGGCGCACGAGGCCCTTCGCGGTCTTCGGGTCCTCGACCTGGTCGCAGAGGGCCGCCGTCTTCCCGGCGCGGATGAGCTTGGCGAGATAGGCGTTGAGCGCGTGGTACGGCACGCCGCACATCGGCTGGTCGCCGCGATGCGTGAGCGTCGCGCCGAGGATCGGCGAGGCGACGATCGCGTCCTCGCCGAACATCTCGTAGAAGTCGCCGAGGCGAAACATGACGATCGCGCCGGGCGGCACCTCGCGCTTGATCGCGAGGTATTGTCTCATCATCGGCGTCAATTCGGTTGCCATCGTCTCGTCTCTTTCAAAAGGTTGGGTTGCGAAATTATACCAAAAACCGCCGCGCGCGGGACGAGCGCGCGCAGACGACAATTGGCTTCCAGAATATCCTCGGCAACGCTATTTCGCCGCACCGGACGAGGCCGCGCCGACAAACGCCCGGAGGGCGGCGACCATCTTCTCAGGGTCGGTCTCGTTCCCGACCTTCGCCTCCATCGGACACGACGCGCTCAAGTCGCGGTTCAGGATCTTCGGCACGAGCCGGTCGGCCGTCGCCGTGACGCCGTGCGCCTCCAGAAGCGCCTTCGCGTCCTCGCCCATGAGAAGGCCGTGGACGCGCCGCGCCCGGCCGACGACGGCAATCGCCGCCGCCGCGCGTCCGACCACCTTGTCCACGACGACCGCCCCGCGCAGCGCGTCCGCGTCGAGCAGCGAGAGAATCGGCTGGACGCCTTTCCCTGTCGCCCGCGCGTCGAGGACGCCGCCGCGCGCCGTCACGACCGCCGCCTCGCCCCGCCGCACGAGCCCCGCCATCTCCGCCACGAGGTCGGCCGCGCCCAGCGGACGCACCACGCGCTGGCGGTCAAAGCCCTTGACGAAGATCGCCGGCAGCGGACGGGACGGGCAGACGTGTTCGCACGCGCCGCAGCCGATGCAGAGGTCGCGGTTGACGACGGGGAAGCCGCCGACGAGCGTGATGGCCTTGACGGGACACTTGCGCTGGCACGCCGTGCACGGCACGTCCTGCGTCGCGCGCAGGCAGCGGTCCTTCTTCCAGATCGCGTGCCCCATGTGCAAGTCGCGCCGCGCCACGTGGTCGAGGACGCGCAGCGCTCCCGCCGGACACGCCGCCGCGCACTTCTGCGGACACGCCAACCGGCAGTGCGACCGGCGGAAGTCCATCTTCGGCTGGCCAAACGTCGCGAGGGACGTCGAGGGCACGAGGCACTTCTCGGGGCACGCCGCCACGCAGGCGTCGCACCCGACGCAGAGGCGGTTGAAGAGGGCGCGGTCGACCGCGCCCGGCGGCAGAACTTCCGCCGGACGCGCCGGCACGCCCGGCAGCGAGACGGGGGAGAAGCCGCCGTCCACCGTCTTCTCGCCGAGTTCCGCCGCCGCGAGCAGGCCGAGGCCATGCAGGGTCTCGCGCCGCGTCACGCCGTCCGCCGCGTGCGCCGCCGCCTTCGGCTTCGCGGCAAAGCACTTGCGGCAGATGCCGCAGCCGTCCTTCAAGTCAATCGTGTTCGGCCGCCGCGCGCCGCGCGCGAGCAGGTTGAAGAGCGTCCCGACCGGGCAGACCCAGTTGCACCACGTGCGGCCCGCCCCGACCGCCGCAAGCGCCAGCACGGCCGCCGCGAGGAGTAGCCCTGGCACGAAGCCGACGAGCGCCTTGCCGAGAATCGAATAGGGCGTGATCGCCCAGCCAAGCACACCGAAACCACCCGCGACAAGCCCCGCCGCGACGGCGAAGACGCACCAGCGGACGAGGCGCTGCGCGCGCGTCTCCGGGAGGCGCGTGCAGACGCGCCGGACGTGCGTCTTCGGGTGCGCGAGCGCGTGGACGATGCTCTGCAGGACGCCGAGCGGACACAGCCACGTGCAGAAGAAGCGGCCGACGAGCGGCGTCAGAAGGAGGATGACCAGGAAGACAAGCGTCGGCGTCGGCTGGATGCGCAGGGCCTTCGCCGTCGGCAGCCCGTAGAACGCGCCGCATGCGGCGGCCAGGGACAGAAGCGCCACGAGGCGCAGGAGCGTCTTCTTCATTTCGCCACCTCCTGATTCTTCAGTTCATCAATCCAGGCGTCGATCGCCGCAATCTCGCGCGGAATGTCGATCGACTGCGGACAGTGCGGCGTGCAGCGTCCGCACCCCGTGCAGTGGTCGGCGCGGCGCAGCTCCTCCGGCACAGCCTTCGCGTAGGCTTTCAGCACCTCCTTCGCGGACGGCATCGTCTTCGCCGTGAGGACGCTGTTGCGGAACTGGAGGAGCGAGACGATGTCCAGCCCGTACGGACACGGCATGCAGTAGTTGCAGCTGTTGCACGGGATCGTGTTGAGCGCGAGCATCCGCTGCGCCGCGCGCTCAAGGGCGGCCAGCTCCTTCTCGCTGCAGGGCTTGAGCGGCGAGAAGGTGACGAGGTTCTCCTCGATGTGCTCGGTGCGCGTCATGCCGGAGAGGACGGTCATCACCTTCGGGAACGTGCCGCAGAATCGGAACGCCCACTTCGCGAGCGTCGCCTCCGGGTCGAGGGGGGTGAGCTCCTGCGCGAGCGCGTAGTTGTAGCGCGCGAGTCGTCCGCCGAGCAGCGGCTCCATGATGACAACGGGGATGTCGAGCTTCGCGAGCGTCTCGTAGAGGTACTTGGCGTCGAGGTTGCGCGCGTTCACCTCCTTCGCGTGCCGCCAGTCGACGTAGTTCATCTGGATCTGCACGAAGTCCCACTTGTACGTGCCGTGGCGCTCGATGCACCATTCGAACGCCTTGGGGTCGCCGTGGTAGGAGAAGCCGAGGTGGCGGATGCGGCCCTTCGCGCGCTGCTCAACGCACCAGTCCAGGGCGCCGTTTTCGAGGTAGCGCCTGGAGAACGTCTTGAAGTCGCCGTTGCCAATGGAGTGGAGGAGGTAGTTGTCGATGTAGTCCGTCTGGAGGAACTTGAGCGAGTCCTCGAACATCTTCTTGCAGGCCGCGAGCGGATACTGCTGGGGCGCGAAGTTCGAGAGCTTCGTCGCGACGATGTAGTCCTTGCGCGCGTAGCCGCTCGCCTTCAGGGCCTTGCCGAGCGCGGACTCCGACTCGCCGCGGCAGTAGGCGGGCGACGTGTCGAAGTAGGTGACGCCGCCGTCGAGGAGCATCTTGACCTGGCGGTTCAGGAGTTCCTGATCGATATCCGATTTAGAATAGCCGTCTTGCACCCAGAAATTGGCGTGCTTGCCGTCTACCGTCGGCAGGCGCATCGCGCCGTAGCCGAGCAGGGAAATCTTCTTCCCGTCGAGCGTGTAGTGTGTTGTCATTGCATTTCTCTCCTTCTGGCGGTTGAACGACATTGTTCCATCTGCTTCGGCCGATCTCAGTTCCCTGAGGAGGATCCTTTCGGGGATCCTGTCGCCTCGGCGTAGTCGGCGTCGGAAACGGGTTCAAGCCATGATGTCTTTTCCTTTTCCGTCAGTGCCATAACCGACCCGCCGAAGAGTAGCGTGGACGGGGTGCACCAGCTGACTCATTTCCATCGCTGTTTCTCCTTCAAATCCTGTCAATCCTGTTAATCCTGTCTCAAAACGACCCCTCCACAATCAGGCGGTCGGTGACGAACGATTTGAGGCCGGGGCGCACCTTGACCGTCGCGCCGTAGTACGACTCCGCCGGCAGGACGGTCGCGCCCTCGACGAGCGCGGCGAAGTCGCGCGCGCAGTTCTGCATCCCGCCGCCGCCATGCGTCTGGAAGAGGCAGACCGTCTTCGTCTTCAGAGTCGCCGCGTTCTCGCTCACCCACGTGCGCACCGGCGGCGCCAGCGTGCCCCACCAGTTCGGCGTGCCGACGAGGACAACGTCGTATGCGGCGACGTCCAGCCCCGCGATCTTCTCGATCGGACGGAGCGTCCCCGCCGCACACTCCGGCTTCGCCTCGTCGCAGCAGGCCCCGTAGTCCGGCGCATACGGCTTCGCGGCCTTGATTTCGACGAGGCGCGCGCCGCCGGACGCCTTCGCGAATGTCTCCGCCGCATGGCGCGTGTTGCCGCTTCGCGAGAAGTAGACGACGAGAACCTTGTCCTTTGTCACCTTGACTTTCATGTTGGCGTTTCCTTTCCCCGAATTGTCCTTCGCGCAGGCCGGCAAGAACGCGCTGGCCGCCGCGAACGCGATTGACTGGCGTACGAAATCGCGTCGATCCATGTTCATGATGGCGTTTCCTTTCTGTTGGTCGTTCCCATGAAGTCGTCGATATCTGCGCAACCCTTCACGCGCCCGCGCACGAGGCGGACGAGTTCGGCGGCGGCGGGCGCGAGCGGAACGCCCTCCTGCCACGCGAGATAGGCTTCGATATAGAAGACGGGCGCGAACGGACGGAACGCGAGCCGCTTCGCCAGCATCTCCGGGAAGAGCCCGTCGATGGAGACGGCCGAGCCGACGCCCTCGGCGACCGCGTGCGCGGCGTTGTAGAGCAGGTTGAACGTGCCGACGACATTGAGACGCCGGGCGTCGTAGCCCGCCCAGCCCGCGAGCTCGGTCGTCATCCTGAAGCGGCGCGGCAGGAGAAGAGGACGGTCCAGGAGGTCGTCGGGCGCAATACTTTTCTTGCGGGCGAGCGGGTCGTCCCGGCGGAGGACGAGGCCCAGCTCGTGGCAGACGTTCAGCGGCAGCGTCTCGCAGCCGTCCAGGCGCCCGGGGCCGAGCAGGAGCGCCAGGTCCAGCTCTCCCTTCTGCACGCGTCCGGCGAGGTCCTCGGCGTTGCCCGAGACGAGGCGGAACGAGACGGCGGGGTTCTTGCGCTGCAGCTCGGCGAGCGCGGCGGCGACATGCGCAAAGCCGAACGTCTCCGCCGCGCCGAGGGTGATGCGCCCCGAGAGCTTCGAGGCCGCGCACGTCACTTCGCGCACCGTGCAGTTCACGAGGGAGAGGATCTCGTCCGCCCGCTTGCGGAAGACCTCGCCCTTGGCCGTCAGCCTGACCGTGCGCGCGCCGCGCTCGATCAGCGTCTGGCCGAGGGAAGCCTCCAGCTCGCCGAGCTGCTTCGAGAGCGCGGGCTGGCTGATGCCCAGCCGCTTCGCCGCGCGCGAGATGTTCCCCTCGCGGGCGATGACCGCGAAATTCCTGATGTGCCGAAGTTCCATGCCGCGTAGTATAGCACACGCGAGATAGAACCGTCAATAATGAATCATGCCATCCTATAACGGCATAGAATACATCAAAAAAAACGGCGCCCGCCTCCCTGCGCGCAACGATTCGGCGGAGTCCGCCGCGCGTGGTCAGCCCGCGCGCAGGGCCGTCGCGAGCGTCGCCGACAGCGCCGCGAGGGCACGGACGAGGTTGTCCCGGTACTGGCCCGTCATCGACCCCTTCCCGTGGACGTCGCTCAGGCACTTCACGATCCGGCACGGGACGCAGTTCGTCTCGCAGACGTGCGCAATCGCCGCGCCCTCCATGTCGCGCACGGTCGCGGCGAGGTCGGCCAGCGTCGCGAGGTCGGCGTCGCTGTCGCTGAAGCGGTCGCCCGTCGCCAGCGTCGCGCGCGGCAGCTCCGGCGCAAAGTCCGCCACGCAGGCGAAGTACGGCGTCGTGCGCTCGTTGTGGACGCCGATGCGCGTGCCGTTGACCTCGACGAGGTCGAAGTCGTACTCGACGGCCCGGTCGATGACGCAGGCGTCGCCGACCGCCTGCGCCGGATCGAACCCGCCCGCGACGCCGGCGTTCCAGATCTCCGTCGCCCCCGCGTCAATCGCCCGCTGCGTCGCGGCGGCGGCGTTCACCTTCCCGATGCCCGAGACGAACAGCCGGTCGTCCGGCCTCAGATGCGGCCGCACGGCCGCCGCCTCAGATTCCATGGCAATGACGAACGCGCGCATCAAAGGCCTCCCGTGTCTGTTCGAGATCGACCGTCGGGAACGTCCCGTGGTCATAGAGAAGCCGTCCGTCCACGACGGTCTGCACGACGTCCGAGGCGTGCATTGAATGGACGACGAGGTTCGGCAAATCCAGCGCGGGCCGCAGATGAAGGCGGCCCAGGTCGACGACGCAGAAGTCGGCCGCCGCGCCGACGGCAAGCCGGTTGCCGAAGGTCGCCATCTCGATGACGTCCCACGGCGAAAGGACGGTCGGATCCTTCGCAAGCCCCTTGTGGATCAGCGAGGCGAGGTGCATCTCCTCGAAGAGGTCGAGGTTGTCGTTCGACGCGCAGCCGTCCGTGCCGAGCGCGACCGTCACGCCCAGCTCCAAAGCGCGCGGGATGCGCGCAAAGCCCGAGCCGAGCTTCATGTTGCTCGACGGGTTGTGAACGAGGACGACGCCCTTCTCCTTCAGGATGCGGAAATCGTCGTCCGTGCACCAGACGCCGTGCGCGGCGAAGCCGCCGCAGTCGAAAAGCCCCGTCGCCGCGAGGTAGGCGACCGGCGTCTGCCCATGTCGCGCCAGGCACGCGCGGTGTTCCTTCTCCGTCTCGGAGACGTGGACGTGCACGGGCCGCTTCAGCTCGCGGTTGTTCGCGTCGGCGAGCGCGCGGCAGAACGGTTCGTCCGTCAGGTATTCGGAATGGACGCAGACGTGCGCCTTCGGATGCGCGCGCGTGAAGGCGATGCAGTCCGCGAGGCGGCCGGGCACGAACGAGAGGCCGACGCGCGAGACGGACGCCTTGAGGCCGACCGACTCGAACGCCGCCTCGCCCGCGTCCGGGAAGTCGTACATGTCGATGACCTGCGTCGTGCCGCCCGCGAGCATCTCCAGCGCGCCCCACCGCACGCCCGCGCGGATGTCGTCCGGCGTCATCCGCGCCTCGATCGGGAAGATCGCCTCCTCCAGCCACCGCTGGAGCGGCAGGCCTCCGCCCGTGCCGCGCAGGAGCGTCATCGCCGTGTGCCCATGGCAGTTGACGAGGCCGGGCAGGATCAGGCGAGAGCAAGAGGTGGAGGGGGAGGGGGAGGGGGGCGTGGCGAGCTCGATCTTCGAGATGCGCGAGCCCGACGTCTCCAGCGTCCCGAAGCCGACCGTGCGGTCGGGCAGCAGCAGGGCGACGTTGTCGAATTTCATGTGGCAGTCCCCTACCGCACGCCGGCGAACGCCTCGAAGCGCTTCTTCACGAGGGCCTTGAGCGGCCCGCCGTTGACGAACGGATCGATGGAGATGCCGCCGCGCGCGGCGAACTTGCCGACGACCTCCAGGTACTTCGGCTTCAGGAGACGCGTCAGGTCGTCGTAGATGACGTTGACGACGTCCTCGTGGAAGTCGCCGTGGTTGCGGAAGCCGAAGAGGTAGAGCTTCAGGGACTTCGACTCGACGAGCCGCTTTGCGGGAATGTAGCGGATCGTCAGCGTCGCGAAGTCCGGCTGGCCCGTCTTCGGACAGAGCGTCGTGAATTCCGGCGCGGTGAACGTGACCCAGTAGTCGCGCTCCGGATGCTTGTTCGCGAAGGCGTCCAGCACCGTCGGGTCATACGTCGCCGGTGCCTCGGTCGTCTTGCCGAGCGTCTTCAGGTTCGCGAGGTCGTCTCTCATGTTCGTCTTCTCCTTGCCCGCGTCAGGCGCGGGCCTGTGCGCGCCGCCAGATGCAGAGGCGCGTCTTGCCATAGGTTCGGTCGCGGAGGAGGTCCCAGCCGGGCGTCTCCTCCGCCCGCTGGACGGCCGTCATCTCCGCCGCGAAAAGCCCACCCGGACGCACGACGTTCCGCGTCGCCAGCGTCGCGAGGACGGCCGCATAGCCCTTCTCCTCGCCGAGCGCATACGGCGGATCGGCGAAGGCGATCGAAAAGCCCGGCCCCGCGTAGGCCGCGAGATAGCGATAGCAGTCGGCGGCGACCACCGCCGTCGCGCGGCCCGCGCGCGCCACGTCCAGCGCGGCGAGGTTCTCGTTCAGCACCGCGAGGTGCCGACGGCTCTGCTCCACGAACGTCGCCGCGAGCGCGCCGCGCGAAAGGGCCTCCAGCCCGACCGCGCCCGACCCGGCGAAGAGGTCGAGGAAGTCGCTTCCCGCGATCTCCGGGGCCAGGATGTTGAACAGCGCCTCGCGCACGCGATCCTGCGTCGGACGGATCGCGTCCGACTTCGGAACCTTCAGGTTCCGTCCGCCAAATTCTCCGCCAGTGATTCGCATCGTCCGCTCGCCTCGCGCCGTCAGAAGCTCAGGCGCGTCGGGACGCCGCGCTGCGCCATGACGGACTTGATCTCGGCGATCGTGTAGTCGCCCGTGTGGATCATGCCGGCGACGATCGCCGCGTCGGCCTTCGCCTCGCGGAAGACCGTGACGAGATGCTCCGGCGTCCCCGCGCCGCCGGACGCGACGACGGGCACGCCCACCGCCTCGGCGACGAGCCGCGTGACTGTCAGCTCGAAGCCCGCGCGCGTGCCGTCCGCATCGACCGAATTGACGACGATCTCGCCCGCGCCGAGGTCGGCCGCGCGCTTCGCCCACTCGACCGCGTCCATCCCCGTGAACTCGCGGAAGCCGCGCGTCGTGATCTCGTAGCCGCTCGGACAGCGCGGCGACTTCACCGGGTCCATGCCGAGGACGACGCACTGCGCGCCGAACGCCCGCGCGCCCGCCGCGATGATCGCCGGATCCTTCACGGCGAGCGAGTTGACGGAAATCTTCTCCGCCCCCGCGAGAATGACGCGCTCCATGTCCTCCACCGTGCGGATGCCGCCGCCGACCGCGAACGGGATGCGCACGGCCTTCGCGACCGCCGCGACCATCCCGATGTCGATCGGGCGCCCTTCCGCCGACGCCGTGATGTCGTAGAAGACGAGCTCGTCCGCCCCGCCCTCCGAATACTTCACCGCCATCTCGACGGGGTCGCCGAGGTCGACGTTGTTCTTGAACTTGACGCCCTTCGTGACGCGCCCGTTGCGCACGTCGAGGCACGGGATGACGCGCTTCGTCAGCATGAGAGCCACTCCTTGATGAGGTCGAGTCCGACGCGGCCGGACTTCTCGGGATGGAACTGGCACGCCCAGAGCCGCCCCTTCCGCGCGAACGCCGTGAATTCGACGCCGGCGTAGTCCGTTATCCCCGCCGTGTACGGGCCGATTTCGGCATAGTACGAATGAACGAAGTAGTACTCGGTTTGGGGGGTCGCGCGCGAAGCGAGGCGACTCGAGGGGCTTGAGAGGCAAGAGGGGCAAGAGGCCTCTCGCCCCTCATGTCCCTCTTGTCTCTCCGGTCCTTCGCCCTCTCTTTCCCCCTCAAGCCCCACAAACCTCACCTGGTTCCAGCCCATTTCGGGAACCTTGAAGCCGACCGCCGCCGGGAAGCGCCTGACCTGCCCCGGCAGGACGCCCAGCGTCTCGACGCCGCCGTCCTCCTCCGAATGCGAGAAGAGGATCTGCATGCCGAGGCAGATGCCGAGAAACGGCTTCGCCTCGGCGGCCGCGCGGACGGCCTCGACGAGGCCGAGCACGCGCAGGTTCTCCATCGCGCTCTTCGCCGCGCCGACGCCGGGAAAGACGACCCGGTCGGCCGCGCGGATCACCTCGGGGTCGCGCGTGACGGCCGCCTCGACGCCGCACGCGGCGAAAGCGTAGCGGACGCTCGTCAGATTTCCCGCCCCATAGTCGACGATCGCCGTCATGCCTTGACCTCCTTGTTGCCGATGCCCGCGCGCGTCAGGCGGTAGTTCATCATGCGCGGCGAGACGCCAAGCTCGCGCCCGGCCGCGCTGCGGTTGCCGTCGTGCCGCTTCAGCGCGTCCATGAGGACACGCCGCTCGAAGGCCGCGACCTGGTCGTCGAGCGTCAGCTTCGCCTCGGGGTTGAACGGATCCTCGGCGAACTCCTCGACCTGGATTGCCGGCGGCAGGTTGTAGCCGTGGATCGTGTCGTCCTTCGTCGTGAGGACGGCGCGCTCGATGCAGTTCTCGAGCTCGCGCACGTTCCCCGGCCAGGCGTAGGCCTGGAGCATGCTCAGCGCCGGCGCGGAGATGCGCGCGATCGACTTGCCGTACTTCATGTTCATGCGCCGGAGGAAATGCTCGGCGAGGAGGACGATGTCGTCCTTCCGCTCGGCCAGCGCCGGCAGGACGATCGGGAAGACGGACAGCCGGTAGTAGAGGTCTTCGCGGAAGAGCTTCTTCTCCATCAGCTCCTCCAGGTTGCGGCTCGTCGCGGCGATGAAGCGCACGTCGCTCTTCAGCTCCTCGTTCGAGCCGACGCGCGAGAACGTGCGCTCCTGCAGGAAGCGGAGAAGCTTCACCTGCACGGGAATCGAGAGGTCGCCGATCTCGTCCAGGAAGAGCGTGCCGCCGTCCGCCGCCTCGGCGCGGCCGATGCGCCGCTCGCGCGCGTCCGTGAACGCGCCCTTCTCGTGTCCGAAGAGCTCCGACTCGACGAGGCTCTCCGGCAGCGCCGCGCAGTTGAGGACGACGAACGGCTTGTCCTTGCGGGCCGAGAGGCCCTGGATCGCGCGCGCGACGAGCTCCTTGCCCGTGCCGCTGCCGCCCCGGACGAGGACGGTCGCCTCGCTCGGCGCGACCTGCTGGATCTGCTCGTAGACGACGCGCATCGCCGGGGCGTTGCCGATGAGCTTGCCCGTGCCGGACGACAGGAGGTCGCGCAGCTTGCGGTTCTCGTCCATGAGCGTCGTGCGCTCGGCGCACTCCTCGCGGTAGACGGCCGCCGCCTCGGCGATGATGCCGGCGATGATCTCCAGAAGCGCGACGTCCTGCCCAAGGGAGGACATGTCGCCTTTCATCTCGCGGTCGGCGGAAAGCGTCCCGACGATCTGCCCGCGATGGATGAGCGGCACGCAGACGAAGGAGAGCGCCTCCTCCGCGCCGCGCGCGCCCGTACGGTTCAGGAAGCGCCGGTCCTTGCGGACGTCGAGGACGACCTCGGCGCGGCCCGTCTTCGCCACGAGGCCCGTGATGCCCTCGCCGATGTGGTAGCGCCCAAGCGCCCGCTCCTCGGCGTTGAGCTGGCGCGTCGATGCCTCGATGCGCAGCTCGTCGCCCTCCAAGAGCGCAAACGTGCCGCGCAGCATCCCCATGCGGCGCTCCAGGACCTCCAGGACCTCCTCCAGGAGCTGGCGGACGTTCCGCTCGCGCACAACGGCCGTCGTGACCTCCTTCAAGACGGTGATTTCGGAAGAAGACGAGTTCGCTTTCATGTCCGCGTAGTATACCATATTCTGCGCGCGCGGACAGGAACTGTAATCGATTACACGGCATGGAACGCTGTTTCGCGCGATTTTACACGCCCCGTAATAGATCCATGGGAAATGGGGCGGTTTTTGCCATCTCTTCGGGATTGGCACTGTCTTTGCTGGTTCGTACCGGAATGGAGTCATTACACCCTGCCGTACGCGACACTGCGACGGCCAATGAAAGACCAAACGAATGAACAAGTACATTGAATCCGTCCTGAAGGACGTGAAGGCGAAAAACGCGAACGAGCCGGAGTTCCTCCAGGCCGTCGACGAGGTGCTGACGACGCTCTCGCCTGTCATCGACGCGAACAAGGCCTACCAGCAGGAGGCGATTCTCGAGCGCATGGTCGAGCCGGAGCGCGTGATCATGTTCCGCGTCCCGTGGGTGGACGACAAGGGGAACGTGCGCGTGAACCGCGGCTACCGCATCCAGATGAACTCGGCGATCGGCCCGTACAAGGGCGGCCTTCGCTTCGATCCGTCGGTGAACCTCTCCGTTCTCAAGTTCCTCGCCTTCGAGCAGGTCTTCAAGAACTCGCTGACGACGCTCCCGATGGGCGGCGGCAAGGGCGGCTCCGACTTCAACCCGAAGCAGAGCCCGCACACGCCCGGCAAGCGCTGCAGCGACCGCGAGGTCATGCGCTTCTGCCAGAGTTTCATGACGGAGCTCTACCGCCACATCGGCCCCGACACCGACGTTCCGGCCGGCGACATGAACGTGGGCGGCCGCGAGATCGGCTACCTCTTCGGCCAGTACAAGCGGCTCGTCAACGAGTGGACGGGCGTCCTCACGGGCAAGGGCCTCTCCTACGGCGGCTCGCTCATCCGTCCGGAGGCGACGGGGTACGGCGACGTCTACTTCGCCGAGAACATGCTCGCCATGCGCGGCGAGACGTTCGAGGGCAAGAAGTGCGTCATCTCCGGCGCGGGCAACGTCGCGACCTACGCGGCCGAGAAGCTCATGCAGCTCGGCGCGAAGGTCCTCACGCTCTCCGACCGCTCGGGCGCGATCTACTGCAAGGACGGCCTCACCGAGAAGATGCTCAAGGACATCATGGTCCTCAAGACCGTCACGCGCGGCGAACTCGCCGACTTCGCGAAGAAGACGAAGGCCGTGAAGTTCTTCATGGGCGCGAACAGCTGGCAGATCGCCGACCAGATCGACTGCGCGTTCCCGTGCGCCCGCCAGAACGAGCTCGACGGCAAGGACGCGGCCTACCTCCTCAAGCATGGCTGCACGCTCGTGGGCGAGGGCGCGAACATGCCGTCCACGCCGGACGCGATCGAGGCGTTCGTCAAGGCGAAGATCATGTACTCGCCGGGCAAGGCGTCGAACGCCGGCGGCGTCGCGACCTCGGGCCTCGAGATGTCGCAGAACTCCGAGCGCCTGAGCTGGACGTCCGAAGAGGTGGACAAGAAGCTCAAGGGCATCATGAAGGCGATTCACGACAACGCCTGGGCGGCCGCCGAGAAGTACGGCCACAAGGGCAACTACGTGATGGGCGCCAACATCGCCGGCTTCACGAAGGTCGCCGACGCGATGCTCGCGCAGGGCATCGCCTAAGCGCGGTCCCGCGGCGACAGCGCAAAACGAACGAGGGCGGGCGGCCTCCGGTCACCCGCCCTCCGTTTGTCTCCGCGTCTCCCGCCGCGCATCGCGCCACGTACAAGAGAAAGGGCGCGACGGAATCCGTCGCGCCCCTCTTCGGTCTGCGGCCGATAAGCCGCCGCGCCTTAGGCGCCGAGCTGCATGCGGCAGAAGCGCTTCACCGTGACCGGCGCGCCGATTTCCTTCGCCACGTTGTCGAGATACTTCTCGACCGTGATCTCGCCGTCGGCGACGTAGTCCTGCTTCAGAAGGCAGATCTGCGAGCAGAACTTCGCGGCCATGCCCTTCTTGATGCCGACGAGCGCCTGCTCCGGCGGAAGCTTGCCCTTCTGCTCCTTGAGCGCGTTGAGCTTGATCTCGAGCTCCGCATCGATCTCGGCCTGCGGCACGTCCTCGGGCTTCAGGTACTTCGGCGCGTTCGCCGCGATGTGGAGGCACACCATGTGCGCCGCCTCGTCCAGCTTCTCGCCCGGCTTGTCGCAGCCCAGCTCGACGAGGACGCCAATCTTGCCGCCCATGTGGATGTAGCCCGACACGCAACCCGCGCCCGTGAGCTCGAAACGCTCCGAACGGCGGATCTTCACGTTCTCGCCCGTCTTGGTGAGGAGCATCTTGTAGTCGTCGGACAGCGTCGCCTCGATGTCCTTGCCCGCGAGCGCGACCTGAGCCGCCTCGTCGACGAACTTGACGAACGCCTCCGTCTTCGCGACGAAGTCCGTCTCGCAGTTCACCTCGGCCAGGGCCATCGCCTTCTTGTCGGCCGACGTCGCGAGGGCGACGATGCCCTGCTTCGACTCCTTGTCAACGCGCTTGGCGGCGACCGCGAGACCCTTCTCGCGGAGGTACTTGACCGCCTCGTCCATGTTGCCGTCGGTGGCCTTGAGGGCTTCCTTGCACGCACCCATGCCGGCCGCAGTGGCCTCACGGAGCTGCTTGATCATGTCAATCGTGATGTTCATTGGGATGTAAAGGGTTTGGATGTTTGGTGGTTTGGATGTTTGGGCGTTGGGGGATTCGGGAGGGCGCGGCGAAACTGTCCCTCCCGAACACGGCCTCAGGCCTGGGCCGGCGCTTCGGCAGCCGGAGCCGCCTCAGGGGCGGCCGGCGCGGCGGCCTGCGCCTCAACGGCGGCCTGCGCCTCGGCGACCTTCGCCTGGCGCTTCGCGGCGAGATCGGCCTTCGCCTTGAGCTCGGCGGCTTCCTTCGCGGCGCGCGCGGCGGCCTTCACGTTCGCGGCGACGACGGGCTTCTTCGCCCCGGCCGGACGCTTCGCCCCAGCCGGACGCGACGCGACGACCTTCGCATTGCGCTCGGCGCGGGCCGCACGCTCGGACGCCTCGCGGGCCGTGCGCTCGGCCTCGCGCTTCGCGCTCGCCTCGGCGGCCTTCGCGCCGTACTCGACGTTCGCGTCCTTGATGACCTTGACGATCCCGTTCAGGATGAGCTCGACGCCGCGGACGGAGTCGTCGTTGCCCGGAACGACGTAATCGACCGGCTCCGGGTCGGCGTTCGTGTCAACGACCGCGACGACCGGGATGTGCAGACGGACGGCTTCCTTGACGGCGTTCGCCTCCTTGACGCAGTCGACGATGAAGACGGCGCCGGGCTGCTCGGCCATTTCGGCGACGCCCGTCAGGTTCTTCTCGAGCTTCGCGAGCTCGCGGCGCAGCATCGAGTTCTCCTGCTTGTGCTCGGAGAGCTGCCCGCCGTTCGCCTTCGCGGTGGCCTGAAGCTGGCGCATGCGCTTGACGCTCGAACGGAGCGTCTTCGCATTCGTGAGCGTGCCGCCGAGCCAGCGCTCGGTCACGTAGAACTGCTCGGCGCCCGCCGCCGCTTCCTTGACCATCTCGGCCATCTGCTTCTTCGTCGCGACGAAGAGGATCTTCTTGCCGGAGAGGATGACGTCCTTCACGAACTGGGCCGCCTCGTCAAGAAGCTCGACGGACTGCTGGAGGTCGATGATGTGGATTCCGTTTCGCTTGTCGAAGATGTAGCCTTTCATCTTCGGATTCCACCGCTTCGTCTGATGGCCGAAGTGGAGGCCCGCGTCAAACATGTCCTTGAGCGTGATGCCCGTGAGGGCGGAGGTCGGCATATCCATTTTTTGTTTCCTTTCGAACGAGTTGTTGATGTTCAATCCGCTTTGACCGTGGGATGGAAGACCTCGGTTCATTCGCTTCAATCCGCCCACCGTGGGCGAATTGCGCGTAGTATATCAAAACATCCGTTCCGCGCGCAAGTGCCGTGAACAAAGATTCCGCCCCTGGGGTGAGATGCGTTTCGTCGCGTCCGAGCGCATGGAAACAGTCCCATGAGGGGCGCGGAGAGAGCAGAGGCCATTTGCGCACAACGCTATCTGACGACCAGCAGCGTTCCATTCGCGGGGCCGAAACGGAGAGACTTGCCGTCGGCTGACTTGCGGCAGACCCAGCGGCCGAACGTCGCCGTGTCGAGCGCCAACGTGGGGACAGGACCCTCCAGCTTCGCCGTGGACGTGAGGAACGCCGTCTTGTCACGATCCCTGTAGGCGGACAGTTTCTCGGGATCCGTGACGACGAGCCGCGCACCCTCGGCGACGCGCAGCCGCCCGACCGTGAGCGTCCG
>ONTV01000048.1 GCA_900320855.1 uncultured Lentisphaerota bacterium
CGGCGGCATGGGCGTCGGCCCGATGCGCAAGGAGTGCGCGTGGGATTTCTCGTCGGCGAAGAGGGTCTTTCTTGGGGGCGAAGGGGAGGAGGCGGCCGCGTAGGGAAAGCCGGATAACGCCATTCAGCCACAGGCCGCGCTCTGGATGGAGCGCGAAACCCGGGACGTGTCCGCAGGGCGACCGACGGGCTGGCATGGCGGTGCGTCGGAAGAGCCGGAATCCCGTTCCCCCTCTTCAAGGCACCTTTGGAAGTTTTTAATGCGTCAGCCCTGGGTGTGTACGCGCGGCGCCTTGACAGCGGAGGGGGCGTTTTGTTACAATACGGTCGTTATGCGGGGTGTGCAGATAATTGAGCGGGATGGTCGGCGGCGTGACAGGGCCGCTGCGGCGCGGGAAATGACGCGCCGGCTGTCTGCATTTATTACCCCCCCCTCGCAGCTTAACGAGATTTCGGCTTTTTCAAGGGCCTTGACGCGACTCCGAAGGAGCCGTGTCGTGCGTCCTTTTGCCCGATTCCGCACTCGTCCTCGTCCAAGAGTCTGAAAGGAGAACACCAACCATGAAGCGAACGAAAACGAACCGGGAGAATCCCTTGGGGATTCGACGCGCGACACGGCTTGCCGCCGCTTCCGCGCTCCTCCTGCCGCTCGGCCTGTGTCCGCGCGTCGCGGAGGCCTGCTGGATGACACAGGAGATTCCCCTCGTGGCGGGCTGGAACGCCATCCACGTGAAGGTGAATCCCCTTGACTACGGCTGCAACGCCGTCTTCGGCGGCGGAGGCGTCGACCAGGTGACCTGGTGGAACCGCGACCGCCGCGACGACGGCACCGGCACCGTCTCGGCCGACACGTTCGCGTGGTATGCGGGCGCGGTCGAGCCCAGCACCTTTGGCGCGGTTCTCGGCGACGGGCGGTATCTCGTCCACGCCGTCGCGGCGACGAACCTCGTCATCCTCGGTACGCCCGCCGTGCCGAACGGGCAGGTCTTTCTCGGCGAGTCGAACCTCGTCGGACTGAACATCCCGGCGGGCGCGTCGTGCCGCGACGCCTTCGCCGGCTTCGCGCATCTTGCGGACAATCCGTTCAAGTCGGTGAACACGGCGAACGCCGCCGTGCGGCAGAATCCGGGCGCGGCGGTCGGCAATCCGTCGCAGGCCTTCTGGCTGGAGACGACGGGCACGGGCGCGGCGACGTGGACGGGTCCGCTCGCGGTCTCGATCGACACGGGCGACAGGATCCTCTCGTGGTCGTCCTCGACGGCGGCGCGCACGATCACGGTGAAGAACGTCTCGGGCGGCGACCGCGTCGTGACCTTCGCGTTCGAGCCGTCGCTCGCGCCGCCCGCCGGGCAGGGCGCGAAGGCGGGCGACCTCGCGCTCAAGCGCGAGACGGTCGACTGGACGCAGGGCTACGCGCGCCGCGTCTACGAGCCGGTGACCTTCCCGTTCGCGACGAACCTCGCGGCGGGCGCGACGTTCACGCTCAAGGTGCGCCCCGACCTCGACCGGATGCCGGCGGCGGAAGGCGCCTATCTCGGCATCCTCGCCGTCTCGGACGCGGGTTCGACGGTGGACGAGGAGGTGCGCGCGGACGGGACGTTCCTCGTGCGCGTCGGCCTCCGGGCGGACGGCGGCCTTGCGGCGGCGAAGAGCCCGGCGGGGCTCTGGGTCGGCTCGGTGGCCCTCACCGGCGTCAACCGCGCGCGGATGCTGACGTCGGCCAAGCAGGAGTGGGACGCGGAGAAGATCCAGGACACGACGCAGGCGTTCTCCTTCCGGCTGATCCTGCATGCGGCGGAAGACGGGGCGGTCTCGCTCCTCAAGCAGGCGTTCGTCGCGTCCGAGACGGCGGGCGACGAGACGCCGGCGATTCTCGCGGACAGGGCGGCGGCGAAGGAGTTCCGCCGGCTGCATCCGAACGCGACGATCCGCCGCGTGTCGTCCGCGAACTTCCCGTTCATGGAGCCGAGGGCCTTCGACGGCGCGCTCGGCTTCCTGAAGGACGGCGCGACGCTGTCCGTCTCGTTCACGCAGGCGTACGACGCGAAGGACAACCCGTTCGTCCATGCGTTCCACCCGAGCCATGACAATCTCGCGTTCAACAACGGAAAGCCCTCGAAGAAGGGCGACGGCGCGGACGGCACGGGCGACTACGAGAGCTGGAGCGTGACGCGCCGAGTCTCGCTCACGTTTGCGGGGGCAGACCCCCTGGGCGCGAACGACGACTGGAACAAGACCGTCTGCGGCGGAACCTACCGCGAGACGATCACGGGCCTCAACAAGACCCCGATCATCGTCGAGGGCGCGTTCAGGCTGAACAAGACGCTCGACACGCCGGAAATCAGGTAATTCATCCTTCAACTCTTCCATTTTTCCACTCTTCCACCTTTTCACTCTTCCACCCCCCAAAAGGAAACAAAACCCATGAACACCGTCATGAAGACCCTCGTTGTCGCCGCGCTTGCGGCGGTCGCCACGCCCGCCTTCACCCTCGCCGCCGTGCCGAGCTCGGCGACGCAGAACGTGCCCGGCACGATGAACTACCAGGGCTATCTCGCCGACCCGACGACGGGCGCGGCCTACGCCGACGGCATCTACACGCTCGACATCCGCATCTGGAACTCGGACGTCAGCACGACGGCGTCCGACTGCCTCTGGGGCGGACGGTATTCCGTCTACGTGAAGGACGGCTACTTCAACCTCATGCTCGGCGACTCGAGCGCGGCGGAGCTCACGTCGTCGGACGGCATCGTGCCGACCTACAAGAACGCGGACCTCTGGAAGGCCCTCTGGGGCGCGTCCGCGACGGACACGGTGCGCTACCTCGGCGTGACGCCGCGCCAGAACGCCAACCACGCGAACATCACCTCGCCGATCGAGATCGCGCCGCGCCAACAGCTCCTGACCTCGCCGTTCGCGTTCCGCGCCCAGCACGCGCAGTACGCCGACCAGGCGCAGGCGGGCTTTTCCGTGCCCGGCAACCTGACCGTGGAGGGCAGCGCGACGGTGAAAGGCACGATCAGCGGGCCGATTGCCGCGAGCGCGGGCTCGAGCCTCGGGCCGGTGAAGACCTCGTCCTCGACCGTCAACCTCGGCAACGGCTACACGTCCGCGACGAGCGAGAACTCAAGTTCCCTGCCGGCGTCCGTCTACGACGTCGGCAAATACCTCTACTTCTACTCCTACTACAGCATGTACTTCAAGCCGACGGCGGGCAGCATGAACTTCACCGTCCCCTCCGGCTACTACATGAACGTCACGGGCGCGGGAACGTTCAGGTCGGAAGCCGTCAACAACATGATCGGCGGCACGGGCGCGACGAAGATCTCCGGGCGCGGCGCGTCCTCCCTCGACCTGAAGGGCTCGGGCGCGATGACCATCGAGTCGACGGGCGGCAATGCAACGCTGAAGAGCGCGTCGAACACGACGGTCGAGGGTAGCAAGACGACCGTTTCCTCCACTAACAACGACCTGTGGCTCAAGAGCAGCGCGGACATCGACTTCGACTGCGACAATCTCTATTTCTCCGATTCGGGAAGCTTCAACAAGCCGATCAAGATTCGGCAGGTCAGCGTCACGATTCCGGCGGGGCAGAAAGTCGCCTACTACACGCTTGACGAGAGCGTCTACAAGTGGATGGTCGGAGGCTGGTCTCAGGCGTCCGCCAATCCCGTCCCGGCGGGCAACTCGCTTGTCTGCGTCGCGTGCATGTCTGTCGGCAACGGCAGAAGTCTGATTTTGGAACTCAACAAGTCCCACGGGGCGGCGACCGTCGTCTACGTGACTCTCGTCGGCTTCCACGCGAAGATGGTGCGTGACGAACGCTGACAGGACAAAAGGGAGCGGACCTTGGGAAAAGGGAAAGGGGGCTTATCATGCGCAAGCGAACCATCGGGCGGTTGCTCCTGACCGCGGCTGCGCTGGGCGGCGCGTTTGCCGTCCGCGCGGCCGGGCCGACGGACAACCTGCGGGCAGACTACCGTAACGCGGTGCACGGCGCGCCGTGGACGAACGGGGCGGAGCAGGTCGCCGTGCAGCTCGGCGCCGGCAGCGGCTACCACTTCACGACGAACCGGACGATCCGCTACCTGCGCTTCGGCCAGTACAACCAGACGACCTATCCGACGCTGGAGACGCTCCAGATCGGCCTTCAGAGCGTCTTCCCGACGCCCGTCCTGCGCTCGACGCTCGGCCAGCCCATCGCGGGCGCGAGCGCGAACAGGTTCCTCGGCGAGGCCCTGACGCCGCCCGCGGACTGGGACGGGACGGAGCCGGAGATCGAGGAGGGGACGGGCGGCAATGCCGTCTGGATCGACTTCGCGAAGGAGGTCATCGCCTGCGAGGCGGGCCCCGTGCGCATCACCTGGCCGCTCACGGGCGGCGGGACGAAGCTCGAGACGGCCGTCGTCGCGGCGTCGCCGAACAAGCGGCCCGTGCGCCTCTACTGGACGCACGAGCGGCCGGCCTACGCGGGCGACTCCGCGTACACGGCCCTCCAGAACGCGGGCCCCACGGTCACGTTCGGGCAGAACTACAAGGTGCATCTCTATCCGACGTCGCGGATCGGCGTCTATGACCCGAAGGCCGGGAAGGACTCCGGCTACACGGCAGACGACGGCCGCGGCTACGTCTGCCTGAACGGCAACGAGCTTCAGGCCTTCGCGGGCAGCTACGGCACGTTCCTCATCGTCTACTCGCGTCTCGACGAGGCCCTGAACGAGCGCCGGATGCTCGCCTACGAGCTTGTCGAGGTCCTGGAGCCCAAGCAGACGCAGATCGACGTGAAGATCGGCGACCAGCTCAAGCCCCAGACGCGCGACTTCTCGACAAACGAGCTCTTCCCGCGCGTGACGCGCGGCCTCACGGACGAGTCGGAAAACGGCGAGGTCTACGTCTACCAGCATGGCACGGGCGCGCAGAAGAACTACCTCTGGGCGATCCGCGACTCGAGCGCGAACCCGTGGAAGATCGAGGTCTTCTGGCGCGCGAAGGAGGAGCTGGACGTCGTCTGGCCCTTCGAGGTGGACATCTACGGCGCATCGTGGGACACGGCGGGCGCGCAGCCCTATGTGCGCGACACCGAGAAGGCGGAGGGCGGCCCGGCGAAGGCCGAGCCGGTCGTCTACTACCCCTCCGGCCTGACGGTCGAGGCGATGGACTACCAGGTCGTCGCCGCCGGCAGCGGCATGAAGGAGCAGAAGCACCTCCACGTCTCGGACGGCCTGTTCTACTCGGACTGGGCGGACGCGGCGACCTATGCGCTTCTCAAGTACACGAGCGGCGACGCGGTCTGGTTCCAGACGGTCCGCTCGCTGCCGGCGAGGGCTGCCGCGCGTCTCGCGGAGCTCGCGCTCGACTACGCGGGGGCCTGCACGAATGTCGCCTACCGCACGGGCGCCGCGACGAACGCCATCGGCGCGCTCGACGTCGCGACGAACGTCGCCCTCGCCGCCGAGATCCGCGCCCCGTTCGCGGGGGCGGACGGCTTCTTCTACCCGGGCTGGATCCGCCGCGACCACGAGCCGTCGGCGGGGGCCTATCCGGTGAGGAACCCCTACAACGCGAGCCTCTACGCCTACCCGACGGGCTACCGTCCGCCCGACGAGCTCTTCTCGCCGATCTATCCCGTCAACCTGGGCGAGCTGGAGGTCTGGTGGTCGCTCCCGTCGAAGCTGATGGGCGCGGCTCGCCCGAACGGCGGCAACGCGGAGCCGCTGGCCTCGCCGGTCTACTTCCCGTCCATCCCGCTCGTCTACACGGTCCACACGCCCGAGCAGATCGCCGTCCTCGCGGGGGACTACGCGGCGAAGCCTCAGATCGTGATCGCCTCGGGGCTCGGCTCGGCCGGCTTCGCGCTGAACGACCACCTGACGGGCCACGCGCAGGAGACGGCCCCGGCGCTTGTCTGGAACCCGACGGCCCCCTATCCGGACCTGTTCGCCGCGTCCGTCTCGCTCGGCGGCCTCGACAACCCGGCGGGCGTGACGTCGAACTTCACGTTCGAGGCCCGCATCGTCTGCGACACGGGCGCGGACGGCGGCGAGAAGTACATGGCGTTCGAGCGCCCGCTCATCTCTTTCTACGCGTCGTCTGGCGACGGGGAGGCGTCCGCGCAGACGCCCTACCTGAGACTCGGGGTCTCCGCCGACGGGCGCGTCTTCGTCAACGGCGAGGAGGCCGTTCCGGGGATGCACCAGGAGACGCACCAGGGGAGCGTTACGGCCATCCGGGGCTTCCCGTACAGGTTCGCCGAGTTCGGCGCGCAGATGGGCAAGTCCGGCGAGGCGCGCGGCCCGCAGGGCGCGCACGTGGTCTTTCGGCACGAGGGGACGACCTGGACGTTCTACCTGAACGGGCACTGCCTCGGCACGTGCGAGGGCGAGGCGGCGGTTGACGTCGCCCGCGACACGGCCAGGGTCTTCGAATGCAACAGAGGCCCCGGCGTCTGCTATCGCGGCCCCGTCCACTACCTGCGCCTCTGGAGCGAGGCCCGCACGGCGAAGCAGCTCGACCGGAACCGCTACGCGGCGTGTCTGGCCTCCGCAGACCTCGTCTTCCAGTACGACGGGCCCTCGCAGACGTTCGAGACCTACGGCGACGAGAGCGCCGTCGCCGGCCCCGTGAAGGACGGCTTCCTCTCCGACTCCTCGGGCCACGGCGCGCACGCCTACCTCGGCTATCCGGCGGAGACCAACGGCACGGACACGACGATGTGGCTGTCGGCCGGCACGATGACGGGCGTCGCGCTGCGCCAGCCGCAGCCGGGGCGGACGTTCCCCGCCGACGCGACGATCTACCGCCAGCCGGATCCCGGGCTCGACGGCTACAACCCGAACGAGGAGCACGCGCTTCTCGTCGGCGGCGTCGCGCACGCGCTGCGCTGCGACCTGAACCGCACGGAGAGGGACGGCGCGGGCGAGGAGGCGTTCACGTCGCTTCCCTACGCGCTCGTGCAGTACGTCGACGTCGACACGCGCCGGCCGACGATGTGCGCGCTCCGCGTCGTGCCCGAGAACGACATGTACCGCTTCCGCCGCTACCTGACGGCCGGGTCGATGGTGCAGAGCCCCGATCCGCTCGCGCGGCTCCAGCCCGCGAACCTGCAGGCGTTCGTCTCCGGGCCGACGTACGGCGCGGAGGAGACGTGCTTCCGCGACCGCAAGGGCTGGTTCTGGGCGCACCAGGCCGGCGACGACGGCGGCCCGACGAACTACGTCTTCGAGATCTCCTACCCGAGCCAGGCGGCGTTCGACTACCCGGACGGGTCGGCGCCGGAGGCCGGCGCGCACGTCCCGTGGATGGCGAACTACGCCCAGCGCGACGACGGCTACGTCTGGACGCTCTGGGGATCGGACGGCCCCTCGCCGTTCCCCGCGCGCGACGCGAGCGACCCCGTCGGCACGGCGATTGACTACACCTACGTGGTCGACTGGCCCGAGAGCGTGCCGGGGCTGTACGTGAACGACACGCTGCACGGCGCGAAGGACGGGCTTCCGGCGGTGCGCGGGCAGCTTTCCGCGAAGATCCTCTACCAGCAGTCCGCCGCGACGGGCGGCGTCGCGTCCGTGCGCCTCATCGACCCCGAGACGCGCCAGGGCGGCAAGCTCCTCGCGATCCCGGACGACATCCGCACCTACCGCGACCCGAAGACGTCGAAGCGCAGGTTCACCGACCTGCCGCCGATGCTCCGCGACCGCTTCCAGTGGAACCCGACGGCGTTCCACGACATGACGCACAACGACTCGCGCGAGCTGGAGCTGACGGGCCAGTTCATCGACGAGGGCGCGTACCAGTTCGCGCTCCTCAACGCGATGGACGCGCGCTCGAAGGCCGTGATGCTCGACCCCGACCTCCTGCCGGGCGCGGACGCGGCGGCCTGGGTCGCGGGCGTCGAGTCCGTCTCGTCCGAGCCGATCGTCCTCGCCGACGACGTCACGCCGTTCACGGCGATGGCGCTTGCGACGACGGGCAAGGGCGCGGGCTACGTCACGCTCGTCTTCAACGACTCGACGAACCTCTCGATGGTCGCGAAGAGCGACGTCGTCACGATGTCCGTCATCAAGGTCGTGCCCGAGCTCTACAACGGCCGCCTGCACGTCTTCCAGAGCGAGAACCCGCTCGACCGGCAGGTGAACGTGAAGTACGCGTCCGACTTCGGCGCGAAGCCCGAGCTGTGGGAGTTCGAGTGGCAGTACTGCGAGCCGCAGGGTGGCGCGGCGGCTCCCGCCGGCGACGCCGGCGCGTGGCTCTCGCTCGCGGGCAGCTGCGGCAAGCCGGGCGTGCCGATGCTCGACTGGATCACCGTCGGCGACGCGGGCGTCTTCGGACTCTCCGACCACTATGTCCGCTGCCGCTACCGCGCGCTTGACCCGGCGGTGCAGGCGCTCGTCGGCACGGGCTGGTCGGGCTGGAGCCCGCCAAAGCTCGCGGAAGGGTGGGTGAAGCGCGTCCTCAAGGCGATCAACCCGTTCGACCAGAAGATCCGCGACTTCCTGAACAGCAAGGTGGACACGTCGCTCTCGATGGTCCAGCAGGCGGGCGCGCCGTACCAGGGCGACATCCCGCTCAACCTGGAGGCGCTCGGCGAGAACGGGCTCATCGCGATCTACGAGACGCTCCTCAACCAGGCGAAGAAGCTCTCGGTCGACGCGGACTACCTGGCGACCGAATCGCTCGCGCTCTCGCTCCAGATGGCGGCGGGCCGCATCGCCGAGCTGTACGCGGTCCTCGGCAACGAGGCGTACGCCGACGCGCTGAACCCGACGGTCGACCTCGGCGCGGACGCGCTCGTGGACGACACGGCGGAGGGCTCCGTCTTCCCGTTCATGAACCAGTGCGAGAGCCTGCTCGACGAGGAGCTCTGCCTCCTGCGCGGCCGCGACCTCTCGAGGCGGTACGCGGACAGCTGGACGGCGAACGTCGAGCCATGGGAGTACCCGTACTACAACCGCCTGCCGTGGAACTTCACGGCCGACATCCTCGGCGGCCAGGTCGCCTATGTCGAGAACTACGGCATCCGCGACGTCTGCGGCGCGAGCGACGCCGCCGACCCGTCGGCGAAGGACGGCGTCATCGACGTCTACGACGCGAAGGCGCTCTATCCGCAGGGCCACGGCGACGCCTGGGGCCACTACCTCTCGGCGGAGAAGGGGTACTACGCGCTCCTCCGCCACCCGAACTTCGGCTGGAAGCCGCAGATCGAGGGCATCCTCGCGGGGCAGACGGAGATCACGATCGGCTACCTCCACGAGAAGCGGTTCGCGCAGGTCGCGGAGATGAAGGCCAAGACGGGCGAGCGCGTCGTCGCGGCGACGCAGCGCGCGAACTACGTCGCGGGCGCGTCCGACACGTGGCTCTCGGCCGAGGACGACGACGGGACGCGCGCCTGGGGCACGGACGAGTGGGCGACGCGCGCGCACCTCGGCGCGTACTACGACTGGGCGACGGTGAACGCGCTCCTGCCGGCGCGCAGCGCCGAAGAGGGCCTCGTGCGGATGCTCGACCGCGAGTCGACGAAGGAGCTCGGCGCGATCGCCGCGAGCGCGCGGCGCATCCAGTCGTCGGCCGACGCGGCGGACGCGGGCCTCAACCCGCTCGGCCTCTCCGACCGGGCGATCCCGTTCGACATCTCGCCGACGGAGATCGACGCGGGCAAGACGCACTTCGAGCAGGTCCTCGACCGCGCGAAGAGGGCGACGAAGGTCGCGCGCGAGGTCTTCCTGCGCGCCAAGGCCGCCGCGAACGCGCTGCGCGACCAGAACGCCTCGGCGGACTACGAGCGGCTCGTCTCAGACGAGGAGGCCGCCATCGAACGCCGCCTCATCGAGATCTACGGCTACCCGTATGACGACGACATCGGCCCCGGCAAGACGTACCCGCAGGGCTACGCGGGACCCGACATCTACCACTACGAGTACGTCGAGACGTACGACCTCGACGGCTCGGGCGGCGTCAACGGCGCGTATCGCGGCGTCGCGGCGGGCGACGGCAGCTACGGGCGCTACATCGACGTCACGGTCGACGACTACCGGCTCGTCACGACGAACGTGACGGGAACCTTCCAGGCCGAGATCGACACGTCGCTCGCGGACAACGGGTTCTTCGGCAACATCATCGTCGGCGCGGTGTCGTGGTACCAGGACAAGCTCGCGGCCGCCAGCGGGTACATCGACCCGTGGTCGAAGTACACGGGCCTCGCGTCCGCCGACTTCCAGCTGCCGGTCGCGGTCGTCGACACGGCGGGCGACGCCCTGGACGGCAAGGTGGACTACACGTTCGCCGTCGCGGCGTGGTCGAACGCGCCGTGGGTCGCGAGCTACTACGTCGGAGAGAACGGCTTCACGCCGAAGCCGAGGGAGTTCCACGGGCAGCGCAAGGCCGAAGGCGAGACGCAGCTCGCCCTGAACGGCTACGCGAAGCTCCTCGCCGAGATCGACGTCAAGGCGAACGCGCTCTTCGCGGCGAACGCGAAGCTCCAGGGCCTCATCGACGAGCTGACGACGCTCGACTACACGACGCAGATGGGCTACGTCACCGACGCGGCGCAGAAGGAGGTCGAAAACTACACGGCCGCCTGCAAGAAGAACGCCGAGACGGTCGAGCGGACGCTCACGGCGCTCAAGGAGCTCAAGGACACGCTCACGGAGTCGGGCGTCGAGGCCTTCCCGAAGCTGACGGGCCTCTCGTTCGACCTCACCTCGGCCGGGCGCGCCGCGCTCCTCGCCGTCAAGAGCGGCGTCAACGACCTCCTCAACGGGCAGATCAACGCCCAGTCGTTCAAGGTCCAGAAGTGCGAGGAGGCGATCGAGGAGCTCGAGGACACGCTGTCGAAGCAGTTCTCCGCGTGGATGAGCAACGCCGACCGGCAGAAGAAGATCGCGGCGATCAAGGAGCAGACGGCCAAGGTGAAGGGCGCGCTCGCCGAGCTGGAGATCGCGTTCACCGACGCGAACGAGCGGCGCATGAACTTCGCGAAGGTCGTCGCGGAGGGCGACGCGCTCCAGGCCGAGCGCGAGCGCCTGCGCATCCAGTGGGCGGCGGACCTCTCGCAGAGCCGCTACCGCAACATGACGTACCAGATCTTCCGCAACGACGCGCTCCAGCGCTACCACGAGGCGTTCGAGCTCGCGGCGAAGTACGCGTTCCTCGCGGCGAAGGCCTACGACTACGAGACGGGCCTCCTCCAGAGCGACCGCGCGAACACCGCCGGGTCGGCGTTCATGACGTCGATCGTCAAGGCGCGCGCGCTCGGCCGCTTCACGGGCGACGGTGAGCCGCTCGTCGGCGGCGACGCGGGCGACCCGGGCCTGGCCGACATCCTCGCGCGGATGGAGCAGAACTGGTCCGTCCTCAGGACGCGCCTCGGCTTCAACAACGCGCAGGGCGACCTCGACTCGTTCTCGCTCAGGGCCGACCTCTTCGGCAAGGCGAGGGACGCGGCGGGCGACGCGGCGTGGAAGGACGCGCTCGCGGCCTGCTGGGTCGACGACCTGCGCACGCATCCGGCCTTCGCGCGGCTCTGCCAGCCCTTCGACCCGATGAAGGCGCGGGAGCCGGGCTTCGCGATCCCGTTCCGCACGGTCATCGCCGCGCGCAAGGACCTCTTCGGCAACGACCTCATGGGCGGCTCGACGGCCTACTCCTCGACCTACTTCGCGACGAAGCTCCGGGCCGTCGGCGTCTGGATCGAGGGCGCGGGCGCGTCGGCCGCGCTGCCGAAGCGTCCCGAGGTCTACCTCGTGCCGGCCGGGCTCGACTTCATGCGCGTGCCTGTCAAGGCGTCGGGGAACGCCGCCGCGGTCCGCACGTGGCAGGTGGTCGACCAGGTGCTGCCCGTGCCGTACTCGCTCGCCGAGAGCGACTGGGAGTCGGGCGACTGGAGCATGCTCAAGGACGTCTTCGGCAACGAGATGGCCCTTGAGCGGCGGCATCCCGCCATCCGCGCGAACGTCGGCGCGACGTTCGACGAGGCGGCGACGATGACCTACAACGCGCGGCTGGTCGGCCGCTCCGTCTGGAACGACCAGTGGTACGTCTTCATCCCGGCGGCGTCCCTCAACGCGGACGACGCGAAGGCGAAGAAGGCCTTCCTCGACGCCGTGCGCGACATCCACCTGAACCTGAAGACCTACTCGTTCAGCGGCAATTGAGAAAGGAGACCGGAAAATGAAGATCCCATCCCTCATCCCCCATGCCCCATCCCTCGTCCTCGCGCTCGCCTGCGCGTCGTCGACGGCGGGGGCCGTTCCCCAGGCCCCGGTCATCACCTACGGCCTGGTGCGCGACGAGTTCGGCGTCCCGTTCTCGAAGGCGTCGGCCGTGACGCTCGAGCTCGTCCGCGACGGCGCGCGGGCCGGCACGGTCTACGCCCGCTGCGCGGTCGGCGATTCGGGCGTGCCCGGCATGAACTACCGCCTTTCGCTGGAGATCGACTCGGACGGCCCGACGCGCGCGAACGCCGTCTGCGCCGGGACGGAGATGTTCGTCAGGGCGACCGCAGGCGGCACGGAGAAGCCGCTCTTCCCGAATGCCGTCTTCGCGGTGCCGGCGCAGGGCGCCAAGCAGCGGCTCGACTTCTCGACCGGCACGGACGCGGACGGCGACGGCCTGCCCGACGAATGGGAGCGCTGGGTCCTCGAGAACGCCCCCGCGTGGCGGGGCGGCGCGGCGACGGACGCCGATGTTGCAGCCTTCCGCCCGGACGGCGACGCGGACGGCGACGGCATGACGAACCTGCAGGAATACCTTGCCGGGACGGATCCCTTCCTCGCGACGGACCTCTTCAAGGTCGAGTCGTTCGAGATCCTGCCGGGCTCAGACCGCGCGCGGCTCGTCTTCACGAGCGCGGCGGACCGTTCGTACCGCGTCGTGATGGCCGAGACGCCGGGCGAGCCGTGGACGCCCGTCGCGACGACGCGCACGGAAGGGGCGGAGCTCGCCTACGAGAGCTACAAGGGCACGGGGCGGCGCATCACGGTCTACGTGGACGCCTCGCTCGCCGCGTGCTTCTTCCGGGTCGCGGTGGAGTGACGATGGTCGTCACGAACGCGCTCGGGGTCGCCTTCACGGCAACGCTGCTCGCCGCTTCCGACGCGGGCGTGACGTTCGCCTTCTCCGAAGACGGGGCGACGAACGCGCTCGCGTGGGCGCAGCTCGCGCCCGCCTCGCGCGCGGCGGTCTGCGACGCCCTCGACTTCGCGCCCGTGCCGCCCGCGCTCGCGGCGACCTTCGCCGTCGCCCGGAACGAGCTGCGCCGCGTCGACGCGCTTGTCGCGGACGAGAGACTTGACGTGGCGGCGGCGGCCCGCCGCCGCGCCTCAGCCGGCGCGTCCCGCGGCCGCTCCCC
>ONTV01000149.1 GCA_900320855.1 uncultured Lentisphaerota bacterium
GCGTCTACGCGGCCGAAACCGTCGTGTCCGTGCCCGACGGCGGCAAGGACGTCTACATCCTCAACGCGACGCCGGCGACGGCGCTCGTCGTGGATGTCGCAACGGCATGCGCGGTGGAGGCCTTCGACACGTTCGGCGTCCGGCAGGGCGTCCGGCAGGTGCCGCCCGGCCTACATCGGCTGAACGTGCCGCCGAGCGGCTACCTCAGGCTCGAACGAAGCGCGGCGCCGATCCGCTTCGTGTCCGGCGAGGCCACGCTGGCGCTGTCGCCCGCATCGGGTGCGATCCTGTCGCTGCGAACATCCGACGGGGTCGAGCGCGCCGTTCCGGCGGACGAGGCGTTCACGCTGCAGCTTCTGGACGAGAAGGGGCTTGCGATTCGGTTGCGGTCGTCCGACTGCGCGTTCGCGCGTGACGGCGACCGCCTGACGTGGACGCATCGGAGCGGCCTTCGCGTGACGTTGCGCGTCACGTGCGCCGATGGCCGGTTCTCGTTCAGGCCGGAGGTGACGGGAATCCCGGCGGGGCGGCGGCTTGAATGGTTCGACGGGCCGCAGCTCTGCATCTCGGCGTCCGACACGCTCTACTGGCCGTTCTACGACGGGTGCGAAGTGACCGACTACGCCCTGCGCGAGCGGATCGGGTCGTGGAACGAGTACCGTCCGCTCGGGTGGACGCCGCGCCGCAAGGCGTGGGGCTCGCTCTATCCGGGCAGCTGCCAGATGCAGTTCCTCGCCGCCTACCGCGACTGGAAGGGCGTCTACTTCGCCGCCGAGGATGACCGGCACACGCCGAAGGGCGTCGAGTACGAGCGCGTGACGGACGCGCGCATCCGACTCTCGCTCCAGACGTTCTGCGGCGACCTCGCGGCGGATGGCTCGTGGCGGCCCGCGCTCGCGTATGTTGTGCGCCCCTACGACGGCGGCTGGATGGAGGCGTGCGAGATCTACCGCGACTGGGTGCGGCGGCTGCCGGGGTTCGACCAGCCGACACCGCTTCCGAAATGGGCCTACGACTCGCCGATCAACCTGATCTATCCCGTGCAGGGCGAGGGCATCGACCACGGGCCGGAGCCGATGGCGACGAACCTCTACTACCCGTACACGAACGTGATGCCGTTTGTCGAGAAGTACGCAAAGGCGTTCGACGCGAAGATCATGGCCCTGCTGATGCACTGGGAGGGCACGGCGCCGTGGTGTCCGCCGTACGTCTGGCCGCCGCTCGGCGGCGAGAATGCGTTCGCGGCCCTGCGCGACGCCCTGCACGCGCGCGGCGACCTCCTTGGCGTCTACTGCTCGGGCACG
Organism: uncultured Lentisphaerota bacterium; assembly: GCA_900320855.1. Classification (GTDB taxonomy): domain Bacteria; phylum Verrucomicrobiota; class Kiritimatiellia; order RFP12; family UBA1067; genus UBA1067. The sequence goes on from ONTV01000149.1 coordinate 1,305, forward strand.
GCGTGGACGCAGGAGAGCACGATCAACGGCTACTCGCAGAAGGAGCGGCTCGAACGGGAAGGGCTCGCGCGCCACATGATGCGCGGGCCGCGCGGCGAGATCGAGGCGACGATCTGCAACGACCGCTACGCCCAGCGCTTCGGGTACGACATGTGCCTGACGGAGGCTTGGACGATCTCTACGCTGGCGGACGAGCTGCGCAAGATGGCGTCCTTCGGGCTCGACTACTGCCAGTTCTTCGACCAGAACATCGGCGGCGGGGCGCTGCTCTGCTACGCGCGGCACCACGGTGCGCGGCGACGCCGTATGTGCGCAACCTCTTCTACAACGACTCGCGCGAAGGCAACGACATCAGCTTCGGCAAGCCGGTGCCGGGCGTCTCGTTCGTCTTCCACGAGTGGATGTGCAACTTTTCCGGCAACCAGATCGGCCACACCTGCGATCCTCTCTACCGCTGGACGCGGGCGTTCCACTACGGCGATATGTTCGCGGTCGTCCTCGGCCCGGACGGGCAGCTCGCCCACGCCTGGGGCGTGGACTGGAAGCGGGGCGTGCCGGAGCAGGCGCCGCTGATCGGACTGGTGCGACGGCTCAATGACCTCCGCAAGCGGCATCTCGACTTCCTGCTGGAGGGGTTCATGATCCGTCCGTTCGTGCGCTGCGAGTCGGCGCCCGCACGGCTGACGCAGGGCGGCAACGCGATTGACACGACGGAGGTGCTGACGTCGTTCTGGCAGAACCGGAAAGGCGAACGCATCGGCTTCGCGTCCAACTGGACGCGCCATCCGGCGCGCCTGACGCTGGCTTGGCCCGACGGCACGCGCGAAACGCGGCTTCTCGCGCCACTGGAGACGGTGATCTTGCGCTGAACCATGAAGAAGACGGTTGTTTTCGCCTTTACCTGTGGCCTTTTCGTCGGCCTTGCGGCCGCCGCCCCCGCCTGTCGCCAGCTGGAGGCGGGACTTCCCCACGAGGTCGTCCTGCCGTTTCCGCAGGGACTTCCGAAAACGGTGCGCGTCCTGCCGCTCTCTTTTGCAGGAGATGTGGCCTACGAGACGAACGCCGTGCGCCTCTGCCTGAAAGACCCCGTGCGGCTTCGCGTTGACTTTGGCGGGGATGCACCGTCGCAGACCGTCTTCGTGCGTCCGCGCGACACGGTGACGCTTCGCTCGACCGACCTCTACTTCGCCCCCGGCACGCATCAGGCGGGCGAGATCGTCCCGAAAGCCGGTACGCGCGTGATTCTGGCACGCGGCGCCGTCGTCCGCGGGACAATCCGCGTCCGGCGGGCGGATGGGGTGTCGGTTGTCGGCGGCGGCATTCTGGATGCGACGGACAGCGGAGCGGACGCGGCGTTGGCCGTCGAGGACTCGTCCGATGTGCAGGTGTCCGGCATTCAGGTCTTCAGTCCGTCCCGTTCGGGCAGCGTGGGCCTCTCGCTGTCGGATGTCTCGCAGGTCGCCGTGCGGGGCGTGTTCGTGCAGGCGACGGGCGAGGCCATCCGTCTCACGGGCGGGCGCGTGCGCAACGTGACGGTCGCAGATGTCGACCTTGACTGCGGCGGAACGAACGTGTCGGTCGTCGCGACCGGCGCGAACGCCGACGTGCGGGGCGTGTCCGTCCAGAGCTGTCGCCTCTGGGATGCGTTGGGGCTTCCGGTCTCGATCAATGCCGCCGGCGCCGATGTCCGGACCCTGACGTTCTCGGATTTCGAGCTGGACGTGAAGCCCTATTCGGGACGCACGGAACTGCCGCTCTTTGCGGTTGCGGCACGCAGGCCGGAAATCGCGTTTCGCCGCTTTCGCCTGCTGGGGGACAAGTTGCCGCCGGTTGCCGCTGTCGAGAGTCAACTTCCGGGCACGGTTGTCGCGGAGGATCTTCCGGCGTTTGCGCTTCGGACGGCGGGGGCGGGCGCCGTTCGGGTGCTGCATCCGCGCGCGTACGTCAAGGTCGTCACGAGCAACGTGAAGTGTCCCGCGCCGTGGGACACGACGCCGCAGCACCACTGGACGGCGCGTTCGCCGCGCCTGTTCGCGCAGTGGCGGACGATGCATCCCGACATTCTCAGCCTTCAGGAGCCGGTGAAAGCCTATCTGGACGAGATTGCGGCAGCGTTCCCCGAACTGGCGCGGGTGGGCGTAGCCCGCGAGGACGGGCGGGAAGAGGGCGAGTTCGGTCCCGTGCTCTGGCGGCGCGACCGCTTCGACTGCGTGAGGCACGGCACGTTCTGGCTGTCCGAGACGTCCGAGACGGCCGGCAGCAAGTATCCGGGCGCAAGCCATCCGCGCATCTGCACATTCGCCTATCTGCGCGAGCGCGTGACGGGACGGCTGCTTGCCGTCTACAACACGCACACGTCCTACGTCTCGGATGACATCTGCCGCGCGCAGCTCGGAATCATCGTTCGCCACATGGCTGCGAATGCGCCCGAAGGGGCTGTTCGCATCCTGACGGGCGACCTCAATTTCGAGGCCGGTCGCCGGGCGCTAGCGCCGCTGGCGTCCGCAGGGCTCGTCAACGCCGATGACGTGTGCGCCGTGCCGCTCGACGGCCTCTGGAATTCGGTGACGCTCTACCGGTTCTATCCGCGCTCGTTTCCGGCGGAAGGCGTCCGCCGCCGACTGGCGGTCGTCGGGGGCGACCTTGCGTCCGTCAGGGCCGCCTTGCCCGATCTCGGCAGTCGAATCGACCACATCTTCCTGTCGCCGGGCGTCACCGTGACGGCCTGTGGCGTCGACGACACGAATGACGGCGGCTGGTATCCCTCCGACCACATGCCCAAGTTCGCCGTGTTGGATCTCGGCGTCGGCGGCGATTCTGCGCCGCGCTGGCCGTTGCGGACGGGCGCGCCGCTCTCGTGCCGGACGCGTCGCGGCTCCGTGTCTTTCTAAAACCATTTAGGAAGGTTGGAAGAAGGCTGCAGATGAAAAGCTCTGTGTTGTCAGTGGCGGCGGTAGCCGCGTTTGCGCTCGCCGTTGCGGCTTCGCCCGTCGCCGCCGCGACGGAGGCGGACATCCAGCGCGTCATTGACGCGCACGCGGGGGGCACGGCGGTCGTGCCGCCCGGTGCCTACGACATCGGCGCGACGGTCTTCGTTCCGTCGGACACGAAACTGGTCCTGAAGGGCTGTCGCCTGCGCATGCGCGACGGCGCCGTCTGCCCGATGTTTCGCAACCGCTCTTCACCGGCGTGGACGGGTTTTCCGTCACGGGGCTCACGGTCCGCGACCAGCGCTGGTGGGCGCTCATGTTCCTCGAGTGCGCGAACGGACGGATCGCCGACATCACGTCCGAGCTGACGCGCCACGCGCAGGACTCCTATGCGCGCTGGCGCAACCAGGACGGCATCGACCTGCGCGTCGGCTGCCATGACATCGTGATCGAGGACATCTGCGGCGAGACGGGCTGACGACGCGCGCGCTGTCGGCTGTCCACACGGATGACGGCATTCACAACCTGACCGTGCGCAACGTCCGCCTGTTCGGCGACGCGGGCAGCGTCTGGACGGGCGGCACGTTCGGGCTCGACATCGCGCCGTTCATCTACCTGCCGGCGCGCGAGGAGGAGGTGCGCCGGTCGACGCTGACGCCGGGCAAGATGGAGGAATGGGGCGTTCCGCGCACGGACACGGTGCGGCTGGAGAACGTGCTGTTCGACGGCGCGCCGGCCTTTGAAGATGAATAGAGGTCTTGATTCAGTGACACAGTTGACGTGCGCACAGACGCTTTGGTATACTCCAATCACAAACGCTTGTATGGCAAACGCTTGTATGGCAAACTGCTGTTTGGCAAATTGAGGTTTCTGAATGGAGTTTATCGGAAGACAAGAAGAGCTCGCTGAATTGAGGCGTATCCGCGCGAAATCGATGAAGGAATCGCGATTTACGGTGATTTCGGGGCGGCGTCGCGTCGGTAAAACCGAACTGGTCGAGAAGGCGCTGAACGACGGAAAAGAGCCTTATCTGTATTTTCTGCTTACGCGACGGGCGGAGAAAGACCTTTGTCAGCTCCTTCAGGAAGAGGTGGACAAGGTTCTGTCGCGCCCTCTTCTCGGTACGGCGGAACGGTTCGCACAGCTGTTCGAGTCCGTCATGCAGTATTCGGTCGAGACGCCGATGACGCTCGTCATTGACGAGTTTCAGGAATTTGACTGGATCAATTCGGCCATCTTCAGTGACATTCAGGGCATTTGGGATCGTCTGCATAAAAAGGCGCATTTGAATCTGGTGGCGTGCGGAAGCGTCGATCGCATGATGAACCGCATCTTCTTCGACAATACCGAGCCTCTCTATGGACGCAACACGGGGAAGATTGAGCTTTTGCCCTTTACGCCGTCCTTGCTGAAGGAGATCTTCCATCGGCAGAATCCGCAGGGCGCGAATCGAGACCTTCTGGCGCTCTGGGCGATGACAGGTGGAGTCGCGCGCTACGTCGAAATCTTTGTGGACGATGACGCCTTGTCGCGTCCGGCCATGCTGAAAACCGTCTTCGGCCTTAGCTCCTCGTATGTTGACGAGGGGCGTGTGGCCTTGGGGGAGGAGTTTGGAAAGGACTGCGGCGTCTATTTCTCGATCCTCTCTGCCATCGCGTCGGGGCGGACGTCCTATGCCGAGATCCGAAACGTCATTGGGGCGGATGTCGGCGGACAGTTGACGAAGCTGGAAAGCGTCTATTCGTTCATCAAGAAGGTTCAGCCTTTTCGCGAGCGGTCTGCGACGCGGAACTTCCTTTACCAGGTCGATGACGAGTTCTTCAGGTTCTGGTTTCGCTTTGTCCTGAAGTATCAGAATTTGCTGGCGCAAAAGCAGTATGCGGCTGTCCGGGCGGTGGTCGACCGCGACTTTGACGCATTTGCCGGACGTTCCCTTGAGCGGTATTTTAGGGCGAAGTTTCTGGAGGAGGGGCGGTACACGCGAATCGGCGGCTGGTGGGATCGGAAGGGCGAGAACGAGATCGATCTTGTCTGCGAGAACGAGCTGACGGGGTCGCTTGACTTCTTCGAGGTCAAGACGGACGCGACGCGGTTCAGTCCGGCGGTGCTGGAGGCGAAGGTGGCGAATTTCTTTGTCAAGAATCCTGACTTGCGAAAGGATCACCATGTCGTGTCCGGCCTTTCGCTTGATGACATGTAAAGGAAAACTGAAGATGTGAAGATGAAAAGGCCTGTGTTCTTGTTGGCGGGGGTTGCCGCGCTTGTAAGAAAATTAGCCACAGGATTGACGTGCAGCGGCGTGTCGTGATACGATTCACGCCCTGTGAACTTGAGCCTGAAGCGAAAGGAAGAACGGAAATGAACATGAAACGGCTGATGGTCGCGGGGGCTCTGACGGGGGTCTGCCTCTGTGCGCGAGGCGAGCGCCTTTCCCTTGCGGGGGAGTGGCGGTTCGCGCTGGGCGAGACGAACGCGCTTTCGGACACGATCTGCCTGCCGACGACGACCGACCTCGCGAAGAAGGGCGACGGACGGTTCGCTTGTCGTCGCGCCGCTGTTCCCGTCGGACTGGGCGTATCTGCGCGTCGAGGGCGTCCGCTGGCGCGGGCACGACATCTCGGTCGTCTGGGACCGCGACGGCACGCGTTACGGCTTCGGCGCGGGCTTCTTCGTCCTTCGGGACGGCGCCGTCGTGTCGCGCCAGGACCTGCCGCGGCGCACGGAAGTGAAGTCGCAGGGCTAAGTTGCTTCCCATGAAAGCGTGCGCGGGGATGCAGCTGGGGTTTGTGGTCGATTCAAGTCGGCCCGAGTCCTTGACGGACCAGGTGTCGCACGGCTTGAGGGAGGCGATTCGGAACGGCATCCTGAAGGTCGGCGAGTCCCTGCC
>ONTV01000116.1 GCA_900320855.1 uncultured Lentisphaerota bacterium
GACGGACAATTCCGTCGGCAGTGATATTCGCCTCACGACTAGCGAATCCGAAATCAAAAATCAACCGTCAGAACTGCACAACAACCCCCGCGCCTGCGAACCAGCCGCTCATATTCAATTCGCCGTACTTCTGCCCGTTCTTTTCAAAATCAGCACTTCCTCCGCAACGATAGTCGAAGTTCGCGTACAGGCCAAGATTATCGCAGAACATGTACGTTGTCTGCACACCCATGATCGCCTGCGCGACGAAATCAGTCATATGATCGGTTTCCCCATCGGGGCCGACGGGGATGATCGTCTCCGGGAGCCCTGGAATATGAATGTTCGTCAGACTCCATGTCGAAGTCTTGATTGTCGCCCGCACCCAGTCGAAGGCAACGCCTGCGCGTGCACCAACAGCCCAGCGCTTGGTAATCTGCCACTCCGGTACCAGCAATAGACGCAACTCGCCATAGGCGATATCCAACGAACCGCGCCCTCCATCTTCGATCGTAACATCAGGATCCGAATTATCTATCTCATAGAACGACGCCTTGCTCACGCGCTGCTCGGGAATATAGCTGCCACCAATCCCCGTCCACAGATTGAAGTCACCAGAACTGAACGTCTTGTACTGAATGTCCAGGTCTGCGCCGTACGCCTCGCACCGTTCGGAGAAGATGCCAATCTTCCCCTTCATCGATCCGCGCGCGACGCCGCCGACGGTCACCCGCCAGTTCTGTGCGCCGACTTCCTGCTCCTCCGCCGCAAAAGCCACGAGAGAGCCCATCGCCGCCACGGCGGCAATCATCATCTTATTCATTCTGTTTCTCCTTCTTGTTTGATTAGAGTTTCTGCCTTGACCTTGATAAATGTATGCGAGCCCAACGCGACGGCCAGGTTCGCCTCGCCCTTCGTTTCCTCCTTGAGATACGGCGTCAAGTCGACAGAGGTGCCGCTGATATAGCGCATCTTCAAGGTGAGGTCGCTCGTACCGTAGACATGAATGCATCCGGAAACCAGCACGGTCCGAATCGCATTCCCCTCACCCGGCGTCACCTTGATGCGAACATTCCCAGTCTGCGGATCAAACGCGGTGATTGCAATCGTCGGCTGATTGTATGTCGCCTCCAACGTCGTCCCCAAAACATCCAATCGCGGCGCGATGCCGAGATCCACAATAACGGGTATAAGCGGCAGATCGCCATTAACGATAACGCTCTTGACCTCCGGATGCGCCGCCAAGTCGTCGGCGAGCTGCGTCCGAATCTGCGCCACCGTTTCGACCGGAATCTCACCAGACTCGGCAACGACGGACACTTCCCCCTCAACCGTCACGTCCGCATAATAGGTCGTGATCCCGCCGGAAATCTCCGCGCGAACCGTCGCGTTCGTCGTCCCTTCCAAGCGCAACGTCAACTCTGCCGTCGGCGTCGAGAGAATGGCATAGGAACCCGAATTCCATCCGTTCGCTGGAGGCAAGACCCTGATCGGATCCGTCGCGGAAACCGCTCGCGAAACATGGATCGCCGTCCGGTCGTCAGAGGCCATCACCGCATCCCCGGGCTCCAGCGTAAGGTTTTTCAGCGTGGTCTTGGGATTGACCGCAAACGCATTCTCAAGACGCGAAACGTCGGCCGACGTCGCGACCACGCGAATCATCCCGTTGACCGTCGTCACGGGATTCGCAACCGCCAAATCCGTCAGCCCGTCCTTGGCGGCAAGGTCCGCTTCGGCAATCGTCACATCCGAATAAAGCCCCTGCGTCCCCTCTCGGGCCAACAAGCGCACTGTGGCGAGCGTCCCCGACTCCTTGCGAAAGCCGGAGATGACCAGCACAATCTGTCCAGCCCCCGTATCGGCGTAGGTCATCTTCTCTGGGGAAACTGCCTCTCCTGTCTCCACGCCAAGGCAAGAGACAACGGTCGAATCGTAGTTCAGCACCACGGTCGCCGCACCGACATCAGCCAAGGCGTCAGCCGCGAGGGGAACCGAGACAACCATGCCCGGATTCGCGACAAAGGATCCCGTCGTCAGCGTACGTGCCGAGGCCGTGCTCAATGTTAGACAGAGGAAAAAGAATGCAAGGACTCTCATTCCCCGACTCCTTCCGCTTCCTTGATCAGCATATCCAGCATGGCGATGTCGCTGGAGGTAACCACGCCATCACAATTGACGTCGGCCGCCCTCGCCGCGCTGCCGGACAGCTTCACATTGACACCATACTGCTTCTGGTAGGCCGACGCATAACTGTCGCCAAAGGCCGCGCCCTTCGCCGCCATCTTCAGATAGACGACATAACCGTTCAGGATCAGCAGATCGTTCGCCGTATACGCGCCGTCGCCATCAACGTCTCCCGGATCATAGCGTCCGACCTCTCGGACAATCATCACATTCCCCGTCCGCGGCAGCTCCGTCTGGACGATTGCCGCGAGCCCATTGCGTCCGACACCCGATGCAGCAACAACCCGCGTCCAGCTGCTCGCCTGCAACCCCGAGATCGTCGGAGCCGTGAAGTCGAGATTGAAGACATTGTAGTTGCCCGTGCAGTCGAAGACAAAACGCCGCGAGTTCGCCGAAAGCACGGTCACGCTCTTCGCGGACGGACAACCATTGAACGTCAGTTGCGAATCATCCCAATCGACATCAACCGTCAATGTCGCGAGATCGCCGCTGGTCGTCGCGCCGATCGGCACCTTGAATGACTCGCCGCTCTTCACCTTCGAATGCCAGGTCGCGATGGTCATCGTCACTGGCTCAGGCACGTTCGAATCCGTAAGATAGACCGTGCCGTTCACGGTCGTGATCTTCGCGTTCAGCCCGTCGATGCACAGGGCGGACGCATTGCCCAGCGTCACCGTCGCCTGATTCGCGTGATGTTGGTCCTTCGCGTAGAACGTCAAGTAGATGACGCTCGGAACTGTCCCGCTGACCGTCAGCGTGTTGCCGTTCATCGAACCGTTTGCCACGCCCTTGAACTCAATGAGATTCGCGTCCCAGCCGACATCGACCGTCAGGTTCGTAAGCGTCTTCGTACTGGTGATGACAATCGGAAGCGAGAACGTGCTCAACGTATCGGCGTAGACCTTCGAAACGTTCATCGCCACTCCTGCAGGCACGAGCGGCTGCGAATCGTGAATGAGAACAACGCCCAGCGCATTCACAATCTCATGCGCCACAAGCCCATGCACGTCCACCGCCGACATATTCACCAGCCGCACGTTCGTCTTCGTCGTCGCATGCTGGTTCTTCGCATAGAACTTGAGCTTGAAGTTCCCGCCGTCGCCGACAATTTGGTAGGGCGCGACGTCCCCGGCGCGACGTAATGTCGCCCCTTCGACGCCCCGCCATTCCAGCACATCCTCATCCCACTCAACTGTAGCGGCGAAACTCACCAATTTCTCGTTACTTGCAATCGTCACCGGCAACTCGAACTCCGCCAGCGTGTCAACCTTGACGCTGCCGACATTCACCCCCACCGTCGCCGGTTGCCACGGATTCGAATCCGCAAGGACAACCGTCCCCACGACCGTCTTGGGCAGCTCCGCCGCCAGCCCGTTGTGGTCGACGCCTGACTTCGGTGTAATCGTCACGGTTGTCTTCCCGACCGTGTGGTTCTCCTTCGCGTGGAAACGATAGGCGACCGAGAACGGGACGCCATCCGGGAACTTCAGCTGCCCAGAGAGCAACGTCAGCAACGACGTGTCATAGGCGATGCCCATGTCCAGCGAAACGAGCTCCTCCGTCGTCGCAATCGCGAGCGTCATCTCGAAGTCGGACTCCGTCTTCGCCGCAACGTCAGCGAGGGTCATCGTCACTTTCGCGGGCACGAGCGGATGCGCATCGTGAATAACCATATCGGCCGAGACGTCCGCAATCGGATTCGCGACAAGTCCGTGTTCGTCAACCGCCGACGCATCCGTCAGCGTCACCGTCGTTTTAAAGACATCATGCTGATCCTTCGCAAAGAACTTAAGGACGAAGTCATTGCCCGCACCGACGACTTGGCAGGACGCACCGTCCCCTGCGCGCAGCACCGAAACTCCGCTGACGCCCTTCAGCTCCAGCACGTCCGGATCCCATCCTACCGTCGCCGTAAGATTCGTCAGACGTTCGTTGCTCGTCACCTTGACGGGAACGGAGAACTCCGTCAGCGTGTCGACCGACGCACCATTCGCCGACAGAGCCACCGTCGCCGGCTGCCACGGATTCGAGTCCTCGAAGACGACCGTCCCAGAAACCGTCTCGGGAAGCTCCGCCGCCAGCCCGTTGTGATCGACGCCTGACTTCGGCGTAATCGTCACGGTTGTCTTCCCGACCGTGTGGTTCTCCGTCGCGTGGAAACGGTAGGTGACGGACGGCGGGACGCCGTCCGCAAACTTCAGCTGCCCGGAGAGGAGCGTCAGCAACGACGCGTCATAAACGATATCCATATCCAGAGAAGCGAGCGCCTCCGTCGTCGCAATCACGAGCATCATCTCGAAGTCCGACTCCGTCTTCGCCGCGACGTCGCCAAGCGTCATCGTCACCTGCGCCGGCACGAGCGGATGCGCGTCATGAATGACGATCCCGGCCTCGGCATCGGCAATCGGATTCGCGACAAGGCCATGCTCGTCAGCCGCAGAAGCGCCGGCAAGCGAAACCGCCGTCTTAAAGACATCGTGCTGATCCTTCGCGTAAAACTTCAGCACGAAGTCGCCGCCAGCGCCGAAAACCTGGCAGGGCGCGGACTCCGCACCGCGACGCAGTGTCGCGCCTTCGGCGCCCTTCAGTTCCAGCACGGTCGCGTCATAGCCAACCATCGCCACGAAATTCGTCAGACGTTCGCTGCTCGTCACCTTCACGGGGACGGAGAACTCCGTCATCGTGTCGACCGACGCGCCCATCATCGACAACGACACCGTCGCCGGCTGCCACGGATTCGAGTCCTCGAAGACGACTTTGCCGACGGCTGCGCCTGCGAACTCGGCTGCAAGACCATTGTGATCCGCTCCCGAAACCGGCGTGACTGTCACATCCGTCGACTTAACCTCGTGATTCTCCATTGCGAAGAACCGCAGAACGACTCGCGACGGCACGGATCCGCTGTATTCCAACGCACCCGACCGCAACTCCAGCAGCGAATCATCATAGTCAATCGACAGCTTGAGCGCCGTCAACGCTTCTGTTGTCGTGACATCCAGCGCCATCTCGAACTCTGCTTCCGTTTTGGCCGTGACGCTGCCCAGCGACAGCGACACCTTCGCGGGGATAAGCGGATGCGCATCATGAATCAGGACCGTCGACACAACCGGGACTTCCGGTGCAATCATAAACCCATGCACGTCCTTTACCTGCGCAGACATGACCGACACCTGCGTCTTCGTTACATCATGCTGGTCCTTGGCATAGAACTTGAGCTTGAAATCCCCGCCCTGCGTCTCGACTTGGTAGGGCGCGGACTCCGGCCGCGCCGTTTCACCATCCACGCCCTGTAGCTCCAGCACCTCTTCGTCCCAATCAATCGTAAACCATCCATTAACCAGCGCCACACTGCTCATCACCTTCACCGGCACCTCGAACTCCGTCATCGTATCGACCTTGCGATCCACTGTCGACAAGCTCACCGTCGCCGGCACCCACGGATGGACGTTCTTCAGCAGCACCGTGCCGGACGCATCTGCCGCGTTCACGACAAACCCATGGCAATCGGTCGCGACAACGTTCGTCATCGCCACGACCGTCGAAAGGTTCGTCATCACGCACTCGGGATCCTTCGCATAGAACTTCAGCACGAAATCGCCGCCCGTCGTCTCCACGCGGTAGGGCGCGGACTCCGGCCGCGCCGCACCCCCGTCACAGCCGCGAAATTCCAGCAACGTTTCATTAAATGCTACATCCGCCACGAAATTCGTCAGTGTCTCCGTACTGGTGATCGTCACCGGCAGCTCGAACTCGGACTCCGTCTCCACCGCCGCGTTGGCAACGTTCACGCTCACAATGGCCGGGACAATCGGATGCGAATCGCTGATCTCGATCTTGGCGCTCTTCGGCAGGTCAAGCGTCACCGCGCGCCCGTCACCCGCCTTCACCGTCGCCGTCGTAATCGACACCGTCGTCTCGGTGACATCATGTACGGGCTTCACGTAGAACACCAGCCGCAGGAACCGACCCGGCCCCGTACCGATCTTGCCACCCGTAGCGGAAAGTTTCCAATCCCGCAATCCACCTCCACCTTCTGTCTCCACCTCTTCAAACACCAACTTATCCGTCAGCCCCGTCGTCTTCATCGCCACCGGCATCAGCACCGCCGGATCATACGCGAACGTCATTGAGAAGCCGTCCGTCGAAATGCCCATCGAGTTGTTCATCGAGACAATCACCTCGACGTTCGTGTCGGTGAACGAGCTCGTGTCGTTGAGCCACACGCTCGGACGGAACTGCACGTACACCGCATCCGTCGGCATGGACTCGTTAACCGTCGGTGTCGAGTTGCCGGCGATGTAGAAGCGGCTCACGCCCGTAATGCGATACCAGTAGTCCTGCAGCACGCTCGGGACGTCACGATAGCTCGGCAGCGGCGTCTGGTTCGCGATCCGCAGATAACTCTCGGCATCCGGCGCACGGTACACGTTGTATCCGCGAATGCGCGGCTGCGCGTTCGGATCCCACTCCAA
>ONTV01000008.1 GCA_900320855.1 uncultured Lentisphaerota bacterium
GAAGGACGCGCTCAACTACCTCGACAAAAGGCGCGGCAACATGCGCTACGGATGGCTGAGGAAACACGGATACTACATATCGTCCTGCCACATGGAGGCCGCCGCGAGAATCCTCGTGGCAAGAAGGTGCAAGCAGGCGGGGATGCACTGGCGCCACCACAACGCCGCGTGCGTCTGCGCCATCATCGCACGGCTCAGGAGCGCGGCGTGAGATGCCTCAATTCTTCAACGAATTAAAATCGCACCCGCCACCGGCACGCGTCAGTCTGCGGGAGGAGGCAACGTCATCCAGTCCGAGCAAAGCGGAGCCGACTTGTTGTTCCAGCTGTCGCAAGCGCGGACAGCTGTCGCAAGCGCGGACAACGAAACGCATCTCCCGTTCAAGCGGCAGCTCCTCTCGCGCAAATGTGCAACCGACGATCTTGTGCTCGATTCGTTCGGGTGCCCACGAACGACAACTGTAGACGCGCTTTTGGGTCAAGACGCGACTGAAGTCACTTTCGCGCGTCTGGACCGTCACCTCATAGTCGAACGGACGCACCCGTCCGTCTGAACGGTCCTGCGCAATCGGAAACTCGACATAGACCTGTTCGCGCGAATTCCCGAGACGGTCTTTGCCGGTGCGAAACGGATGCACCGTCACTGTCGCGTCTGACGCGAAGTCGTAAGGTCGCGACGATGCCGAAACCGTCTTCCAGGCATACGGTCTCTTTCGCACGTCCAGGGGAATCACCCAGTCTGGCCCAATGCGCTCACCATCGGTAAAGGCGAATTCGCGACGTTCCAGGACAATGCGATCGTCATAGACCAGCATCAGCATTGCCTGACGCCCGTCCCCTCCGCCACCACCCATCGGCGGCATTTGCTGGACGGGCGTCCCGTGCGCCGTCTGCCAGCCATTTTCACGCCCATCCGGTGCCCAGACGTAAAGCAGGGACCCCGTCCCAACAGACGTAAAAGCGCCTTGCCAGATGTTCCGCTCATTTGTCAGGGTCGTGTGCGAATCGCCGCTGAAGGCAATGCAGTTCGGAAAGTCGGAAAGAAGCTCCGTCGCCACGCCGTCGTCCTGTGCGACCCAATCGCCGAGAACTGTCCCGCGCAAGTGAACGTGCTGGAAGTAGAAAAACGGCTTGTCGCGCGGTAACGCACGACGGTGTCGCGCGAACCATTCGCGCAGACCCTCGGACTTATCGCTTTCAAATTGCGAGCCGACGAACATATAGCCTTTCACTGTGCGAATGAAATGGCTCTCGTAGGCCTCGCCATAGACCTCTTTCCACTGTTTTGCGCGATCATAATGAGCCCGCTGTCCGTCCAGTTCCGCCTGAAGCTTCGGATCATTGGACGAATAGCGGTAATTGCCCGGCCCCCCATACCGGAAGCCACCGTTGTCATGGTTGCCGTTGATGGCCAACAATGTCACGGAGCGCCCGTCTCGCCCGCGTCCTCGCACGAAGACGGAATCCCAGGCACGCTTGAACGTCTCGTGCTGGCTACGAATGCCCCAGTCGGTAATGTCCCCCGCGACAATCGCCGCGTCGATCCCCGCCGCATCAAACCAGGCAAGCGCCTTGCGCAACGTCCCATCAGTCCCAGGCTCCGAATGCAGATGCACGTCGCTCATGACGGCCACGCGAAGGCGCACGGAATCGACGGGCCGCGAGACCGCCCACAGGGGACGGGCAATCGCACAGGCCAGAGCGCACAATCCAATTGAGAGACACGTCCTCATGTCCACGCCTCAGAATCGAAATGGCTCGGCGTCAATGACAAGGCGAAAGCCGTACGCCCAGCTGTCGCCCGGCGCCTTCCACCAGTCGATGTGATCGCGCTCGCAACAATCGACATCCGCCGTATTTGAGTACTTCGCCATGCCGCCGCGCGCAACCGAATTGTAGCCCACGTCTGTCGCCAGAGGGCCAACGGGGTCTTGTCCGCCAAAGTCCGTCCGATCCTGCAGATACCAGTCACGGCACAGCTCACAGGCATTGCCCAGCATGTCGTAAAGCCCCCAGGCATTCGGCTTCAGCAACCCAACTGGTTTGAGGTTCGCGCCACCGCCGTTCTGCTTATACCAGGCGATTTCGGAAAGCCCAGGCAACGCGTATTGCGCACTCGGATCCGGCGAATCTTGATTGTTGTACCAGGTTGTCGTCGAACTGGCGCGGCAGGCGTATTCCCACTGGGCCTCCGTCGAGATGTCGGCAGTCGCAAGACCCGTCTTCGCCCTGAACTTTCCAATGGCGGAATCTGCCGACACCTGATAGCCGTCGGCCGGCCAGACAAAGCCCGGTCCGCCCCGCAGAACCCGCCCGACCGAGCAACCGTTCGCCGGGAGCGTATCCTCATCCTTCAGATACGAAATGTTCGACCCGTAGATCAGCTCCAGCTGACGAACCGTCGTCTCGAAGACGGCGATGAAGAACGGCTTGGCAATCGTGACATCAAACGATGCATTCTTCTTGTTGGCCGCGCTCGAAGCCTCCGTCGGCCCCATCCGGAAGGAACCCGCATTCACCTTGCGGAAGACCATCTTGCTCGTCTTGTAGACCTCGTTCGTGACGCCCGTCCACACGACGCCCTGGCCCAGCCCCCAGAGATTCTCCTCCCAAGTTCCCCAGTCGCCGCGCCGAATCGCCGACTCCGAGACGGGGACAATCTGCCCGTCTTCGCCGACCGCCTTCGTCAAATCGACAACCAGGTAGAGCGCGTCCTGTGGCGACGCCTCGACGGAGACGCGAAAGGCGTCCGTTCGGCCAACGGACGAAAAGGCCGGCCACTTGGAGACATCGACATAGGCCGTGTGAAGGCCGGCGTGCGTGACGACCGTGTCGCCCGAAAGCGCGGCCTCCGGGATCTCCCCAAGGCCAACGCCATCCCTGGATGCCGTGAACGTCACCGGCCCGTAGGGGTCTCGCCCTGCGCCGGAGACGACATACTGGATCACGAGATTGGCCGAAAACGGCCAGAGCTGGCGACACAGGACGTCCGAGACGGCTTCGCCGAAGATTGCCGACGTCCACAGGCAAAGGCAGGTTGCGATGCACTTCTTCATGATGACTTTATCCTTTCGCGTAAGTGTGAACAGACTACCGAATGAAAAGGGTCAAGGCACGCCCCGTCCCGCGAACCGAGAGCGTCGTACACGTGGCACCGGCTTCCGGCGCGAAGGAGAGCGCGTACGTCTGCCCACAGACGACAGGGAAGCCAAACCAGCCCAGAGGCGAGGGAATGGAGCGGACGACGCCATCGACGGACAGCTCGCCGCGCTCCGGCGCAAGGCCGACGGCGGCCGGCTCTCGGCACCGCCGACGTGTGCCCGAGAACGAGGCCCTCGGCTGGACGAACAACGCGCGCTCCCTGCCTCGACCTGCGACCGAGGCAAAGTTCTGCGCCGTTACGCGCGCCGCGACAAGTTCCGTCTCCCCCGCGAAGAAGGCCAGCGTAAAGCCAAATACGTCCTCCGCCTCAAGGCTCTCCGGAACAACATAGTCCGTCCAGGCAAAACGATCGATGGCACGATCCTCGAAAACACGTTCCAAGGCAACGCCGCGAAGTCCCTCGACGCGCAGGACGGCACGATCCGCGCCCGCGGGCCATCGCCAACAGATCTCAGGAGACGGCTCGCCAAGCGTGCGCCCAAGCAACGAGAAGCCCGGAATCGAATCAACCGTCGTCGGGGGCGAAACGGCCGCTCCGACTTCCAGGACGCCGACGGCGGAGAGCATCAGAACCAACCTGCGTCCCACGCGCATTCTCGAATTCGACCTCTTCACGTCCTCACCCCTTTCCCTTGGCTATTTGCCCTTTGCGAACGCCTGGACGACCTGCTCGTGTGGTGCGTTCTCCAACGACACGAGCCCCCAGTTGAGCGTCTCAGGGACACCTGCCGCCGAGAGGAAACGCTCGTCCGTCCACATGTAGAACGCATGTCCGACGACATACGGCAGACGCCGCATCTCGTCCAGGAACAGGGAGACCGCCTGCGCCCGAAGGGCCTGGTTCGGCAGTTCCTGACCGTTGGATTCGGCGCGCGGTTGACCAATGTCCGCCCCTCGGAAGCTCCATTCCGAAATGAAGAGCGGGGTCTTGGCGACCGCAAACCGCCGCTTGAGCATGACCGCCAGCGGAACGGGCGTCCACTGCTCCGTCCGCACATAGCCGTCCGGCAGAATGCGGGCGTCCACGCCCAGCGTCAGTTGGCGGGAGGCCAGATCGGCCTGCGGATAACAATTCAGGGAGACGACGTCGCACCACGTGCCGCACATCTCCCACACGATGTCCGGGGCCCCTGCCACGCCCGCGAACCGACAGCCGAGAACCAGGTGGCGCGGATCGTAACGTCGAATGGCCTCGACAATCGTCTTGAAATACCGTTGCGCCAACGCCCGCGTGAAGACGCGCCGCAGGTCCTCCCGCTTCGCCTTCGGCAGCTTCGCATAGCCGTCCGGTTCGCAACCGCCCTTCTTGCGGACAAGTCGTTCAGCGGCCCGACGCGCAGAGTGCTCCGGCGGCAGCTTCTCCAGCACGGCGTCCAGCATGCCCGGCTCCCACCAGGGTCCGCAGCCCCACCAGTTCAACTCGTTGTCCAGAAAATAGCCAAGCAACGACCGGCTGGCGGCTCCAGGGACGCAGGACGCGCGGGCCGCACGGTCACAGATCTCGGCGAATTGCGGACTGAACGGGTTGGCCATCGCACCGCACGGTCCCGGATGGACGTCGATGACGCAATCCGCCCCTGCGTCCCGTGCCCAGCACGACAGGGCAATCATCTCTGTCGTCGTAAACGAACCGTCCGCATTGATCCGCGCGTCCGTGCCGGAACCGAGGAGGTTGAACCCCCATGCCCGCAGCCGTTTCGCCGTCTGCGCACACCATGCGTCGCGCGAGAGCCCGGCCTGTTTGAGCGTCTCGGCATACGGACGGCCAAGGGCCCCGCAGTTCGGGCCATAGCCGTTGGCTTTCTCGATGCCGCGCACACGGCGAACCGAACCGTCTGCCCAGCGGAAGGCCCATCCCTTCGCCGTCTCAACGACGGCGATGTCCCTGTCGGGATGAGAGAGTACGGCCAAGAAACAGATGATCCCTACTATCATGCTGATAGTGTACCATAAACATCCTCTTGTAACAGAACAAATCTCACAATCAAAAACGAACGTTTCTCACAATGCCGCACGGGCGGCCTTGAGCGTCAGTCCAGTCTCTCGCTTGAAGACGCGGCGAAGATCCTCCGCCGAGGAGAAGCCGCAAAAATCGTGCAGCGCCGACAGGTTCTGGAGAGGACGCGCGAGCATCTCCCGGACTTTGCGGATGCGGGCATCGATGATGGCCGCATGGACTGTGACGTGGCACTGGCGCTTGAAGAGGATGTCGGCCATGTTGCGTGAACAGGCCATTTGCCGGGCGACCGCCGCAACGGTCACGCCCTCGGCTACATGCGTACGGATGTACTCGAGCGCCCGCGCAACCCGATAGTCGGTCAGGAAGAACCGGGTCGAGGCACGCCGGACAAGCAACCGTGCGCCGAAACGCAGGTCGTCGTCCCGAACGGCCTGGCCAACAAGCAACCGCTGCAAGGCCTCCGCCGCCAGGCGCCCGCAGCGTGCCGTGTCCTGCCCCACGCTCGTCAGCGTAACCGGCGCATTCTCGCAGACCTGCTCGTCATTGTCCACGCCTACGACAGCGAAGTCCTCCGGCACGCGAAATCCTGCGCGAACGGCCTCCGTGACGACTTTGACGCCAACAAAGTCGTTGGCCGCGAAAATGCCGCACGGCCGAGGCAGACGGTTCAGATCTTGCGCAAGCGACGCAGTGTCCAGAACGTGGCAAGCGGCACCGCTCGCGGCGACCTCCTTCCGAAAGGCAGCCTCGCGCGCACGGCCCCAAGAATTCTCCGCCGGCCATCGTGCGAACGCGAAATCCCGCCAACCAGACCGGAACAATTCGCCCGCGCCGACACGCACAATGTCTTCGTTGTCACAACGCACGCAGGGCACGCCTCGCAAAGACTGTGCATCGTTTCCCGTGCTGACGACGGGAATTCCGCGCAACGCCTTGTCCCGCAAAAGCGCCGGATCGCTCCCGATGGAAATGATGCCGTCAGGCCGCACGCACCGGATGACATCCCGCAAGGAACAGCCCTGCGTCCAGCCTGGCACGTTCCATCGCATCCGCGTCTTGCCGTCGGGCGCCTCAATTAGGCAGACCGTCCACCGAACCGTCTTTCCGAACCGGTAGATGGCCTCCAAAAGTTCCCTCGCCATGATGTCGAGCGACTCCGTCAGCACGGCAATGCAGCTCATGCGCGACGCCCCCTTCGCCCATCGGCACGCGTCTGACGCGCAGCCCCCTTCCGACCTTCACCGCCGCTCTTTTTCAGCTCCTTGATCTGGTCGCGCAGGTACGCGGCGCGCTCGAACTCGAGGTTGTCCGCCGCCTCCAGCATCTCGCGCGTGAGCGCTTCCAGCACCTCTTCCCGCGCCTCTCCACCACTTCCTTCCTCCTTCCCACTCTTTCCCTCTCCCCCTCTCCCACCTTCCCACTTTCCCACCTTCCCACTCTTGTACACATACGCCGACTCGTTGATCGCGCGCTTGACCGAGTGCGGCACGATGCCATGCGCCTCGTTGTAGGCGATCTGCTTCTCGCGATGCGCCTTCGTGATGCGCAGGAGGTCGCGGATCGCGTCCGTCTTGTGGTCGCAGTAGAGGATGACGCGTCCCTTCTCGTGCCGCGCCGTGCGGCCCGCCGTCTGCACGAGCGACGTCGTCGAGCGCAAAAAGCCTTCCTTGTCCGCGTCAAGGATCGCGACGAGCGCGACCTCCGGCAAGTCAAGGCCCTCGCGCAGGAGGTTGATGCCGACGAGGACGTCGAACTCGCCCTTGCGCAGCCGCTGGAGAATCGACACGCGCTCGATCGCGTCGATGTCCGAATGCAGGTACTCGACGCGGATGCCCGCCTCGTGCAGGTAATGCGTGAGGTCTTCGGACGAGCGCTTCGTGAGCGTCGTCACGAACACGCGGTCGCCGCCCTTCACGACACGGTCGATCTCGTCGATGAGGTCGTCGATCTGGTTCTTGAGCGGACGCAGCTCGATCTCGGGGTCGAGCAGTCCCGTCGGACGAATCACCTGCTCGGCGACCGTCTGCGACTGGGCGTACTCGTAGTCGCCCGGCGTCGCCGAGCAGTAGACGACCTGCTTCACCTTCGCGTTGAACTCGTCGAACGTGAGCGGACGGTTGTCCTTCGCGCTCGGCAGGCGGAAGCCGTAGTCCACGAGCTTCGACTTGCGCGCCTGGTCGCCGTTGTACATCGCGCGGATCTGCGGCACCGAGACGTGGCTCTCGTCGATGATGGTGAGAAAGTCGTCCGGGAAATAGTCGATGAGGCACTCGCCGGCCGTTCCCGGCGCGCGACCCGTGAGCGGACGCGAGTAGTTCTCGATGCCATTGCAGTAGCCGAGCTCGCGCATCATCTCGATGTCGTACTCGGTGCGCTCCTTGAGACGCTGCGCCTCCAGGAGCTTGCCGTTCGCCGCGAAGAACTTCAGCCGCTCGTCCAGCTCTGCCTCGATGCGCGCAAATGCCGCCTCGAAGCGATCCTTCCCCATGACGAACTGCTTCGCGGGCGTGATGACGACCGCCGACATCGCGACGCCGCATTTCCCGGTCAGCGGATCGAGTTCGCGGATCGAATCGACCTCGTCGCCGAAGAACTCGATGCGCACGGCCTTCGTCTCGTAGGCCGGAAAGACGTCGAGGACGTCGCCGCGCACGCGGAAAGTCCCCGGCGAGAAATCGTAGTCGTTGCGGACGTACTGCGCCTCGACAAGCCGCGCAATCACAGACGAGCGCGAGGCCTGGGACGACTGGGACGGACCGGACGACTGGGACGTCGAGATGCGCACTGCAAGATCGCGGTATTCGTCGCTCTCGCCGAGGCCGTAGATGCAGCTCACCGACGAGACGACGATCACGTCGCGCCGCGCGATGAGGGCGTTCGTCGCCGCGAGGCGATAGCGCTCGATCTCCTCGTTGATCGCCGCGTCCTTCTCGATGTACGTGTCCGTCTGCGGAATGTACGCCTCGGGCTGGTAGTAGTCGTAGTAGCTGATGAAGTACTCGACGGCGTTCTCGGGAAAGAACTCCTTCAGCTCGGCGAAGAGCTGCGCGGCGAGCGTCTTGTTGTGGGAGAGGATGAGCGTGGGGCGCCCCCACCGCTGGATGAGGTTCGCCATCGTGAACGTCTTGCCCGACCCGGTCACGCCTCGCAGGACGAGCCGGTCGTCGCCGCGCGTCAGGCCGTCCAGCAGCGCCTGGATCGCCTCCGGCTGGTCGCCCGTCGGCTTGAACGCCGACTTGAGGGAGAAAAGGCTTTTCATGTCTCGTTTCACAACACGCGCGCCGGACAAAAGAAGACGCCCGGAGAATGCTCCACGGGCGTCTTCTTTTGTCGGGCCGAAGCCGCGTTCGGCTTACATCATGCCGCCCATGTCCGGAGCGCCGCCGTGCCCGCCGCAGCCGCAGGCATCCTTCTTCTCCGGGATGTCCGTGACCATGCAGTCGGTCGTGAGCAGGAGGCCCGCGATGGACGCCGCGTTCTGCAGCGCCGAGCGCGTCACCTTCGCCGGATCGACCACGCCCGCCTTGAGCATGTCGACGTACTCGCCCGTGCGGACGTTGTAGCCGTTCGTGCCCGTCGCCTTCTTGACGTTGGCGATGACGAGCGCCGCCTCGATGCCCGCGTTGCCCACGAGCTTGCGCAGCGGAGCCTCGATCGCGCGGGCGATGATCGCCGCGCCGACCTTCTCGTCGCCTTCGAGGTTCAGGGCCTCGATCGCCTTCTGGCAGCGGAGGTACGCGACGCCGCCGCCCGGAACGATGCCCTCCTCGACGGCCGCGCGGGTCGCGTGGAGCGCGTCGTCGACGCGGTCCTTCTTCTCCTTCATCGCCGCCTCGGTGGCCGCGCCGACCTTGATGAGCGCGACGCCGCCCGCGAGCTTCGCAAGGCGCTCCTGGAGCTTCTCGCGGTCGTAGTCGGAGGTCGTCTCCTCGATCTGGCGCTTGATCTGCTCGACGCGCGCCTTGATGTCGGCCGACTTGCCGAGGCCCTCGACAACGGTCGTGTTGTCCTTGTCGACGACGACCTTCTTCGCGCGGCCGAGCATGTCGACCGTGACGTTCTCGAGCTTGATGCCGATGTCCTCGCTGATGAGCTTGCCGCCCGTGAGGATCGCGATGTCCTCGAGGATCGCCTTCCGGCGGTCACCGAAGCCCGGTGCCTTGACGGCGCAGACCTGGAAGGTGCCGCGCAGCTTGTTCACGACGAGCGTCGCGAGCGCCTCGCCCTCGACGTCCTCGGCGATGATCATGAGCGGACGGCCCGACTTCGCGACCGCCTGGAGGAGCGGCAGCATGTCCTGGAGGTTCGAGATCTTCTTCTCGAAGAGGAGGATGAACGGGTTCTCGAGCTCGCACTCCATCGAATCCGGGTTCGTCACGAAATACGGCGAGAGGTAGCCCTTGTCGAACTGCATGCCCTCGACGACGTCGAGCGAGCTTTCGAGGGTCTTGGCCTCCTCGACCGTGATCGTGCCTTCCTTGCCGACCTTCTCCATCGCCTCGGAGATCATCTTGCCGATCTCCTCGTCGCCGTTCGCCGAGAGCGTCGCGACCTGCGCGATCTCGTCGGCCGACTTCACCTTCTTGGAGAGCTTCGCGATGCCGTCCACGACCGCCGCCGTCGCCGCGTCGATGCCGCGCTTCAGCGCCATGCCGTTCGCGCCGGCCGTGAGGTTCTTGAGGCCCTCGCGGTAGATCGCCTCGGCGAGCAGGGTCGCCGTCGTCGTGCCGTCGCCCGCGACGTCGTTCGTCTTCGAGGCGACTTCCTTGACCATCTGCGCGCCCATGTTCTCGAACGGGTCGGGCAGCTCGATCTCCTTGGCGACCGTCACGCCGTCCTTCGTGATCTGCGGCGAGCCGAACTTCTTGTCGAGGATGACGTTGCGACCGGACGGGCCGAGGGTCGAGGTGACGGCGTTCGAGAGCTTCTCGACACCGGCGAGGATTTTCTGACGCGCATCCGCGTCGAACTTGATCTGCTTAGCCATTTTAAACTTTCCTTTCTGTTACTTCTCAATCACGCCCAGCAGGTCCTCTTCGCGGACGAGCTGGAGCTTCTTGTCGCCGAGCTTGACTTCCGTGCCACCGTACTTCGGCAGCAGGACCGTGTCGCCCTTCTTCACGTCGAACGCGATCTCCTTGCCGTCCTTGTCGAGCTTCTTGCCGACGGCGATGACCTTGCCCTGCATGGGCTTTTCCTTCGCCGAGTCGGGGATGATGATGCCGCCGACGGTCTGTTCCTTCTCTTCGATCGGTTCGACGAGAACGCGATCACCCAGGGGTCTGATGTTCATTTCAGGTTTCTCCTTGCTTGTTCTGGTTGATGACAATTGAAATAATCGAATAATCGAATGGTCGAATAATCGAATGGTCGAATGCCGAATGGTCGAATGCCGAATGGCTGGTCGAATAATCGAATTGCCCAGTCGCGGAATGCCTCATTCGAACATTCGTCAACTCGACAATTCGATTATCTCCCCTCCCTTACTTCATGGTGAAGTCGGCGTCGACGACGTCATCGCCGTTCTTCTTGCCGTCGTCCTTCGGCGGCTCGCTGTTCGGCGGCGGCGTGCCCGCGCCCGGATTCGCGCCGGCCGCGCCCTGCTGGGCCTGCGCCGAGGCGTACATCTCCTGCGCGACGGGCTCCATCGCCTTCATGAGCGCCTCCTGCTTCGCCTTGATGTCGGCGATCGGGGCCGGCGGCTGCTTCGCGAGCAGGTCCTTGAGCTCCTTGAGCGCGGCCTCGACCGGCGCCTTCTTGTCGGCGGCGATCTTGTCGCCCGCGTCCTTCAGCGTCTTCTCGACCTGGAAGGCGAGCCCGTCGGCCTTGTTGCGGTCCTCGACCTCGGCGTGGCGCTTCTCGTCCTCGGCCGCGTGGGCCTCGGCGTCCTTGCGCATCTTCTCGATCTCCTCCTTCGAGAGACCGCCCGCCGCCGTGATCGTGATCTTCTGCTCCTTCTGGGTGCCGAGATCCTTCGCCGAGACGTTGAGGATGCCGTTCGCGTCGATGTCGAACGTGACCTCGATCTGCGGGACGCCACGCGGCGCCGGCGGAATGCCGTCCAGGTTGAAGTTGCCGAGCGCCTTGTTGTCGCGCGCCATCTTGCGGTCACCCTGGAAGATCGCGATCGTCACGGCCGGCTGGTTGTCCGCCGCCGTCGAGAAGACCTGCGACTTCTTCGTCGGGATCGTCGTGTTGCGCTCGATGAGCGGGGTCAGCACGCCGCCCAGCGTCTCGATGCCGAGCGTCAGCGGCGTCACGTCGAGCAGCAGCACGTCCTTCACCTCGCCCTTCAGGATGCCGCCCTGGATGGCCGCGCCCATCGCGACGACCTCGTCTGGGTTGACACCCTTGTGCGGCTCCTTGTTGAAGAGGCTCTTCGCCTTCTCCTGGATGAGCGGCATGCGCGTCTGGCCGCCGACGAGGACGACCTCGTCGACCGTCGAGAGTTCCGCGTCGGCCATGCACTTGCGGCACGGATCGGCGGTGCGGTTCACGAGATCCATCGTCAGCGTCTCGAGCTTCTGCTTCGTGAGCGTCGTCGTCAAGTGCTTCGGGCCCGTCGCGTCCGCCGTGATGAACGGCAGGTTGATGTCGTAGGTCGTCGCCGTCGACAGCGCGCACTTCGCCTTCTCGGCCTCTTCCTTCAGGCGCTGGAGGGCCATCATGTCGTTGCCGAGGTCGATGCCCTGCTGGGCCTTGAAGTCCTCGATCATCCACTTCATGATCGCCTGGTCGAGGTCGTCGCCGCCGAGGTGCGTGTCGCCGTTCGTCGCCTTCACCTCGAAGACGCCGTCGCCGATGTCGAGGATCGAGATGTCGAATGTGCCGCCGCCGAAGTCGTAGACCGCGATCTTCTCGTTTTTCTTCTTGTCGAGGCCGTAGGCGAGCGACGCCGCCGTCGGCTCGTTCACGATGCGCTTGACGTCAAGGCCCGCGATCTTGCCCGCGTCCTTCGTCGCCTGGCGCTGCTGGTCGTTGAAGTACGCCGGCACCGTGATGACGGCCTCGGTGATCTTCTCGCCCAGAAACGCCTCCGCATCCTCCTTCAGCTTGCGCAGGACCATCGCGGAGATCTCCTGCGCCGTGTAGACCTTGTCGTTCACCTTCACGGCCGCATCGCCGTTCGGCGCCGCGACGACCTCGTACGGGACCATCTTGATCTCGTCCGTCATCTCGCTGAACCGGCGGCCGATGAACCGCTTGATCGAGTAGATCGTCGACTTCGGGTTCGTCACGGCCTGGCGCTTCGCCGCCTGGCCGACCAGGATCTCGCCATTCTTCGTGAACGCCACGATCGAAGGCGTCGTCCGCGCGCCCTCCTTGTTCGGTATGACCGTCGCCTCGCCGCCTTCCATCACCGCCATGCAGCTGTTCGTCGTGCCAAGGTCAATTCCAAGTACTTTTGCCATAGTTTGCTCTCAACTTTCTTTCGCCCACCACGGGCGACACCGAATTTCTTGCAAAGACCGTGCCAGCCACTGCGCCCGCCGCGCAGACAAGAGAAGTGGGACATTCTGTCGCGACAGAATGTCCCACTCGCCTGCGCCCGCCAAGGGGCGTCTCCGCCCCGCGTCAGGGCGCGACGGAGGCATCCGCACCGTTCGCCGGCTTGACGCCGCCCCAGCGTTCCGCGTCCTTGATCGACGGATCGGTCTCGGAGAACTGGAAGTCCTTGCCCGGCAGGAGCGCGTTGAGGAGAATGCCCGTAAGCGCGCCGACCGCAAGGCCCGAGAGCGCGAAGTTGACGCCGCCCACGGCGAACTTGATCGCGCCCGCCTTCGAGAACGAGATGCCGAGCGTGAGGACGAGGATGATCGCCACGATGAGCATGTTGCGCGACTTGCCGAGATCGACCCGCGACTCGACGAGATTGCGCACACCGACGGCCGAGATCATCCCGTAGAGGACGAACGACACGCCGCCGATCGTCGCGCCGGGGATCGTGCCGATGAACGCGGAGAACTTCGGGCAGAACGAGACGAGGATCGCGAGGACGGCCGCGATGCGGATGACGCGCGGGTCGTAGACCTTCGAGAGCGAGAGGACGCCCGTGTTCTCGCCGTACGTCGTGTTCGCCGGCGCGCCGAAGAGCGAGGCGAGGCACGTCGCGAGGCCGTCGCCCAGCATCGTGCGGTGGAGGCCCGGCTCCTTGAAGTAGTTGCGGTTCACCGTCGAGCTGATCGCCGAGATGTCGCCGACGTGCTCCATGATCGTCGCGAAGGCGAGCGGCACGATGATCGCGAGCGACGTGACGACGAGCCCCATGTCCGGCTTCGCGAGAATGGGAAAGACCGTGTTGTTCCAGCGGACGGGCAGCCCCACCCACGCGGCGTTCGCGACGGACGCGTAGTCGATCGCGGGCGTCCACCCGGCCTTGCCCATGAGATACGCGGCCGCGCACGAAAAAATGACGCCCATCAGGATCGGGATAATCCTGAACATGCCGCGCCCCCAGATCGAGAAGGCGATCACCGTCGCGATCGCGACGAGCGCGATCGGCCAGGACGCCTCGCAGCTGTTGACCGCGACCGGCGAGAGGACAAGTCCGATCCCGATGATGATCGGGCCCGTGACGACCGGCGGGAAGTACTTCATCACCGTCTTCACGCCGCACGCCTTCACGAACGCCGCGACGATGAAGTAGATGACGGACGACGCCGCGACGCCGAGGCAGGCGTACTGGAGCGCGACCGGCTTCGTGAGCGTCTCGTAGCCCGCCGTCCCGGCGAGGCCCATGAGGGCGAAGTAGCCCGCGAGATAGGCGAACGACGAGCCGAGGAACGCCGGCACCATCCGCTTCGTGAGGAAGTGGAAGAGGAGCGTGCCGAAGCCCGCCCAGAGAAGCGTCGCGGACGGCGAGAGCCCCGTCAGGATCGGCACGAGAATCGTCGCGCCGAACATCGCGAACATGTGCTGGACGCCGAGGACGCCCATCTTCGGAAGCCCCAGCGTGCGCGCGTCATAGATGCCGCCGTTGTCGAAGGCGGAGGATTTCTTTTCGTGGTTGGTTTCTTGGCTGGCCATAATGAAGTTTAGGTTCGGTCGGTTGGGGGTTAAGGGTTAAGCGGGCTTCATTTCCCCGGATATTTCACGAACGTCGCGACGTCGTAGTCCTTGAGCGCGTTCGCCCGCGCGGCAAAGCCCTCAAGCTCGATCGGGAAAATCATCTTCACGACGACGCCGCCCAGGCGTTCGACGAGCTTCGCCGCCGCGCGCGCCGTGCCGCCCGTCGCCAGGAGGTCATCGACGATCACGACGCGCTGGCCGGGCTTCACGGCGTCGGCGTGCATGTGGAGCTCGGCCTTGCCGTACTCGAGGTCATACGCCTCGGAGATCGTCTCGCGCGGAAGCTTGCCCGGCTTGCGGATCGGCACGAACGCCGTCCGGAAGCGGTCGGCGAGCGCCGCGCCAAAAATAAAGCCGCGCGATTCCGGCGCGGCCACAAGGTCGAATTCACAGTCGGCGAGAAGACCCGTCGCATGGTCGAGGACGAGCTGAAAGCCGTCCGGCGACTCGAGAATCCCCGTCACGTCGCGGAACAGGACGCCCGCCTTCGGGAAATCCGGAATCGCCTTGACGTAGTCGTTCAACTTCTTCATTTCGGTGCATTATACCATATAAGACCGTGCACCGTTCGGCGCACTGCCGGCGCGGCAAACAGGCGCGCCTCACGCGAGCAGGTGCTGGCCGCCGTCGATGGGAAGGACCGCGCCCGTCGTCGCGGCGGCCTCCAGCAGATACGCGACCCCCTGCGCCACGTCCGCCGGCGTCGGACGCCCAAGGAGCGTCTCGCCCGCCTTTTCATGGACGTCCGTCGGCGCAAGCACCGGGCCCGGCGCGACCGCATTGACGCGCAGCGTCTCGGCGAAGAGCGCCGCCGACGTGCGCGTGTACGCGAGGAGCGCCGCCTTCGTCGCCGCGTAAGGGCTGAGGGACGCGCCCGCCGCCACGCCCAGGACGCGCGTGTCGAGGACATTGACGACGGCGCCGCGCCCCGTCTCGCGTCCCGCCATCAGCATCGTCAGCTTCTTCGGCGCCTCCACGTTGACCGCCGTCAGCGTCTCGTCCGCACCCACGAAGAGCGCCGCGTTGTTGACGAGCGCGTCCGGCGGCTGCCCGTCCAGAAGGCGCAGACACGCGGCATAGGCGCGCGCCGGCCCGAGCGGATCCGCGAAGTCGGCCAGGATGTCCGCCCCCGCGTCCGCACGGTGCGACGTCGTCAGGACGCGCCAGCCGCGCGCCCGCAAGTCCTCCGCAAGCGCCCGCCCCAGACGCGTCGTGCCGCCCGTCACCAGCACCGTCTTCGGCTTCATTGCCGAGCCCCCGCCCCCGACGGCTCGGCCGCGCGCGGACGCAAATCGTCCGTCAAGTCGCGCGTCGTGACCTTCAGCGCCTTCGCCATCGCAGCCGCGACGGCGCGCACGCCGTAGACTTCCGTCTCGTAGTGGCCGAGGCAGACCATCTTCATGCCGACGTTCTCCGCCGCGATGACCTCGCCCCAGCTCGCCTCGCCCGTCACGAAGCGTCCGCAGCCCAGCCGCTGCGCCTCCTCCGCGAACTCGCCCGCGCCGCCGGAGCAGACGCCGACGCGCACCGCGCGGCGCCCTGTGCCCTGCATTCCCGTGAAGCCGATCGTCTGGCCATGGTAGCGGAACGCCGGGGACAGGCCCCGCAGTCCCAGCTCCTTCGCGAGCCCCGCATTGTTGCCGAGCGTCGGATGCGCGTCAAGCGGCAGATGGCAGGCGTAAAGCGCGAGGTCGGCATCCATCGCGGCACGAACGACGTTGTAGACGCCGCCCGTCAGGCGCTTGATGCCCCCGCCCCACGAGAGGCCGTGGTGGACGACCAGGAGCTGCGCGCCCGCGTCCGCCGCCGCACGGACGGCCCGCACGCTCGCGTCCACGGCGAACGCGACGCACGAGACGGGCGCGTTCCCGTCGCGGCGCGCAATCTGCACGCCGTTGTTCGAGACGTCGTCAAACGCCGCGACGTCCAGCGTCCTGTCCAGCCAATCGACGATCTGCGCAAGCGCCGGGGCGCGCCCCGTGCCCTTCTTTACCTTGAGTTCCATTTCCTATTTCCCCGCCCAAGCGCCCAGGTCACGGTAGAACGTGCCGAAGCACGAATGCGTCATGCCGATGCCGTGGACGATTTCCTTGTCCTTGACCTTGATCTCGTTGTAGGCCGCGTAGACCGCGCACGGCGGACAGGTCGTGTCGGAGAAGCCGACGGCGACGCGGACGGGACACGCGATGCGCGAGGCGAAGTTCGCCCCGTCGAAATACGGCGCCAAACGTTCGGCAGCCGCGCGCGTCTCCGGCGTCCGCGAATTGTTCTCGACGATCTGAGGCCAGCCGCTCCGCCGCCCCGCCCGATACCCCATCGTGTCCGTGATCGCCGGCACGTAGAAGGCGGCGCGCGTGAAGGCGTGGTTGAGGCCCGTCAGGTAGAAGCCGAAGCCGCCGCCCTGCGACGTCCCCTGGTAGGCGACGCGCGTCCGGTCGACGTCCGGCCGCGCCACGAGCCAGTCAATCGCGCGGTCAATGCCGAGCAGGACGGAATGGAAGAAGTAGTCTTCGCGTGACACGGCGATGCCCGCGCACGAATAGCCACACCCGTATTTCGCGCAGCATGCCTCGTTCATCGCGTCGTACGTTGCCTTGAGGCCCGTCTCCTGCCACCGCCAGTCCGGCTCGAACGGATAGACGCTCATCTGCAGGCAGATCGCGTCCGGGCGCCCGGCCATGTCGTTCGTCCAGCCGCCGAACCCGGCGGCGTTGACGCCGGCATTCACGGGGAACGGCGCCTTCGTCTTGTCCGTCGGCACGCTCAGGTAGCCGTAGACGCGCCGCCCGAACGTGGCGAACGAGACGCGGAAGAAGTCAAACGCGGACGTGCTGCGTTCGGGGACACGGACGACCTGCGGATCGAGCGGCACCTCGCGCCGAAGCCGCGCGCGCTCGCCCGCCCAGTAGGCGTCGAAGTCGGCGGGCGACGGACTTCCCTTGGCGATTCGCGTCGGGTCGTAGGCCACGCTCCAGACCTTCGGCCCGTTCCCCTGCGGCGCGGGCGAGAGGTTCAGGCGCAGAAAGCCCGGCGCGTCGAGCCGTCCCGCGAGCGTGAAGACGTTCGTCTTCGCGAGATCCCACGTCACCGCCGCCGCGACGGTCTGCGGCCCGAAGTTGTCGAGCGACGCCTGGACCGAACCCGTCGCGACGCGCTGGCCGTTCGTGCCCGTGACCGTCACCGTGAACGTCGCCGTCTCGCCACAGGCGTAGACGCAGGTCGCCCGGTCGGCCGCGACGGCATAGCGAAGCGGCTCCGCCGCAGACACGCCGAGGGCCGCCGCCACCAACGCGAGAAGAAACAGACTTGATTTCATTTTCATTTCTTTCTTTCCTTTCCGCCCCTCGGGGGGCAACAACCTTCAAGCCGGGAACTCGTCCTTCACGAACGCGGCCAGGGCGCTCTTCCAGTCGGGCGTGCGGTAGCCCAGCACGTTAAGGACGCTCTTCTTCAGCGCCGAGTTGCGCGGACGCGGCGCCGGACGCGGGAATTCCGCCGTCGTGCAGGGCACGATCTCGCGGACGAAGCGCGGCGCGCCCGGACGGTCGTTCAACAGCCGCTTCAGCTCCTGCGCGAACGCATACCAGGTGCACTGCTCCTCGCACGTTCCATGGACGATGCCCGACACGTCGGGATGGACGAGCAGGAACCGGATCACGTCCGCGACGACGCGCGTCGAGGTCGGATTGCCGCGCTGGTCGTCGACGACCGGGAGCGGCGCGCCGGCCTCGCCCCCCAGCCGCGCCATCGTGTGGACGAACGACGGGCCGCCCGCGCCATAGAGCCAGGCGATGCGGAGGATGACCGAGTTGTCGGGATGAATCATCTGGACCATCTGCTCGCCGGCGAACTTCGAGGCCCCGTAGACGGTCTGCGGACGCGGAATGTCCGTCTCGCTCCAGGCCCACGGCTCGCGCGGCGGTTCGCCCGAAAAGACGTAGTCCGTCGAGATCGCGATCAGCCGCGCGCCGCACGTCTTCGCCGCCAGCGCGACATTGCGCGAACCTTCCTCGTTGAGGCGGAAGGCCCGCTCGCGATCCGCCTCGCAGGCATCGACCTTCGTCATCGCCGCGCAGTGGACGATCACGTCCGGCTTCGCCTCAAGCGTCTTCGCAAAAAACGCCGCGTCGTCCGTGACGTCCCAGTCGGGCACGTCCGCGACGACGAGCTCGTGCGCGTCGCCCAGCTCCCGGCAAAGCGTGCGTCCCAGCATGCCCTTGCCGCCCGTAATCAGAATCTTCATCGTACGTTCGCTCCCATTGATTCAAGATCCATCCGCGCCATCAGGCCCGCACGTCCGCCGGTGGCTTCAAATAGAGCCGACAATGGCAGAGCCCGTGAAAGGCCGGATCGCGCAGCTGTCCCTTGAACTCGTCGCAGGGACAGAAGAACGCGGGCAGCTTCGGCAACCGGCAAGGGCAGAATCCGTTTTTGCGCACCAGGCCCGCACGCACCGTCTCCACAAGCCGTGCGTCGGGATTCAGCGTGACCCGCGCCTGGGCAAAGAGCGTGCGGATCTCGGTCGAGGACTCCTTCGTGCGCGGATACGCCTTGAACGTGACGAGCGCCTTGAGCGCGTCGATGTCCTTCCAGCGCGGCAGCCCCGCGACGGAATCCTCGCCGATGACGAAGAACAGCGCAGCGCCCGGATTCTCCGCCGCGATTTCGCGCACCGTGTCAATCGCGTAGGAGACGCCGCCGCGCCGGATCTCGCGTTCGTCGACGACTGCGCCTGGAACGTCCGCGAACGCCGCGCGCACAAGCGCCAGCCGATCCCACGGCGGCGCCGGCAAGTCCGTCACGCCCGCCGTCTTGAACGGGCTCACGTTCGCGGGCACGACCAGAAGCCGATCCAGCGCAAGATCGGCGAGCGCCGCGCGCGCCACGTGGACGTGCCCGTAGTGAACGGGATTGAAACTGCCGCCATAGATGCCGATTCGCATGATTCGTCTCCTCCAAGCTTTGATGCGGTGTATTATACCAAGTTTGGAAGCGTCGTTTTGGTATAATACGCTGCATGAAGAAGAGGCGGGTTTCACCGAACGGATAGCCATGGAAACGGATGCACATTTGCTGGAGCGGGCGGCGGCAACGCCACGGACGCTTTCGCATCGGGAACTCGTCGCGCTTCTCTCCTGGCCCGATGCGCGGGAGCTGTATGCGGCGGCCTATGCCGTCAAGGTCCGGGTCTCCGGCAAGGCCGTCTCGATCCGAGGCCTCGTCGAGTGCGGCAACGTGTGCGAGAAGGATTGCCGCTACTGCGGGATACGCAAGGGAAACGGCAAGGTGCATCGGTACGTCATGGGCGCCGACGAGATCGTCCGGGAAGCCGAATGGGCCTTCAAGTCCGGATACGGAAACCTCGTGCTGCAGTCCGGCGAACAGACGGGCGCCGGGCACACGGAGATGATCGAGGCGGTTCTGCACCGGATACGCGGCTTTGCCGGCGATTCGTTCGGCATCACGTTGAGCCTTGGCGAGCAGACCGAGGAGACGTATCGGCGCTGGCGCGCGGCGGGCGCGCACCGCTATCTCCTGCGCATCGAGACGTCCAACCCCAAGCTGTACGCGACGATCCATCCGGCGGACCATCTGTGGACGCGGCGGCTGGACTGTCTGCGCCTGTTACGCCGGTGCGGGTACCAGGTGGGGAGCGGCGTGATGGCGGGGCTTCCCGGCCAGACGCTGGACGACTTGGCGTCCGACATCGAGTTTTTCGCGTCCGAGGACATCGACATGATCGGGATGGGGCCGTACATTCCACATCCCGACACGCCGCTCGGCGAAGGCATCCCCTGGTCGGCGGACGCGGCGGCGAGGCGCCTTGAGCTGGGGCTGCGCATGATCGCCGTCGCGCGTCTGCACCTGCATGACGTGAACATCGCGTCGGCAACGGCGCTGCAGGCGCTGGACCCGGACGGACGCGAGAAAGGCCTGCTCGCCGGCGCGAACGTGATGATGCCGAACATCACGGACGTCGGATATCGCGCCAACTACCAGCTGTATCTCGGCAAGCCCTGTCTCGAAGAGGATCCGGCCGCGTCGCGCGAAAAGTTCGAACGGCGCGTCGCGGCCATCGGCGAGACGATCAAGTGGAATGCGCGCGGCGATTCGCCGCACTGGGAGAAGAGATGAAGATTGCAGTCGGACTTTCGGGCGGAGTCGATTCCTCGGTTGCCGCGCTTTTGCTGAAGGACGAGGGCCATGAGGTCGTCGGCGTCACGATGAAGCTCTGGCGCGAGGGGCGCTATCGCGGCGGCGAACGCGACGCCTGCTACGGCCCGCATGAGGCCGAGGACATCGACCGGGCGGCGGATCTCGCGCGTTCGCTGGGTATCGGCTACCAGGTGTTCGATTGCTCGGAGGAATACGAGAAGGCCATCGTCGGCTACTTCCGCGAAACAAGCCTCAAGGGCCTCACGCCGAATCCGTGCGTGATGTGCAATGCGGCCATGAAGTTCGGGCTTCTGCCGAGGATGGCGCGGAAAAGCGGCCTTGCGTTCGATCGCTTCGCAACGGGGCATTACGCGCGAATCGTGCGCACGGACGAGGGACGGCTGGCCGTGTGCCGCGCGGCGGACAAGAAGAAGGACCAGAGCTACTTCCTGTACCGGCTTTCGCAGCAGCAGCTGTCCGAAACGATCTTTCCCCTCGGCGGCCTCACGAAGGTGGAGGTCCGGCAGATGGCGGCCGCGCGCGGGCTTGCCGCCGCCGACCGCGAGGATTCGCAGGACTTCTATTCGGGCGACAAGCGCGAACTCATCGGGGCGGCGGAACGCGAAGGCGACATCGTGGACATGTCCGGGAAGGTCGTGGGGCGGCACACGGGGTTCTGGAACTTCACCGTCGGCCAGCGCAAGGGAATCGGCGTGTTCGGCCCGGAGCCGCATTACGTGATCCGCCTTGACGCCTGCCACAACCGGGTCGTGGTGGGAAGCCGCAAGGAGGCGTTCGCGACCGCGTTCCGCGTGGCCGACCTGAGATGGATGGGCGCCTGCGAGCGGACGGACGCGATCGTGTGCCGGGTCAAGATCCGCAGCACGGGGGATCCGATGGGCCCGGTCGCGCTTCGGCAGGGCGTCTGCACGGCCGAGGGCGACGGCCTCTTCGGCGTGGCCCCCGGGCAGTCCGCCGTGTTCTACGACGCGGATGACCGAATCGTCTGCGGCGGAATCATCGCGTAGTCGGGCCATGCTGGGCGGTGCGGGCGGGAATTCTCGTTTTTTGGTATAATGGCGTCAAACGAACGGAGGCCAAGCCATGACAGAATCGGACTACGACGAAACTGACGTGCCCGTGCGCGAGAACGGGGACGAGACGGAAATTCGCGATACGGACATCGTCTTCGACTGTCCGCACTGCGGCAAGAACCTCGTGATCGACTATCGCGGCGCGGGGCTGCAGATCAACTGCACGGAATGCGGCGAGCCCGTCCTCGTGCCGATTCCCGACGGCATGGAGCTGACGGACCTCGACCTCGACCCCGGCGAGATCCTGAAACAGCTCTTCGCGACGCGCCGCAACTACCAGAAGGCCGAGGCGAAGGTCGAGGCCCTCAAGGCGCGGCTCGTCCAGCTGCAGGAGACGCTCGGCGTCATGCAGGAGGTCGTGGCGGAGGGTCTGAGCGCCTCGTGACACGCCGTGCCCAGTCCCGCTTCGTGAACGCGCTGACGTTCGCGCGCGTCCCGCTCATCTTCGTGTGGGCGGTTCTGGCCATCGTCCAGGAGTTCGCGGGCAACGGCGCCGGCAGCCTTGCGCTCGCGCTGGGCGCGTGCCTCGCGATGCTGCTTTCGGGCCTGACGGACGCCTGGGACGGTGCGCTTGCGCGGCGATGGAACGTCGTCTCGACGCTTGGCAAGATGGCCGATCCGCTGATGGACAAGATCTTCTACCTCGTCGCGTTTCCTGTCCTTTCGTGGCAGGTTCTGCACCAGGGCGAGAGCGAGTGCCACGCGCTGCTGATGGTCGGCTTCACCGTCCTCTACATGCTGCGCGACACGTGGGTGACGTTCATGCGATCGGTCGGCACGCTCTACGGGGCGGACGTCGCGGCGATGTGGCTCGGCAAGGTGCGCACGGCGCTCTCCTTTCCGGGCGCGGGGTGGATCTACGTCTACCTCTGCTTCCATCGGCTTGCGCCGACGGCGTGGGAGGCGCCGTGGCGCCTGAGCTGCTACGCCGTCGAGGGCGGGCTCATCCTGCTGACGCTCTGGAGCCTCCACACCTACACGGTCGCCTACCTGCCCTATTTGCGGCGGGCACTTGAACGAAAATGAGATTTGTGAGATAATACAACCACCAAACAAAAAACTAAAAAAAGGTTCATGAACATGAAAAAGCAGTCGAAGGGATTCACGCTCGTTGAGCTTCTCGTCGTCATCGGTATTCTCGGCATCCTGATGGGTGCGCTCTTCCCGGCCATCTCGTCGGCCATGTTGTCGGCGAACACGTCCGCCATGTCAATGCGCGGCCGCAACTTGTTCGTGGCCATCACGCAGTGCAACACCGAACGCGAGGGCGCGGGCCTGCAGGCCGTGTGGCCGCAGACGTCTCAGGAAGGCGTGGACGATGAGGACAAGAAGGTCATCAATGCCTCCAGCTCGACGGAATACTTCAAGGCCCTCTTCGACCTCGACACGTCGGCCGAGAGCCGTCAGCCCTACGTGGACATCGACATCAGCACGCTGTCGGGCGGCGGCGTCCCCGGTATGAGCGGCTCGACGCTTCAGGCCGCGAACGTCGCGTGGCGCGTCACGCAGAACCTCCAGAGCGAGGTCGCCGACGTCGTGCCGGCGCTCGTCACGCGCAATGTCGATGCCGATGCCCTGAAGTCCAACCTCAAGACGTATGACGGCACGACGGCGACGAAAATCGAGTGCGGCAAGGCGGGCGGGCAGTACACGTCCACGCCGTTCGGCAACAAGGCGTGGATTCTCATCCGCAAGGGCGGCGCGGCGCAGGTCATCAAGGCGAAGTATTCGCGCCTCAACGTGATCTTCAACAAGCAGAGCTTCGACAACAGCGCGCTTGAGAACGAGCTGGACATCCTGCAGCTCTAATGCTCGTCCAGGTCGCGATTGACCTCGCGCTCGACCGGCTCTTCACCTACGAAGTGCCGGAAGCGCTTGAGAAGAAGCTGGCCGTTGGCCAGCTTCTTTCTGTTCCGTTTGGACACCGCGAGGCGCGCGGCTTCGCGATTGAGGTGGCGGCGGCTTCGGCCGCCGGGGGGCTGACGGCGCAGTCCCCCGCAAGACCCTCTCGCCCCTCGTGTCGCTCAAGTCAAAAGCCCTGCCGGCTGAAGCCGATTGCGGCGATTGTCGACGAGACGCCGTTCTTCTCGCCGAATCTCCTGACGCTCGTCAAGAAGGTCGCGGCCTACACCGCCGCCCCCCTGGAGACGGTACTTCGAACGGCCCTCCCGGCGGCCGTCCTGAAGAAGAACGCACGACCGAGGGAACTGCTGTTCGTAGAGCCGATTGACCAAGAGGGCACGAGACATGAGACAGGAGACGTGCGCGGATCGCCGCGTCAGCGTGAGCTCTATGCACACATCCGGCGCCTCGGCGGCGGGTGGATGGCGCAGCTCTGCCGCGAGCTGAAGACGACGCCCGCCTCGATTCGCCTCCTCGCCGAGAAAGGGCTCGTCACCATCTCCGTCCGCGCGAAGCGGCGCAGCCCCCTCGGCAACCGCCGCATCCTGCCCTCGAAGCCCCTGCCGCTCAACGCCGAACAGCTGGCCGCGCGCGACGCGATCTTCGCCGATGCGCGCCCCACGCTCCTCTTCGGCGTGACGGGCAGCGGCAAGACGGAAGTCTACCTCCAGGCGATTGCGCGCGAACTCGACGCCGGGCGCGGCGCCATCGTCATGGTGCCGGAGATCTCGCTCACGCCGCAGACGGTTCAGCGGTTCGCCGCGCGCTTTGGCGACCGCGTCGCCGTCCTCCACTCGGCGCTCTCGGATGGCGAACGCTACGACGAATGGCACCGCATCCGCGCCGGCACGGCGCGCGTCGTCGTCGGTCCCCGGAGCGCGGTCTGGGCGCCCGTCAAGGACCTGGGCCTGATAGTCGTGGACGAAGAGCACGAGACGTCGTACAAGCAGGACGAGACGCCGCGCTACCATGCGCGCGACGTCGCCGTGCTGCGCGGCGTGATCGAAGGCGCGCGCGTCGTCCTCGGCAGCGCGACGCCGTCGCTCGAAAGCTGGCACAACGCGCAGTGCGGCAAGTACCGTCTCGCAACCATGCGCTGTCGCGCGGGCGCGGGCACGCTCCCGGACGTCCACCTCGTCGAGATGCGCGACGGCTCGATCTACTCGCCCGAACTCCTGGACGCGATTCGCCTGCGCCTCGACCGGCACGAGCAGACGATCCTCTTCCTCAACCGGCGCGGCTATTCGCGTCAGGTCGTCTGCGAGGCGTGCGGACACGTGATCGAGTGTCCCGACTGCGGCTTGCCCTACACCTACCATCAGGCGGACGACTGTCTGCGCTGCCATGTCTGCGGCGGGTGGACGGCGCGCCCGGCGATCTGTCCGGCCTGTCACGCTCCGGCGCTCGAATACAGGGGCGTCGGCACGCAGCGGGCGGAGGCGGCGCTGAAGAAATGCTTCCCGCGCGCGTCAATCCTGCGGATGGATGCCGACTCGACGTCACGCAAGCACACGCATGACGACATCCTCGACGCCTTTCGCCGACAGGAAGCCGACGTGCTGCTCGGCACGCAGATGATCGCAAAGGGCCTCGACTTCCCGAACGTCACGCTCGTCGGCGTCCTCAATGCGGACAGCTCCATCAACATGCCGGACTTCCGCGCGGTCGAGCGGAGCTTCCAGCTCTTCGCGCAGGTCGCGGGGCGCGCAGGGCGCGCGGAACTTCCGGGCGAGGTCTTCATCCAGAGCCACGAAATCGAGAGCCCCGTCCTGCGGGCCGTCGTGCGCGGCGACTTCGCCGCGTTCGCGACCGACGAGCTCAAGGCGCGCGCGGAAGGCTTCTTTCCGCCGTATTGCCACCTCGCGATGATCAATCTCAAGTCCAAGGACCTGAAGCTCGTCGGCGAGTGGGCGGCGATGTGCGCCGCATCGCTCGCGAAGTGTCCGGGGCTGAACGTGACGGACGCGCTGCCGAGCGCGCTCGAGAAGGCGGAAGGCTGGTATCGCTGGCAGGTGATGGTGCGCGCGAAGTCTGCGGCGGCCATCGTGAAGGCGTGGCGCTGGTTCGTGTCCGCCCGACCCGCACCCACCGCCTTGCGCGTCACGCTCGATGTCGATGCGTTCAGCCTGACCTAGGGGCGTGTGCGCATCATGTGCCGCGCAACCTTCTCAAAGGCCCGGATGTCAGCCCGCATATGCGCCGCCGTGTAGGTCGGATGCGCCCAGAATGCAATCGTCGCCTCGGCCAACGCGCGCGCCTGCGAGCAATCAAACGCCGTGTAGTCGATTGGTCGATTCGCCGGATCGCGGAACGGATAGTTTGCCGTCCCAAAGCCGTGCGGTGCCACAAACGCCTCCTCACGGTACATCTCAGGCCAGAGGACGCTCTGCACGCTCGCCCCTTCGGCCTGCACGGCGGC
The DNA here is from genome assembly GCA_900320855.1 of uncultured Lentisphaerota bacterium. Classification (GTDB taxonomy): domain Bacteria; phylum Verrucomicrobiota; class Kiritimatiellia; order RFP12; family UBA1067; genus UBA1067. Next base: position 25,762 of record ONTV01000008.1, read on the forward strand.
GACAAAGTCCGACATGGGGCAAGCCAGTTTCGCCGTGTCGAGCACAAAGGGAACAAGCCAAAACGCATGCTGGCGCGCCTCCGTGTCTACGGGCGCGAACCTGACGAGCGGATGTCCGGCCAAGCCCGTCAGGAGTTCCTGCGCACGCGCACGCCGACGCGGCAGATTCCAACTGTCGAAGCGTCGGAGTTCGCCGAGGCCAATGGCCGCCTGGATTTCCGTCATGCGAAAGTTGTAGCCGACCCGGCGATGGACATAGGGCGTGCGCCTGGCCTCGAGCCGAAGGCCCAGTTTCGCGCGAACGTCATAGCCGTGGTCTCGCAGCGACCGGACTTCACCTGCCAGCGCATCGTCATTGCAGCAGACCATGCCGCCCTCGCCGCCCGTCGTGATGTGCTTCGACTGGCAAAAGGAAAAGCAGCCCATCGTGCCGAGCGAACCGACCTTGCGGCCCTTGTAGACGCCGCCCACGCATTGGGCGCAGTCTTCAATCACGAAAAGGCCTCGGCGCTTCGCCAGGCGCAGAATCGGATCCATGTCCACCACCCCACCGTAAAGGTGGACGACCACAATGGCTTTCGTGCGCGGCGTCAGGCACGCCGCGATCTTCTTGGGATCGATGAGATGATCCGTTCCGACATCGCAGAAAACAGGGAGAGCCCCCGTCTGAAGAATGCAGAAAGAGGACGCGATGAACGAATAGGACGGACAGACAACTTCGTCGCCGGGGCCAATGCCAAGTGCTGCGAGAGCGACATGGAGGGCCGCCGTACCGCTGGTGACGGCAACGGCATGCCGAATGCAGAGCCATTTGGCCCACGCGGCCTCGAACCGAAGCCCCATGGGCCCCGTCCAGTAGTTGACGCGCCCCGAATGCAGGATGTCCAAGACAACGCGATCCGTCCGGCGGTCAAACTGCGGCCAAGGCGGGAATCCACACGCCCCGGCCTTCTCTCCGCCCTCAAGGGCCAACTTCTCTGAATTTCTTCGCGGCATAAAAAAAATGCCACCCCTCGCGGAATGACATCGTTAAAGACCGAATGCCGCATTTCTGCGGCATCAGGCTGACTGGAATGGTCGGAGCGGAGGGATTTGAACCCTCGGCCTTTTGCTCCCGAAGCAAACGCGCTACCAGGCTGCGCTACGCTCCGACGTTCTAAAAAAGAGCCGGCGGCGTCCTACTCTCGCGCGGGCGAGTCCCGCACTACCCTCGGCGATGGGGCGCTTGACTTCCGTGTTCGGAATGGGAACGGGTAT